>QHUY01000018.1:0-34193 GCA_003223415.1 Gemmatimonadota bacterium
CCTAGATGACGTACACGAAGTACACGAGCTCCGATGTGGAGATCACCGCGCCGCTGGCGTCATTGGCTACCACGTGCCACCTGCCCGGTTGCGCTCCGACAAACTGGAACACAAGGCCTAAGTTGGGGGTCGTCGTCGAGAGCAGCGGCGCCCACGTTGTGCAGTTCGCGGTGCCGGCGGTGCACCCGTTGGCGAACTCCACGAACACGTCATACGTCGCCGCGCCCGTCACGGGGCGCCACACAAGCGTCGTGAGACGCGGGAAGTGGTCGAAGCTGAACGAATTGACCTTGATCGACCCGACAGCGGTGGCGCCGGTCGCGGTGATGATCCCCCCATTCGCCGTATTAGGATCATCGTTCCCCTGAACAACGGCGAGGAGACCAGTCGTGTTCACGCTGGCCTTGTTGCCGGTTGGATCTGAGCTGGACCAGGTGACCGCTGTCGCAGGGGAGACCTCGAGCTGAACGCCCGTGTTGTCCTGCATGCTGAGGCCTGAAGTCTGGGTGAGTGGCAGGGACACACCCTGCGCGGTCAGTCCAGTGCTCAAGGGCCTGACCACGAGTGTGCCAAGCCCCGTCGCCGTGAACGTCTGGGGGCTCCCGTCCGCGAGGGCCGTGACGAGGAGACTATTCTGCCCTGGTGTTGTTCCAAGGATCCACTGGGCGTGCGCGCAACCGGTCTCCGTATCGGTGTTGACGATCACAGAGGCCCCACCGCCCACGGTCCCGCCACCGCTGGTCACAGCAAATGTCACCGGCTCGCTCACAAGCGGCCGAAGCGAGGGATGCAACCTGGTCAAGCATACGGTCGGATCCAGCAGCACCTTCGTGCCCGTGACGGCGACCTGGTTGTCGGTAGCAGCGACCTTCACCATCGTCGCGCCCCGCGCATAGCCGAAGCGGCTGAAGCCGTCGGTGCTGCCGCCGGCGCCGAGGTCCACCGCGTACAGCGCCTGAGGCATGACGAGGCGTCCGACGCCGCGCGCGAGTGCCTGCCAGCCTGCGCTGGCGAACTCCAGGAGGCGACCTGACCGGAGGGCCCCAAGCGGCGACGGCGGGGTCGCAGCGAATGTGTCGCACATCAGGAACGGGGCTTCCGCGTCCTCGAGGGGGACCGTCGCCCCAGTCGGTGTGCCCTCCGCGTCCTCCTCCCGCCGTTGCAGCTGGAATGGCGCGTCGGTGTGTATCGGCATCTGGAAACACACTCCCACGATCACATTGACGTTGAACGTGCCGAACCGATGCAGATCAGGATCGGTGCGGAACCGATAGCACCCCTCGAGCTCGAGGAGGCCGCTCTGGAGGCAATTGGTTCCCGGAATGCGCTCGATGATGACTACGACCTGGTCGATCCCCGCAGCCACGGCCGCGACAGGGAGCCAGTTGTTGGAGAAGCGTCCGCCGGCGAAGAAAGTGTTCGTGGTGACGTCCAGGGTGCCCGTCGGCGACGTGATGTTGTTCGGAACGACCTGCTCGACGTGATCCGGGTTGGTCGACCCGAACGCGCCCTGCTCGATGCGCACCTTGATGGGCATTGTCCGGCCGTCCTGGAACTGGACGACGTCCCCGGTCTTCAGGTTCTTCAGGCCCTGATCGACCGGATCCACGTCGAGAGAGCCGAGTGCCGTGCCACTGGCTGCCCCCCGGACGAAGATGCGATAGAACTTGGTCGCGTCCAGCAGCGTCGGGGACTTCGTGTCCCAGTTGAGAGTGTACTGCTGGCTCGTCAGGTCGAGGGCCATCGTGGCGGGGCCGAACACGGGGCTTCCGACGCAGCTCGCAGCACCCGGGTCAGGGGGTGCGGGATGCAACCGCGGGTCATCGCTGAGAGTGCAGACGTCCACGACGGGCGACAGCGCGGAGTTGAATGTGCCTGCATGGAAGAAGGCGCTGGGATCCGGTACGAGCGGTGGCAGGAAAAAGAAGTTCGCGTTCCCACTGTGGGCTCCGTCCGAGATCAGGTACGCCGGGCCCGCGCTCGCCGGAGGCTGCAGGATCCGCTGGTCTTTACACCCGACGGACAGAACCGCAATCGCGGTGACAACGAGCGCTAAACGCTGCATACGACGGCTCCTGTGGAAGGCGACGCACGAACCTGCGGACAGGCAACGAAAAGCAAGATTCAAACCAAAGCCAAACGGTGCGGACTCAAGCCATCTGACCCCCTGGTGTCACGGGTCAGCGGCAACAGTGTCCCGCATCTGCCACAAGAGCCGGTCCAGCGCACCCATGCTACCGTGCCTCAATCAGCGCCTTGAACCGCGAGTCGTTCTGCAGGCCGCGCCACCACCAGTGCACGTTCTTGCGGAACCCCTCGCGGTGTTTCGGAAAGGCCACGAAGTACTGCTCGAGCAGCCGCAGCGCCTCCTCCTTGTCGCCGAGCATCGTGTAAACGAATGCCTGGTAGCCGAGCAATTCGCCTTGGGGGTCGACGTCCGCATCTCCCTTCGAGCGCTCGAGCACATGGCGGGCGCTGTCGGCAAGGCGTGCGCGCGCGAGAACCGCGGCGACCCAGATCTGTTCGAGCAGGCGCGTGCGCGCCCGGTCCCGTTCGGGAGTGAGCTTCGCGACCGAGTCCGCCAACCGCCACGCCGAACCCACGTCCACGTCGGTGACCGTGGTCGAGAGCAGCATTAACTGACATTCGACGAACCGCGGGTTGGCGGGAAAGCGTACGCGCCCTTTGTTGCACCAGTCACGCGCCGGAACGAACTGCTCCAGATCGTACGAGGTGAAGAACAGCCGGGCCAGGATGACGTCCGCAGCCGCGAGATACGCGTCCCTTTCATAGGCGGTTCTTGCCGCGTGGTTGGCCTCGGGGAGATCGCGGGTCTGATAATAAAGCCGGGACAGCACCGTCCAGGCGCCGACCTGCGCCGGATTCAGGCGCGTCGCCGCCTCCAGATCCGCCCGAGCCGTGGCGAGCAGCCGGTCCGCGGCGGCGGCGTCGGGCTCGAGCCCCTGAAGGAATCGCGCGAAGCGGATAGTGCCGCGAATCTCGAGCGCATCCGGGCTCGAGGAGTCCGCGTCCCACGCTCGTTGGGCGTGCCGGAGGCCCAGCTGCATCCACTTGTCCACCTGTCGCGGCTCCCGCTCAAGCCGCGACCGTTGATACGCTGCCCGGGCACGTTGCACCACCGGCTCGAGCCACTTGCCGTCAGCGCGCTCGGCCGCGGCGAGCAGCGAGTCCGCCTGCGCGTAGCGCGTCGCCGCGCCCGCCGCGTCGGTCGCGCCCAGCTGCTGGGCGTCCTTCTGCGCTCGTTGCGCCTGCTGCACGAACGCCCAGGCATCCGCGCTCCGGGTGCCCGCTTCCTCCTCCCGCAACCGGACTTCTTCGCCCAGGCGTTGGCGCAGGAAGTCGGCGACATCCGCCGCCAGGCTGTCACGCAGATCGAGCAGGCTGCCCTTCGGCTTCTCGAAGCTGCCGCGCCGGAAGTCGGCACCGTTCGACCCGTCGATCAGCCGGACAGAGATGTGGTAGCGATCGCCCACCGCTTCGACGCTGCCCCGGACCAGCGTGCCGACGCTCAGCGCGCGCGCGATGCTGTCCGGCGAGATGTCGGGATTGCGAAACGACGCAGCGCCGTTCCTCGAGACCACGTCGAGGCCGGTCACTCGCTTCAGGTCGGCGATGAGAGCTTCGGTCAGACCGTCGGCGAGGTAGCCGAGGTCTTTCCTGGCGCTCAGGTCCTCGAAATAGAGCACCGCGATGTGCCGGGGGTCGAGCGCGCTCGTGCCCGCCGCCGGTCGTCCGCGCGACCAGAGCCCGCGCCCGGCCCAGACCGCGGCCAGGAACACCACCGGAGCCGCCCACAGCGCGGCCCGCCGCCACCGCCCGCGCGTCAGCGTGAGCGGGCCCTGGGACAGCCGGCGGCCCGCGCCTGTCGCCCTGGAAGGCCGTGCCAGCGCCTCGGCGAACATGATGACCGTCGGGAAGCGATCGGCCGGCGTCTTGGCGAGCGCCCGCAGCAGGGCCTCCTCCATCGCGTCGGGGATCGCCTCCCGCACGATCGACGGCGGCGAGACGTGGTCGAGCGAGTGTCGCGCCATGATCGCCTGGGCGGTGGGTCCCGTGAACGGCGGGGCCCCGACAAGCATCTCGTAGACCACGCAGGCCAGACTGTACTGATCGCTGCGACCGTCGATATCCGCGTGGCCCATCGCTTGCTCGGGACTCATATAGGCCGGCGTCCCGATCACCGTGCCCGCCTGCGTCAGCTGCTGCTGGCCGCCACTCCCTCCCCCTCCCCCTCCCCCTGCTCCCCCCACGGCCCGCGCGATCCCGAAGTCCGCCACCACCGCCGTCCCGCCGGAGAGCAGGATGTTCTCCGGCTTGATGTCGCGGTGCACGACGCCGTGGCTGTGCGCGTAGCCCAGCGCGCTCGCGACCTCGGTCGTGATGCGGATCGTGTCCTCCTGCGACAGCTGTTTCTCACGATCGAGCAAGTCCCGCAGGGACTCCCCTTCCACGTAGGGCATCACGTAGTAGAGGTAGCCCCCCGCGCTACCCGAGTCGTACAAGGGGAGGATGTGCGGGTGCTGCAGCTTGGCCGCGATCTCGATCTCGCGCTGGAACCGCTCCAGGCCGATCGCTGCGGCCACGTCGGGATGCAGGACCTTGATGGCCACGAGGCGCTGGTGTTTCAGGTCCTCGGCCAGGAACACCGTGGCCATCCCACCGCGCCCCAGCTCACGCTGCAGGCCGTAGCGGTCTTGGAGGTGCTCGGCCAGCGTGGCGAGAAGCGGGGAAACGGAATCAGCGTCGGTCACGGCCTGTCAACGATACGCCCCGCTCGGAGACGCCGCCAGCGCGCTGCAGAAACTGTTGCGTTATACTGGTTCCGATGACTGACGCCCCCCCCCCGTCGGCCCTCGCACCGGTCCCGCCTGCCGCCCGCGCCGCGCCCAAGCTCGGCCGCGCGCCGAGCCTCACGCGACTCTTCGCTGCAACCTTCATCGCCGTGGCCCTCGTGGGGGTGATCAATCAGGTCATCACCTGGGACACCGCCCGGCGCACACAAGCCGCGATGCTCGAGCTGACGCGCCGGTTCGAGGACCTGCAACGGCGCTACCCCTCCCCCGGTCTGACCGCCCAACTCGAGCAGGTCCAAGAGCTCGCCGGCGAGGCAGGCGACGATGCCCTCCAGGCCGCGGCCGCGACCACCGTCATCCTGGGCACGATGCTGATCGTGCTGGCCCTCGGCTTCTGGTACAACCGCCGGCGCCTGGCGGAGCCGTTCGCCCGCGTGGTGACGGCGCTGGAGCGGGTCGCGGCCGGGAGTTACGGCCGGGGAGGCAGGGAAGCGGAGCGGCTGCCGGAAGACCAGCCCGGCGAGTTCGGGACGATCGCCCGGGGCGTGAACCGCATGGCGGCGGCGCTCTCCTGGCGCGAGCAGATGCAGGAGTACACCTCGCACCTCCTGGCCGCCCTCAATGCGCCGCCCGGCGAAACAGGCGGCCTGACCCAGGCGCTCGGCGTGCTCGCGGCGGCGACCGGCGCGGCCGGGGTCGCGTTGTACCAGCCCGATTACGACGCCAACACCTGGGCGCCGTCGGCGGCGCGGGGTCTCGAAGCGCAGCCGATCACGCGGGTAGCGATGCGCGAGATCATCGGTGAACAGCGCGGCGTGATCCTCTACGCCCTGGAGGCGACGGCCGCGGTACGGGAGCGGCTACGCCTCGCCGGCCCGGTCGGCACCGGACTCGCCCTCGGCCCGCTGCACAGCGGTGAGCGGCTCGTCGGGCTGCTCGCCGTGGTGCCGGCCGCGGCCTTCAGCGAGGAACACCGCTCCGCCCTGGAGCTCGCGCTGCCGAACCTGGCCATCGCCTGCGAGCGCGAGGCCGCCCACCTGCGCACCCGGCGGCTGGCTACGGAGATCCGGCACACCGCGCGGCACCTCGAGGAGCAGTCCGATGAGCTGCAGCGGGTCAACGCCGAGTTGGACCGGGCCAACCGTTTGAAGAGCGAGTTCCTCGCGAATATGTCGCACGAGCTGCGCACCCCGCTCAACAGCATCATCGGGTTCAGCGAGATGCTGCTCACCGAAGACACCGGCCCGCTCACCGCCATGCAGCGCGACTTCCTCGAGACCGTCGCCCGCAACGGCCGGGACCTGCTCCAGCTCATCAGCGAGCTGCTGGACCTCTCGAAGATCGAAGCGGGCCGGTTCACTCTGCAGCTCGCGCCACTCGACCTGCGCGAGGTGTTCGACGAGGCGGCGACCATCGTCAAAGCGCAGGCCGAGCGGCGGGGACACCGGCTGGAGGTGGACGCGCCCCGCGATCGGCTGGCGGTGCAGGCGGACCGGATGCGCGTGCGGCAAGTGCTCCTCAACCTCCTGTCCAACGCGATCAAGTTCACCCCCGACGGCGGCCGCATCACCGTCGCCGGTCGGCCCACGGACGGCGGGCGCGAGATCCGCGTCGAAGTCCAGGACACCGGCATCGGCATCGCGCCGGAGGACCAGCCGAAGCTGTTCAAGGAGTTCACGCAGCTCGACGCGTCGGCGAGCCGGCAATACGAGGGCACGGGGCTCGGCCTCGCGCTGTCCCACCGGCTGGTGACGCTGCACGGCGGGCAGATGGGCCTGCGGAGCGCCCCGGGCCAGGGGAGTACGTTCTGGTTCACACTCCCTACCGCGCGATAGGAGCCATCGTGGCGACGATCGTCATCGTGGAGGACCAGCCCGACAACCTGAAGCTGCTCCGCACGCTGCTCACCATGAAAGGCCATGAGGTGATCGGGCTGGCGAGCGGCGAGGGGCTCGCGGACCTGCTACGCAGTCACCGCCCCGCACCACAACTGGTCCTGCTCGACATCCAGCTCCCCAAGCGCGACGGGTACGCCCTCCTGCAGGACCTGAAGACGATCGAAGGCGACCACCCCTGGAAAGTGATCGCCCTCACCGCTCACGCCATGCCCGGCGACCGCGAGAAAGCCTTGGCCGCCGGGTTCGACGGCTACATCACCAAGCCGATCGACGTGCGCACCCTCCCCGCGGAGGTCGCGCGCTACCTCGGCGGCTGAGCGGGGGGCGGGGGGGGAGGGGGAACGACTGGCCGAGGATGCCGGCCGTGCGGCTGGATCTCCTTCACCGGGACCGCCATCCCCATCTGCACCAGCCGGATCTCCCCGTTGACCGTGCTGACGTGCACGGTCGGGCCCCCCGCCCCAAGGGTGCCGTGAATGTGCTTGGGATCCACGGTCCCGGTGACCTGTACGGGGAGTTCCGCCTCCACCCGACCGACGACGGATTCCGCGTCGAGCGTCGCGTTCAGGTGCTCAGGGAGCTGCACCGTCACGCCACCGTTGACGGTCTCGAGCCGGGCGCCCCCGGGCGCGAGCGCGCCCAACGCCGCTTCGATGCCCCCATTGACCGTCTTCACGGTGACCGGGCCGCCGGCGGCCTCCACTTGGATTCCCCCGTTGAGCGTCGCGGCGTTGAGCGATGCGGTCACCCCGGTGATCTGCAGCGCCCCGTTCATTGTCGACAGGTCCACCGCGACACCTTTGGGGACGCGAACCGTGAACCGGACTGCGACGTCGTTCCTGCGGCCGCCGAATCCCTGGTAGTTCCCTTCCGGACCGCAGCCCGCCTCGCCCCCGCCCCCCCTCTCCCACAGCGCGCAGATCGTCACACCGGAGGTGCTGGGGACGGCCACGAGATGCACCGACTGCGGCGCGGAACGCTGCCAACTCTTCTCGACACGGACTTCCGCACGGTCGCCGTCCGCTCGCTCGACGGAGATCGGGCCGTTCGCGTTGCGAATGCGGATGGTTTGCGCGGGGGAGAGCACACCGCGCCACTGCCAGATATCGCCGTGCAGGCGCCCAGGCGCGTCGAAGTTGACGCTGAAGGCGCCGAAGCGGTCCTTGAATTCGGACACCATGCGTTCCCGGCCGCCCCGCACCAGATTGGTCACCCACAAGCCGATCGCCACGACGGCGACGAACAGCAGGCCGCCGCGGATGATCTCGCGCCGCCACTTGAGCCAGAAGTTCCTCATGGAAGCCCCCCCGCCGACGTTACTCCAAGTTACTGCAAGGAGCTACGTCGTGCGGGGGGGCGAGGTTTCGAGAGTCAAATCGCGCGGTTGCCGCGACAGCCGACCGGTGCGCTCGCCGTTTCCAGAAGGCTTGTCCCCCGACCGGTCACAGTAATCGGGGGCAGCGTCCCACCATACCACACCCGGCCGGTATCGGTCGTACGGGCGACGTGCTCGGTCTTCGCAGCCGCCGTGGTGACACGTTCGAACGTGGCCGCGCGGTCCGCGGACATCGCCGCGGCGGCCAGGTAGCCATAGCCTAAGGTGAGAATCGTTGAAGCCACTAGAGCGAAGCGTCCCATCGTGTCCTCCCCCACTCCCAACGGAGCCTGCAATACGACGGCTCGGTTTGCGTACTCGGAGGATAAGACGCATTTCGGCCCCAAATGGTTGCAGCGCGTCCCCCCCCCCCGGGTCCCTAGCGCGGCCTCGCCCTCTGGCACGAACTTCCAGGGCGTTTCCGACCCCGCCCGGGTGGCGAAATGGGTAGACGCACGAGACTTAAAATCTCGAGGGAGGCAACTCCCGTAGAGGTTCGAATCCTCTCCCGGGCATCCGAGGGCTCGATCGCGCTGCCGCGGTCGCGGTGAGCGGGCTCACGCCCCCGCGGGTCGCGCGCCAGCGGTGGACCGGACGGGTTGCGCGGAGCGCCCCCGTTTCCTATCGTGCGCTCGTCGCCCTGCCACCGCCGCTCCGTCTCAGACTGCCACCCGCTCGAGGACATCGATGGCCGGAATGCGTTGGGCCCGCCTCCAGGAGGACGTGGACTGCAAGCTGCGCCGCGGCGCGTGGTACCGCGTCACCCACGTCGCCGGGCTCGAAGCGATCGTGGACGTCAACCGCCGGCCGCTCGCCGTGCCGAGCTACGTGATCGAGATCGTGTCCACCCCGCCGCACACGTGGACGGTCGTACCCCAGCGCCACGGGGGAGCGCGCCTCGCGGCCGAGCTCGGCCCGCGCTACGGCGTCTGCCCGAGCTGCCGCCACCGCGCCCGCCTCGAGGAGCGGGCGCGCGCAATGACCTGCACCCGCTGCAAGGGTCGCTTCGACATCGCCTGGGACGAGGACTACCTCGGCGACGGCTAGACAGCTGCCCCGGCTTCCCCTCGAAGCGCTCATCGGTGCTCCGTTCAAGCCGTTGAGGCCCGTCTCCTCGACGCGGTGATCCGCTCTCGCCGGGCGCCGCCTGATGCTCGCACGGTCGTGATCTCGGGCTCGCGCTCGTAGGTCCGCGCGAAGGCGCGCCGGATGTGCTCGGCGATACCGCGCTCCCGTTTGGAGGACACGAGTACGAGGGCCGCTCCGCCCCAGCCCGCGCCCGTCAGGCGCGCTCCGAGCGCGCCCGCCCGCCGCGCGGCGGCGACCACGAGGTCGAGCTCCGGCGTGCTGCACTCGTACAGCCGCCGCAGGGATTCATGCGATTCGTAGAGCAGGCGTCCGAAGGCGCCCACCCGCCCGCGCGCCAGCAGGTGCGCACCGTATCGCGTCCGCGCCGTTTCGCTCACGACATGCACCGCCCGGGAGCGCAGCGGCTCGGGCAGCGCCCGCTTGAGCCGGGCGAGCCAGCCGGCCGGCCAGGCGGCGAGCCAGATCAATTCGGGCAGGTCGACTCGCAGCCGTTCGAGCGCCGCGCGACACTCTCGGGTCCGTTCATTGTAGGCGCCCGCTCCCAATGCGCGCCGCACGCCGGTATCGACCAGCAGCAGGCGGCCCCGAAACGGGATGTGCCGATGGGCGAGGGTCGCGCACTCGAGGAGCAGCGCGTGACCGGGCCGGGCGAGGGCGGCGATCGTCTGGTCCATGACCCCGCACTTCACTCCGACGTGGTCGTGCTCGGCCCGGTAGGCGACGGCGGCGAGCTGGCGGGGGGCGAGGCTCGCTCCCGCCAGCAGCGCCAGCGCCCGGGCGGTGGCGACGGTCAACGCCGCCGAGGACGACAGGCCCGCGCCGACGGGCACATCGCTCGACACCGCGACCCGCGCGCCGTCCTGCGGCAGTCGGACGCCGAGCGTCCACAACTCTCGCATCACGCCGGCCACGTAGGCGCCCCAGTGGTCGGGCAGGTCCCCTTTCCATTGTATGTGGTGCGGCCGGCCGTCCCGCGTGGAAACGATCTCGAGCGTCTCTGGCGCGCCCGGCCCGACGGCAGCGGTGGTGCGCGCGGCGATGGCGATGGGGAGCACCGGACCGCCGTTGTAGTCGGTGTGCTCGCCGATCAGGTTCACTCGACCGGGCGCGGAGGCGGCGACCCGCGCAGCGGATCCGAAGACGGAATGAAAGAGGGCGAATGCCGGTGCGCGCACTAGGTTTGACAAGGAATCGGGCCAATGCTACCGTATCCCCGCCGGTTGCACCATCTCCCTCTATCGTGTCCGGAGACCCACGTATGCGGCGGTTAGCAGTGTTGCTGTTCGCCGGTATCCCTTCTCTGCTCGCGGGGCAGGGCTTCGGCGTCTACGAGCACAACGCGTGCACCATGGCCCGGGCCGGCGTCGCCGCCGCAAGCCCGTGCGCCGACGGCTCGGCCATCTTCTTCAGCCCGGCCGCCCTCGCGGGCCTCTCCGGCATCCACTTGAGTGGCGGGGTGACGTTGATCCAGGCAAAAGGCGGTTTCACCGACGACCTCCTCCAACAACACACCGATCTCGACAATCCGGTGGTCCCAGTGCCCAACGGCTTCCTCACCTACGCGGTGAGTCCCAAGGTGACCGTGGGGATCGGCGCTTACGTGCCCTACGGCCTGGAGAGCCGCTGGCCCACCGCCGGCTTCGAGGGCCGCTTCATCGGCTACGATTCCAAGCTGAAGGCGCTCTACGTCCAGCCGACGGTGGGCTACCAAGTGAATGACTGGCTCAAGGTCGGCCTGGGCGTCGCCTATGTCCACAGCACCGTCGAGCTGCACCAGCGGGTCGATCTCTCGACGCTGACGGTTCCCTTCCAGTCGTTTACCTTCGCCGCGCTGGGGATCCCGACCGGGACGGATTTCGCCGACGGTGCGCTGTCGGCCAGCGGCAACGGGATCGCGGTCAACTTCGGCGGGATCATCAAGGTGAACGACCGGTTGTCGATCGGCGGGCACTTCATCACTCGCAAAACCATCACCTACGATGGCTCGGCCAGTTTCGCGCCGATTGCGACGGGCATCAAGCTGGCAGCAGGGAACCCTCTGGGCTACCCTGCCGGCACCCTGATTGACACCGTGACAAACTTCAAGGTGCTCTTCTCCGCCGGTGCCCCGTTCTCCTCTGGCAACGCCAGCACGGCGATCACCTTGCCCGACCAGGGCTCGATCGGGCTGGCGTACAAGCTGCGCGGCGACTGGACCGTGATGGCGGACTACCAGGGCGTGGTGTGGGGTTGGTTCAACAGCCTGAAGATCGACTTCAATCGCTTTCCGAACGACACCCTGACGGATCAAACGCTGAGCCCGCGCAACAAGGACACCCACGGCTTCCGGTTCGGCACCGAATATCAGTACAACCCGAGTCTCACGCTCCGCGCCGGCTATCTCGTGCACACGGGGGCGTCCCCGTCGGACTTCGTGACGCCGCTCCTCCCCGAGGGCGCGCGTTACGAGTTCACCGCCGGTGCGGGCTTCAAGCTGGGCGGCAACCTGCACGGGGACGTGGCCTACCAGTACATCCAGCAGCTCGACCGGCGCGGGCGGGTGTACCCGAACTCGGCCGTCGGGAACACGGGCCTGTTCACGTTCTACGCCCACCTCTTCGGCTTCGGGCTCGCCTACACCTTCTGAGCGAGAGGCACTGCGCACTATGCTGCGGACGACCAGAGTCATCGGCACGGCGGCGCTCGGCATCCTGCTCGGGGTGATCGGCTGTCACAACGACGAGCTGTTCACACCGGGGAACTACCTGACGCGGGACCCGCTGTTCGACCGCTACGTCTCGATGGGCAATTCAATCACGGCGGGCTATCAGTCGGATGGAATCAACGACAGCACGCAGCTGCAGTCCTACGCCGTGCTGCTGTCACGGCAGATGGCGACGCCCTTCTTCGTGCCCCTGATGAACAAGCCGGGGTGCGCGCCGCCGATCGATACGGTGTTCCGAGCCAGCGGCGTTCCCCACCGCCTGGGGGGCGGCACCTCCACGACCTGCGCGTTGCGCAAAGCCCAGGCGGTCCCCCCACCCTATCTCAACAACGTTGCCGTGCCGGGAGCCAGCGTGCTCGACGGCACCACCAACCTGGACCCTGCCGCTCACCCGAATATCTACACGACCTTCTTCCTGGGCGGGTTCACCCAGACCCAGATGATGAAGATCGTGGACCCCACGTTCGTCACGGTGTGGCTGGGGAACAACGACGTGTTGGGCGCCGCGACCAATGCGGCGAACGCGGGCGACAGCACCAAGATCACGGACACCCTCACGTTCGCGGCGCGCTACACGGCCGTCCTCGACTCGATCCGCACGACCAGCGCGCGTGGGGGCGTCCTCGTCGGCGTCGGCAATGTCACCTTGATCCCGTACTTCTCCAGGGGGTCGACCTACTTCGGGATCAAGAACACCTCCCCGTCACCGTTCCCGTCGAACTTCCATGTCGACAACAGCTGTGCCCCTGTGGCCTTCGGCGGCGTCGGCGACTCGGTGCTGGTGCCGGTCCAGTTCGGGCTCGGTCTCGTCGGTCTCGCGCAGGCCAACCCTGCGATCCAGGATACGCTGCACTGCACGGAGCCCCAGGTCGTGGTGCCCGCCGAGCTGCGCAAACTCGCGAGCACCGTGGCGGGGTACAACAATTTCATTGCGGCTCAAGCCGCCGCGCGCGGGTACGCGTATTTCGATCCGAACGTCCTCTACACCGCCTTGCCCGCCGGGTCGATCCCGGCCTTTCCGACCACCACGGGGGCGAGTGCGGTCACCGCGCCGTTCGGCAACTACTTCAGCCGGGACGGCGTGCACCCGACGGCGCTGGCCCACAAGCTCGTGGCCAACGCGTTGATAGGGGCGATCAACGCGAAGTACGGAACCAGCCTGGTGACCGTCCCCTGACGCGAACCGCGTCGGCGCCTCGGGGTACCGCACACGGCATCCGGCTTCCGCTGGATGCCGTTCTGCTAATGCGCGCCTTCGTCCCGCTCCTTCTCGTCTCCTCAGGCCTCGCGGCCCAGGCGGTCGAGCGCGCGGACGTGTCGCGCGCGGGGCAGCTCCGCATCACGTTCGACCCGACCATCACTACTTGGGATCGGGAGTTCACGCCGGCGGGGCGTCTGCCGATCGGCGCGTCCCTGCCCGCCACGCTGTTCGTCCACGCCGAGCGGCGCGTCACGCCGGTCACGGCCGAGCTGGGTCTCACCGATCGCGTCTCGCTGCGCCTCTTCCTGCCGCTGGTGCGGGTGATGGCGCGGGCGCGCCTCCCCAAGGACAGCGCCGGAGCGGCGCTCGACTCGCTGCTCGCGGATACGACCTACGCCTTCGCGCCCGTCACCAACACAAGGTACGCGCTGCGCTACTTCCCAGGCGATGTGGAGATCGCCGCGAAGCTGCGCCTCGCGGGCGGATCGGGAGGAGAGGGAAGGAGCGGGACGTATGCGGCCGCGCTGGCGGCCGTGCTGCGGCTTCCCACGGGGCACTTGGACTCCCCTAACGACCTGCTGGATCTCCCCACGGGAGATCATCAGACCGATCTGGAAGGGCGGCTAACGCAGGAGCTGACCGTCGCCGGGCACCTTTGGCTCAACCTCTCGATCCGCGCAGCCCGCCAGCGCCCGGGAACGAGGGCCAGGCGCGTGGGCCCCGAGAACGTGCTGCTGCTGCGTCGCGCCACCCTGGCGACGCTCGCGTGGGATCCGGGCGATTACGCGGCCGTCGACTTCGCCCCGATGCTGCGACTGGATCGCTTCTTCGCCGCCGGGCCCACGGTGAGTTACTTCACCAAGCAGCGGGACCGCTACACCTTCCGCTCCCCCCAGGACTCGATCGCGCTGGCCGGCCGGCTCGGGACGCCGCAGTCGGCGAGCGTGCTGGACGCGGGCACGTCGGAGCGACGATTGCGGTTCGGGTGGGCGATGAGTTACCTCGGGCCCGACCTCGAAGCCGGGATGTCCGTCGAGCAGACGGTCAGCGGCTTGGGGGGGAGGGTGCCGGCGACGACGGTGTTCCGCCTCGTGCTGCGGACGTGGCGGAAGGTGTTCTGAGCGGCACGGACGGCGTGACTACCGCTCGCGGTCGGTGAGATCCCCCCACTGGAGCTTCTTGCGAATGCGGGTGAAGAAGCCCTCCGGGCCGAGCCGGATGAGCAGCACGGGGCGGTCGGCGCGCCTGACGAGGAGCCGCTCGCCCGGCTGGATCGTGGTGCCGGACTGCCCATCGAACGACACGAGCACTTCCTCCGTCCAGGGCGGGATCGGCTCGATCGACACGGCGGCGTGCGAGGGCAGGACGAGAGGACGCACGGCGAGCGTGTGCGGGCAGATCGCGGTCACGACGATCGCGTCCACGCTCGGCACCACGATCGGGCCGCCTGCCGAGAGGGAGTAGGCGGTCGAGCCCGTGGGGGTGGCCACGACGATGCCGTCCGCACTGTACTGGCCGACGTCGTCGCCGTCCACCGAGACGCGGAGGCGTACCACGCGGGCGACCCCGCCCTTGTGCACCACGACATCGTTGAGCACCGTGGGCTCGTTGTGGCTCTTGCCCTGCTTGTCCACGATCATGGGCAGCAAGGCGAGGCGCGGCTCGGTGACGTAGGCGCGGCGCACGATGGCATCCAGCGCCCAGTCGAGGCTCTGGGACGAGGCAGTCGTGAGGAAGCCGACCCGGCCGAGGTTGATCCCGAGGATGGGGGTGTTGGCGCCGTCGAGGGCGCGGGCCCCGCGCAACAGCGTGCCGTCGCCACCCAGCGTGAGGAGGACGTCGAGCGGCTGCCCGGGCTCGAAGCGCCGGGGCTTGGGCTCGGGCCAGAGCGCCAGCAGCTGCCCTTCACTGTACAGGGTGATCCCGAGCCGGGGCGCCGCCTGCGCCACGGTGGCGAGGAGAGTCGCGAGGTCGCTGTAACTGGGATTGCCGACGACCCCGACGTTCATCGAGGCGAGAGCGATTCCTCGGCGGCGAGCGCGCGGACCCGGGCCGCGATCCCGGACCCCGTCAACCCTACCTCGTCGAGCTGCTGGGCACGCGGCGCGTGCTCGTAGGTCCGGTCGGGGACGCCGAGGGTGACGACCCGCACCTCGGGCGCGGTCGTCTGCACCACAGCGGCGAGCGCGGCGCCGAAGCCGTTCACGACCGTGCCGTCTTCGACGGTCACCAGCAGCCGGTGGTCGTGCACCAACGCGTCCAGGACCTCGCGGTCCATCGGCTTCAGGAACCGGCAGTTCACCACCGTGACATCGAGCCCATCGGCCGCGAGCGCCTCCGCCGCCGCCAGCGCCGGCTGGCACATCACGCCGACGGCGAGGAGCGCGCAGTCCTTCCCTTTGCGCAGTACTTCCCAGGTGCCGTACGGCACCGGCCCGACCTCAGCGGCCGGAGGTGCCTCGGCCGGCGCTTTGTCCCGCGGGTAGCGCGTGCAGAACGGCCCGTCGTGCGCGAGCGCGCAGCGCAGCAGGCCGATGAGCTCGGCGCCGTCCTTGGGCGCGGTCACGGTCATGTTCGGCACCGCCAGCATGTAGGCGATGTCGAACAGCCCCATGTGCGTCTGGCCGTCGTCCCCCACCATGCCCGCGCGGTCCATGCAGAAAATCACGGGTAGCTTCTGGATCGCGACGTCGTGGATGATGCTGTCGTACGCCCGCTGCAGAAACGTCGAGTAGATCGCGACGACGGGTCGGACGCCCTGGGTCGCGAGGCCGGCGGCGAAGGTCGTGGCGTGCGCTTCGGCGATCCCGACGTCGAAAAAGCGCGCCGGCCATTTCTTCTGGAAGAGGTTCGTGCCGGTCCCGGACGGCATGGCCGCGGTGATCGCCACCAGGTCGGGATACTCGGCCGCGAGCTGCGTGATCGCCTCGCCGAAGACCTTGGTCCACGGCGGCGGCCCGGGGTTTACCGGCTTCAGCTTGCCGGTCACGGGATCGTAGGGCGCGCGGGCGTGGTATTTCTCCAGGTCCGGCTCGGGGAGCGGGAAGCCCTTGCCCTTCTCCGTGATCACGTGGATCACGCGCGGGCCCTTGAGGGTCTTGACGAGCTGGCACGTCTGAATCAGCTGCTCGATGTTATGCCCGTCGATGGGCCCGAAGTAGCGGAAGCCCAGCTCCTCGAACAGCATCCCCGGCGACCAGAGATTCTTGATGCTCTCCTCGACCGTCTTGGCGAAGTCGACGAGCCTGGGGCCGCCGATCACGTGCGACGTCTTCTCGATGATGCCCTTCAACCACTCGCGCATCCGCACCGTAATCGGGTTGGCGATGATCGACCCCAGGTACTTGTTGATCGCGCCGACGTTGGGCGCGATCGACATCCCGTTGTCGTTCAGCACCATGATGACGTCGCGCCCCGAGTGGCCGGCGTTGTTCATCGCCTCGTAGGGCAGCCCGCAGGTGAGCGCCCCGTCGCCGACGATCGCCACAACCTTGTAGTCGTCGCCGCGCAGATCGCGCGCGGTGGCCATGCCGAACGCGGCCGACAGCCCGGTGCCAGCGTGCCCCGCCCCGAACTGGTCGTGTTCGCTCTCGACGCGCCGCAGGAAGCCGTTCAACCCGCCCGGCTGGCGCAGCGTCGGGAAGCGGTCGTTGCGGCCGGTGAGGATCTTCCAGGGGTAGCCCTGGTGGCCGACGTCCCAGACGATCTTGTCGCGCGGCGAGTCGAAGCAGTAGCACAGCGCGACCGTGAGCTCGACGACGCCCAGGCCCGCCCCGATGTGCCCGCCCGTCTGCGACACGACGTCGATCAGCCGCTGCCGCACTTCGTCGGCGAGGGGCTGCAGCTGCTCCGGTGCAAGCCGCTTGACGTCGGCGGGGCCGCGAATCGACTCAAGGAGAGCCACGGTGTCCTTTCAATCCTTCAATTGGGCCTCGTCACAATGTAGTGCGCCAGGGCCACCAGCACCGGGGAAACTAACCCCGCTTCCCGCAGGCGGTCTACCGCCTGCGCCGCCAGGCGCTCCGCCTCGGCCCGGGCGGCCCCCACGCCGAGCAGCGTCACGAAGGTCGACTTCGCGTGGGCGGCGTCCTTGCCGGGCGTCTTCCCCAGCTGGGCGGACGTGCCCGTGGCGTCGAGCACATCGTCGGCGATCTGGAAGGCCAGCCCGATCGCCTCCCCATAGGCGCGCAACGCGTCGAGGTGCGCCGGCGGCACCACCTCTCCCGCCGCCAGCCCGCCGATCACGCACGACGCGGCGATCAGCGCGCCGGTCTTGCGCCGGTGGACGTTCGCCAGCTCGGGCACCGGCAGGCGGCGGCCCTCGGCATCGAGGTCGAGCACCTGGCCGCCGATCATCCCGCCCGCGCCAGCAGCGCGGAACAGCTCCAGGGCGATCGCGCGGCGCCGCTCCGGCGTGAGCTCGAGCGCGGCCATCCCGCTCGCCAGGACGCGCGCCGCCAGGGCCACCATGTGGAAGCCCGCGCGCGTCGCCGTGGCGACGTCGAACGCCCGATGTGTGGTGGGCCGGCCGCGGCGCAGATCGTCGTCGTCCATGCAGGGAAGGTCGTCGTGGACGAGTGAATAGGCATGCACGACCTCGACCGCGGGGGCAAACTCGGCCACCGCCCACCGGCCCTCCTCTTCGCCGCCTGCCCCCCCCCCCCCCACGCCGCCCCCTCCACCCAGCGCGTCGTACGCCGCGAACACCAGCGTCGGTCGCAGTCGCTTGCCAGAGCCGAGCAGGCTGTAGCGGGCCGCCGCGGGCACGCGACCCCCCCAGAAGGCGTCGGCCCGCTCCCCCCAGCGTGCCAGCACCGCATCGACGCGGGTGCGGGCGCCGGACAGATAGGCGTCGAGCCCCGGGTCAGCGATCGAGGTCTTCAACCCGGAGAACCTTCTTCACGGTGGCCTCGGCCCGCGCGAGGCGCTGCCGCGCGTCGCGCAGGCGCTCGACGCCCTCCTCGAACAGCTTGAGCGCCTCGTCGAGGTCCAAGTCCTCCGCCTCGAGGCGGCGCACGATCTCCTCGAGCCGTTCGACCAGCCGGCCGAATTCCGGCGCCTCTGATTCCGGCACCTCAGGACTCCGCCACTCGCGCCGGGACTTCGCCGTCCGACACCCGCAACCGGAACGCCAGACCGGCGGGAAGCTGCGTGACGCGCTTCAGCACGGCGCCCCGCGCGTCGCGCGCGACGGCGTAGCCACGGGCGAGGACTTTGAGAGGCGAGAGAGCATCCAAGCGTGCGCCGTAGGCCGCGAGCTGCGCGCCGGCGCGCTCCAGCCGTCCCTCGATGGCGGCCGTGAGCCGGTCGCCGGTCCGCTCGAGCCGGTCCACCGCCCGCTGCGCGCGCAGCGTGAGACTCCGGGCCAGTCGCTGCGCCAGGCGATCGAGCGCCTCCTCCACCTCCTGCCGGTCGGGGGTGACCGCCTCGGCGGCGCCCGAGGGCGTGGGCGCCCGGAGGTCGGCGACGAGGTCGCACAGCGTCACGTCGGTCTCGTGCCCGACCGCGGAGACGACCGGCACCGCCGCGACCGCGACCGCGCGCGCGACGCGCTCGCTGTTGAAGGTCCACAGGTCTTCCTTCGAGCCGCCGCCCCGCCCCACGATCGCGACGTCCACGGCCCCGCCCGGCAGGCGCCCCAGCCGCCCGAGGGCGGCGCACAGCGAGTCCTCGGCGCCGTCCCCTTGCACCTGCGCCGGCACGAGCAGCAGCTCGGCCAGGGGCGGCGGCCAACGCCGCCCGACGACGGCGGCGATGTCGCGCCACGCGGCGCCGTCGGGGCTGGTGATCACGGCGATGCGCCGCGGATAGCGCGGCAGCGGGCGCTTGCGCCCGGGGGCGAGCAGCCCGTCGCGGGCGAGGGCGGCCTTGGCTTTCTCGAAGGCGAGCTGCCACAGGCCGCCCTGCTCGGTGGAGAGCAGCTCGAGCACGGTGAGCCGCAACTCGCCCTTGTCTTCCCACACGGTAGGCCGGCCGAAGACGAAGACCTGCATGCCCTCCGCCGGCGCCGCGGGGAGCCGCCGGTTTTCGCGGGCGAACATCACGCAGCGCAGCTGTGCCGTGGCGTCGCGCAGGGTGAAGTACCAGTGCCCGCTGCGCCACGCCTTGAAGCCGCTGACCTCGCCGCGGACCCACAGCGGCGGCAGCCCCGCCTCGATCACCGCCCGCGCGCGCCGGGTGACTTCGCCGACCGTCCAGGCGCCCTCCGCCGAGGCCGCGGCGAACAGATCTACGGGGCCGACCATTGCCGGGCCGCCTGCACGGTGTTGTAGAGCAGCATGGTGATGGTCATCGGGCCGACGCCTCCCGGCACCGGCGTGATGGCGCCCGCGACCCGCTTCGCCTCGGCGAATCGCACGTCACCGACCAGGCGGTAGCCCTGTTTCAGCGACGGGTCCTCCACGCGGTTCACTCCCACGTCGATCACCACGCCGCCGGGCTTGATCATCTCGCCGGTCACGAACTCGGGCTTGCCGATCGCCACGATGAGGATGTCCGCCTGCCGCGTGATGCCGCCGATGTCGCGGGTGCGCGAGTGGCAGACCGTCACGGTCGCATTCCCGCCGGGGCCATCCTGCAGCAGCAGCGCGGCCATGGGGCGGCCCACGATGTTCGAGCGGCCGAGGACCACCGCGTGCCGACCCGTGGTCTCGACCCCGCTGCGGATCAGCAGCTGCTGCACGCCGTAGGGCGTGGCGGGCCGGAAGCCGCTCGCGTCGCCGATCGACACCTTGCCGACGTTTTCGGGATGAAAGCCGTCCACGTCCTTGGCGGGATCGATGCGGTGCAGCACGCGTTGGGCGTTGATCTGGGGCGGCAGCGGCAGCTGCACGAGGATCCCGTGGATCTTGTGGTCCGCGTTGAGGCGCTCGATCAGGCCGAGGAGGTTTCCCTCCGTCGTCTCTTTGGGCAGCTTGAGGGTCTCGTGGTAGAGCCCCGCTTCCTGGCACGCCTTGCCCTTCATCCGCACGTAGACCTGGGAGGCCGGATTCTCCCCGATCAACACCACCGCGAGGCCGGGCGTCACGCCGCGGCCCTTCAAGGCCGCGATCTCGGCCGCGAGCTCGGCGCGCATCGCCTTCCCGACGGCGGTGCCGTCGATGATCTTCGCGTCACCGGGCAACGTCCACCGCCCGTGTCTCCCGAACGACCACCACCTTGATCTGGCCCGGATACTGGAGCTCGTGCTCGATCTTGCGGGCGATCTGCTCCGCCAGCTCGGACGCTTTCCCGTCGTCCACCACCGTCGGCGTCACGACTACGCGGACTTCGCGCCCCGCCTGGATCGCAAACACCTTCTCCACCCCCGGGAACTCGCCGCCGATGCGCTCCAACTCCGTGAGGCGCTTCACGTAAGTCTCGAAGGCTTCGCGCCGGGCGCCGGGTCGCGAGCCGGAGACCGCGTCCGCCGCCTGGACGATCACGCTGATCGGCCCCTCGTGGGGCACGTCGTCGTGGTGCGCGGCGATGCAATTGATCACGATCGGGTGTTCGCCGTACTTCGTGGCCACTTCGACGCCCAGCTGCACGTGGGTGCCGTCGTGCTCGTGCGTGAGCACTTTGCCGATGTCGTGCAGCAGCCCGCCCCGCTTGGCGAGGTGCGCGTCGAGCTTGAGCTCCGCGGCCATCATTCCGGCGAGCCAGGCCACTTCCTTCGAATGGTCGAGGATGTTCTGCCCGTAGGACGTGCGGTACTTCATCCGCCCCACCAGCTTGACCATCTCCGGGTGCATCCCCTTGATGCCCGTGTCGTAGACCGCCCGCTCCCCCGCCTCGGAGATCGTCGCCGCGACTTCGTCGCGTGCTTTCTGCACCACTTCCTCGATGCGGCCCGGGTGGATGCGCCCGTCGGCGATCAGGCGCTCCAGCGCCAGCCGCCCGACTTCCCGCCGTACCGGGTCGAAGCAGGAGACCACGACGGTGTCGGGGGTGTCGTCGATGATGACGTCCACGCCGGTCGCCGCCTCGAACGCCCGGATGTTGCGGCCTTCGCGCCCGATGATGCGGCCCTTCATCTCGTCGGAGGGGAGCGCCACCGCCGCGACCGTCGATTCCGCCGTATGCTCGGCGGCGATGCGCTGGATCGCCAGCGCCACGATCTTCTTGGCCTCGCGATCGGCGGTCTTCTTGGCCTGTTCTTTGATGTCCCGCAGCAGCGCCGCCGCGTCGCTCCGGGCCTCGTCCTCCAGCCGGCGCATCAGCTCTTCCTTGGCTTCCTGCGCCGACAGCCCGGCCAGCTGCTCGAGCTTGGCCCGCGCCTCACGCTCCCGCCCGGCGAGCGCCTGCTCGCTGCTCGCCAGCGCCTGGTCCCGTCGCCCGAGCTCGCGCTCCCGCTCCTCGCACGCGGTGGTCCGGCGCTCGAGCGCGGCTTCCCGTTTGTCGAGCTCGCTGCGGCGGAGCGCCAGCTCCCGCTCCAGCGTTTCGCGCGTCCGCAACAGCTCTTCCTTGGCCGACACGGTGAGCCGCTGCTTGGCGTCCTCCAGCAGTCGCTCACTCTCCCGCGCCGCAGCCCGCGCCGCGACTTCCGCCGCACGCCGCTCGCCCCGCTGGCCGAGGACGTAGAAAGCCGTTCCCGCGGCAACGCCGCCGCCGAGAACGGCCGCAAAGAGACCGGTCCAATCCGTCATAGTGATCTATCTCCGGCAACGCCTCGCCCGGAGGCGAAGCGTATGATTTCGAGCCGTCGTTTAGCTGATGGCTGATGGCTGATGGCTGGTGGCTCTTCTCTTCTCCGGCGGCAACAGCTTCGCCAGATCGTCAGCCAGCGCCGCCAGCCGCGCGGCGACTTCCCGCTCCCCTTTGCGCGACTGAAACAGCTCGTTCGTGATGTCGAGCGCCGCCAGGATCGCCGCCTTGTGGATCTCGACGATCGGCCCCTGGCTCAGCACCTTCTTCAACGCCTGATCGACGTACCCAGCCACCTCACGCGTGTACTCCGGCGGCAGGTCGGAGCGAACGGTGTACTCCTCCCCACCGATCATCACCTTGACCGCGTGCTTCTTGGTGCTCACTTGGCCTCGGCGCGGCGGCCGCCGTTCCCCCCGGCGGCGGCATTGGCCTGCTCTTCCAGAAAGGTCAGCCGCTGCAGCAGCTCGCCCACCCGGGCCCGCGCCGCCTCGACCCGCAGGCGGAGCACTCTATTCTCGGACTCGAGGTCGCCCACCCGGCCCCGCAATTCGGGATCAGGCCGCGACGCCGCACCGCCGCGCGGGTGCGCATCCTTCAAGTCGGATTCGGCCTTGAGCGCGCGCGCCCGCCAGCCGGCCACTTCCTCCGTCACGACCCGGAGGATCGCCTCCAGCTCATCCAGCGCGCGACTATCAGCTCTCTCTCCGACGAACATCAAGCTCTCCCTCCAGCGCCCCCAGCGCTTTGGCGAGCGGCCGCTCCACGTCTTCGACCCGCAGCGTCCGCGCCGGATCACGGAACACGCAATGCCAGGCGACGCTGCGCGCCCCCGCCGGCACCCCTGCTCCCCGGTACTCGTCGAAGATCTCCAGCCGCTCCAGCAGCGGTCCCGCTTCCCGGCGCAACACCGACTCCACCACGCCGGCGCTCACGCCGGCAGGCAGCACCAGCGCGAGATCGACCGTCACGGGTGGCGTGACCGGCACCGGTCGGTAGGCGACCAGCTTCGCAGCCCCGACCACGAGCCGGACTTCAAAGCCGTATACCGGCGCCGCCCACTTGGGGATGTCGACATCGATCGCCCCACCCCACCCCACCACTTGTCCTGCGCCCGCCGCCGCGTCCCACCCGGCTCCATCGGCGCCGGGCCGCAGCTGTGACCCAGGGGCGGCCACCCCAACCGCTAACTCAAAGTGATGCTTGAGGTCCCATATGTCCATATCAGGTACTTTCGCACCTTCGGACCAATGGGGGGGTCGCCGGGCTCCGGTAAGCACACCCGCCACCGAAAGCGACTCCTCCGGCGCCCCGGTCCCGGCTCGAAAGACCGCTCCCACCTCGAACAGGCGCACGTCCCGCACGCTCCCCGCCCAGTTGTGCTGCACGCGCCGGACCAGGCCCGGCAGGATCCGGACGCGCAGGTGCGCTTCCTCCGCCGACAGCGGATTCAGGACCGCCACGGCCTCCGGACCATCGGCCGGCCCCAGGCTCATGGTCCGAGCTTCGAACAGGCCGGCGCCGGCCAGTGCTGCGCGGACACGGGCCTTGGCCCGCTCCTCGGGGGCGTCCGGAACCGTTCCGGGTCGGTAGCGGCGCAGCTCGTCCGGGAAGGAGTCATACCCTCGCAGCCGGGCGACCTCTTCGATCAGGTCCACGTCCCGCGTCACGTCCGGACGCCACCCCGGGACCTGCACCGCCAGCCGCTCGTCCTTCGGGGCGGCCACGAACCCCACGCTGGATAGCAGGCGCTCGATCTCCGCGCGCGGGATCTCGGTGCCGAGCAGGTGCGCCACCCGCGCGGGCCGCAGAAACACCGCCCGCGGCTGCTCGGGTCGCGGCCAGAGGTCGAGCGGCGGCTCCCGCAGCTCACCGCCCGCCACGGCGAGGATCAGCTCGATCGCCCGGCGCATCGCGTCGGGCATACCGAGTAGGTCGATGCCGCGCTCGAATCGGTAGCTCGACTCGCTCGAGAGGTCGAGCGCGCGCCGCGTGCGCCGGATGCGGGTGGGCTGGAAGTAGGCACACTCAAGCACGAGGTCGGTCGTCGCCTCGCTCACTTCTGAGTCGGCGCTCCCCATCACCCCGGCCACGATGGTGGGCCGCTCAGCGTCAGAGATCGCCGTCATATCGGCCGTCAGGGTCCGCGGGACGCCGTCCAGCGTGACGATCCGCTCGCCGGACCGCGCCCGCCGGATGACCACCGCCGGCCCGCGCAGCTTGCGCAGGTCGAAAGCGTGCAACGGCTGGTTCAGCTCGAAGAGGATGTAGTTCGTCGCGTCCACGACGTTGTTGATCGGCCGCTGGCCCACAGCACGCAGCCGCTCGGCGAGCCAGGCCGGACTCGCCCCTACCCGGACGCCGCGGATCACTGCCGCGATGTAGCGGGGACAACCCTCGGTGTCCTCGAGGCGCAGCTCCACCCCGTCCACCTCCCCGCGGTCGGACTGTCGGACAGGCGGACGGTCGGACAGTGACTTCGCGCCCGGGATGGGCGGCAACTTCACCGTGCCTCCCAGCACCGCGGCCAGCTCGCGGGCCACGCCCTTGTGGCACAGGAGATCCGGGCGGTTGGCGGTGACCTCTAGGACCAGCTGGTGGTCGGCGAGGGGCACTGCATCGAGGAGCCGGGTCCCCGGCGCGGCGGGCGTGTCGAGCTCAAGGATGCCGGCGTGGTCCTCCCCGAGCCCGAGCTCCTTGGCCGAGCAGAGCATCCCGTTGGATTCGACGCCACGGATCTTCTTGCGCTCGAGCTTCAGCCCGCCCGGCAGCACCGCCCCAACGGGCGCGTAAGGGTATTTCTTGCCTGCCTGGACGTTGGGCGCGCCGCAGACCACGGCGACGGGGCTGCCGCCCCCCCCCCCCCCCCCCCGGTCGACGGAGCAGACTGTCAGCCGGTCGGCGTTCGGGTGCTTCTGGACTTCGAGCACCTGCGCGACGAGGATGTCGCCCAGGTCCTGGTGCAGCGGCACGATGGCTTCGACGGGGACGCCGAGCTGTGCCAGCCGCTGTTCCAGCTCGCGTGGGTCGAGCGGGCGGCCGAGCAGCGCCTCGAGCCAGCGGCGCGAGACGATCATGGCGTCGAGAACTGCGCCAGGAAGCGCATGTCGCTCTCGAAGAACAGCCGGATGTCGGGGATGCCGTAGCGCACCATGGCGATGCGCTGCGGCCCCATCCCGAAGGCGAAGCCGGTGTAGCGCTCCGGGTCCACGCCGCAGGCCTCGAAGACCGCGGGGTGAACCATGCCGCTCCCCAGGATCTCGATCCAGCCCGACTGCTTGCAGGTCTGGCAGCCCGACCCACCGCACACCGAGCAGCTCGCCGCCATGTCAGCCGACGGCTCGGTGAACGGGAAGAAAGAGGGCGAGAAGCGGGTGCGCGTCGTGGGGCCGAAGAACTTGCGGGCGAACGCCGAGAGCGACGCCTTGAGGTCCACGAAGCTGATCCCCTCGTCCACTACCAGCCCTTCGACCTGCTCGAAGATGGGCGAATGGGAGGCGTCGAACGGGTCGCGGCGATAGCACTGGCCCGGGATCACGACGCGGATGGGCGGCGGGTACCGCTCCATGGTGCGGATCTGCACGGGGGAGGTATGGGTCCGCAGCAGCAGGTCCCCGCCCAGGTAAAAGGAGTCCTGGGCGTCGATGGCCGGGTGGTCCTTGGGGAAATTGAGGGCGGTGAAATTGTTGCGCTCGGTCTCCACCTCGGGGCCGACGGCCCGGGTGAAGCCCATCTCGTGGAAGATCTCGCAGATCTCGCCCGTCACCTGGGTGACGAGGTGGAGGCCGCCGGTCCAGGCCGCGCGGCCCGGCATGGTGAGATCGGCCGCTCCGCTCGCGCGGGCGGTGCGCGCCAGGGCACGCTCCCGCGCCGCGAGCGCCGCCTCGAACTCGCGCTTCAGCTCGTTGGCCGCCGCTCCCACGGCCCGGCGGGGCTCGGGGTCGAGCTTCGGCACCTGGGCGAGGATCTTGGTCAGCGCGCCGGCCTTGCGCCCGAGGATCTCGGTCTTCAGATCCTGGAGCCGGCGCTGGTCCGCCTGCGGAATCTCGGTGAGACGCTCCCGCAGCGCACCCAAGGCTGCTAGGAGGTCGCGCATGGTCAGAGGGCCCGCTTCGCGACCTCCGCCAGCTGCTCGAACGCGACCGGGTCGCGGACCGCGAGATCGGCGAGGATTTTGCGATTGACCTCGACGCCGGCCTTGCGCAGTCCGTTCATTAGACGGCTGTACGTCAGCTCGTGCAGCCGCGCCGCCGCGTTGATGCGGGTGATCCACAGCCGCCGGAAGTCGCCCTTCTTGCGGCGCCGGTCGCGGTAGGCGTACTTCTGCGCCCGCTCGACGCTCTCCTTGGCCGCCTTCCACAGCTTGCTGCGCCCGCCCCAGTAGCCCTTGGCGAGCTTCATGATCTTGTTCTTGCGTTTCAGGCGGGCGACGTTGCTTTTGACGCGAGGCATTGTGCGATCTCCTTACGCCATCAGCAGGCGCTTGAGGCGTCGATCCGCGTGCGAGGCGATCGTCGCCTTGCGCAGGTGGCGCTTGCGCTTCGGATGCTTCTTGGTCAGGATGTGCCGCCGATACGCCCGATAGCGACGTAGCTTGCCCGTTCCGGTCAGCCTCACCCGCTTGCGGAGCGCGCGCTTCGATTTCTGTTTCGGCATCGGTACCCCTATTTCGGTGCCAGCACCATCGACATATTGCGGCCTTCGAGCTTCGGCTCCTGCTCGATCTTGCTGACGTCCTTGAGCTCGGTCGCCACCCGGTCCAGCACCTCCCGCCCCAGCTCGAGGTGGGCCATCTGCCGGCCCCGGTACATCATCGTCACCTTCACCTTGTTGCCGTCCTTCAGGAACTCCCGGGCGTGGCGCGTCTTGAACGCGAAGTCATGGTCGTCGATCCCGGGACGGAACTTCACTTCCTTCAGATGGATCACATGCTGCTTCTTCTTGGCCGCGCGGGCCGCCTTGGCCTGCTCGAACTTGAACTTCCCGTAATCCATGATCTTCACGACGGGAGGCCGCGCCAGCGGCGCCACTTCTACGAGATCGAGGCCCCGTTCCTGCGCGGCGGTCAGGGCTTCCTCGACGGGCATCACGCCCAACTGTTCGCCATCGTTTGAGATCACGCGGACCGGACTGATGCGGATCTGCCGGTTCACGCGCGTCCGCGGCTGCTTGCTATTGCCGGTGTCGATCGCCAGAAACGGGTCTCCTCCTCACGAAGAAGCGCAAGAGCGGTACCTCACCCCCCGTTCCCCCTCTCCGCGACGCGGAGAGGGGGTCAGAGGGTGAGGTACTTTAGCGGAGCGCCAGCGGGGCCACAAGACCGAACCCCTTCCCTTCCCGGCCCAGCCGCCCCGCTACCACCGCCGGGTCGTGCTCGAAGCACAGCAGCCACCCCTCGGCCTCCGCCCGGGCGTACAGCCGCCGCTTGCTCTCCAGCGTGACCAGCGGCTCCAGATCGTAGCCCATGATCCAGGGCAGCGGCAGGTGCGCCGTGGTCGGCACCAGGTCCGCGAGGAAGCAGACCCGCTCGCCCCCGCTCTCGACCAACACGGACTGGTGGTAGGGCACATGCCCGGGAGTCGGGAGGCAGTGGATCCCGGGCAGCACCTCCACTTCCCCATCCACCAGCTGGAAGGCGATCACCTCGAAGTTGTGCGGCAGGTAGCTCGCGGCGGTGCGCTCGTTCGTATGGCGGGCGAACTCGAGCTCACGCCGCTGCACTACATAGGTGGCTCGGGGGAATGCCGGCCGCACGGCCCCATCCCCGTCCCGGAAGGTGTCCCCCCCGGCATGGTCGAAGTGGAGGTGGGTGTTGATCACCCAGCGGACGTCCTCGGGCCGGTGCCCCAGGGCGGCCAGGGCGTCCTCGAGCCGGGTACGGCCGCCCGCCCCGGCATTCTCCACGCCGTAGATATCCCGGAACTTGTCGCTCTCTTTGTTGCCCAGGCCGGTGTCGATCAGGACGAGGCCGCCGTCGTGCTCGACCAGCAGGCAGCGCAGGGCGAGCGGGATGCGGTTGCGCGCGTCAGCGGGGATGCGGCGCTCCCACAGGGGCTTGGGGACGACGCCGAACATGGCGCCGCCGTCCAGGTGCTGACGGCCGCCCTCCAGGGCATGGCAGCGCAGGCGGCCGACCTGGAACGTCGTGTGGGTCACGAAACGAGTGCGGAATGCGGAATGCGGAATGCGGAATTGCCATGAGAGGTCGTGCCGCTCCCGACGCTCACCCTGACATTCCGCACTCCGCATTCGGCATTCCGCATTCCCGTCACAGGTCGTCCCGCCGCAGCGGCAGCGTCATGCACCGCGGGCCGCCGCCGCCGCGCACCAGCTCGCTGCCGTCGATCGTGATGACCCCCCGCTCCCCGTCCTCGAGCCACTCCTCGCCGGTGAGCAGGTTCACCGCGGAGATGATCCGGAAGCCCGCGTGCTCCATCTCCTGAATAGTCGCTTCGTTGCGCGCATAGGTGATGGCGAGGCCGGGGCGCACACAGAAAAAGTTGCACGCCGAGGACCACTGCTCGCGCTCCTGCAGCGGCCGGGCGTTGCCGCCGCAAAACACAGGCTCGAGCGGCTGATCCACGGCCTGCATCGCCGCGAAGAAGTTGGGCATCTCCTTCACGCCCTTGGAATGCTTGCGGCGGTGCAACACCGCCAGCCGCTCCGGGCCGACGAAGTGCGGCGGGTACAACCCGCAGAGCTCCCGGTCGAGCTGCGTGAAGATCATGTCGAGGTGGATCGCTGTCCGCTCGTTGGGCAGCACGACGATGATCGCATCCGTCACCCCACAGTGCTCGAACACGAGATCGCACAGGTGGTCCAACGCCGCGGGGCTGGAGCGCTCGCTGAACCCGAGCACCAGTAGATCGGGGCGGATCGGGTGCACGTCCCCGCCTTCGAGCGTGTAGTTGGTGCGCTTCTCCTCCGAGCCGTCGTAGAGGATCCCCGCGTTCTCGAGCTTCGGGTGATAGCGGAACAGCGCCTTGACGAGCAGCTCCTCGGTCCAGCGGACGCCGTAGCGCATCGAGCCGATGATGGAGTGCTCGCCGATGACGATCCCGACGTCGCGGGTGAAGAAGAGGTTGGGGAGCGGCGGCAGGGCGTACCCCACTTCGTTCAGCGCCCGCGCGATCGGCCCTGCTTCCTCGATGGCCCCTTCCACCATGAGGGCCACGAGATCCCCGGGCGGCAGCTCGGCCAGCTGCTTGGCCAGCGCATCCGAGGGCACGATTTCCAGCGCCCGCGTCGTCAGAAACTCCCGCACGTCCGCCCGGCCGACGAGCTCCGTCAGCAGGTCGCGAACCTCGTAGACCTCGGCGTAGCGCTCCAGCACCGCCACCAGCCGGCGGTGCTCGCGCTGCGCGCTGTCCAAGTCGATGATGTCGTCGTAGAGATAGGCTTCCCGATTCCCCGGCGTGACCGCGACCAGCTCGTTGCCGGGCGTATGGACGAGAACGGCCCGCAAGGGGCCGATTTCGGACGTGACATGGACGCGCGGCATGGGGCGCAAATCTAACCTGGCATCGGCGTGCCAGCTAACATCCGGCTAAAAAAAGAGTTACGGAGCGCCGGCGAACTAATGCGGAATGCGGAGTGCGGAATGCGGAATATCAGGGTGAGCGTCCCGCCGCGAGCGACCTTGCAGTTCAATTCCGCATTCCGAATTCCGCATTCCGCACTGTCTCTCACCGGTTCGCCAACGCGTAGCTCAGCGTTTCCAGCTCCAGCGCCATGTTCACCGTCTTCACCACCACGTCCGGCGGCACTGCGAGCTGCACCGGCGCGAAGTTGAGGATCGCCTTCACCCCCGCGCGCACCAGCCGGTCCACCACGTCCTGCGCCGAGTCGGCGGGCGTCACCACGATGGCGATGTCGGTGGGCTCCTTCTTGAGGTCCGCCTCCAGGTGTTTGACGTCGCGCACGACGAGCCCGTTCCAGCGCGTGCCGATCTTCTGGGCGTCGCGGTCGTAGATCGCCGTGACGTGGAACCCCCGTTGTCGGAAGCCCTGATACTGCACCAGCGCGCCGCCGATCTTGCCGGCGCCGACGAGCACCACGCGATAGGAGCGTTTCAGGCCGAGGATGTCGCGGAGCCGGGCGGTGAGGGCCGGCACCGAATAGCCGAGCCCGCGCTTGCCGAAGGAGCCGAAGAAGGAGAGGTCCTTACGGACCTGAGCCGAGGTGGTGCCGCCGCGGCGGGCCAGCTCGTCGGAGGAGATGGTGGTGAGGCCCTGGGCATCGGACTGCTCGAGGAATCGGAGGTAGAGCGAGAGCCGGCGCACGGTGCTCTGGGAGATCTTCCGCATTGTGAATCATTTCACAATCCCCCGCTCCAGCGCAAGAGCCGGACGAACTGCGCCGGCGGCAGCGTTTCCGGTCGCGCCACCGGGTCGAGCCCGAGCGCGGCCAGGCCGGCCTTCACCTCCTCCACCGGGCGGCCGGCGGCCGCCACCAGCACGTTACGCAGCTGCTTGCGGCGGCGGCTGAAGCAGGTCGTGACGAAACGCCGAAACACCGCCCCCTCCTGCGGGGCGATCAGCGGCTGGGCGAGCGGGGTCAGCCGCAGCAGCGCGCTGTCCACTCGGGGCCGCGGCCGGAATGCGCCGGCGCGGACCCGGAACAGCAGCTCGACCCGGCAGGCGGCCTGCACACCCACCGACAGCGCCCCGTAGGCCTTACGGCCCGGCGTGGCCGCGATCCGCTCGGCCACCTCGCGCTGCACCAGAAACACGATCCGCTCCGGGAGCGGCGGCGTGAGCGCCTTCTCGATCAGGGGCGACGTAATGCTATAAGGGATGTTGCCCACGACTTTGAAGTGCGGAGTGCGGAATGCGGAATGCGGAGTGGCACCGTGAGGTTCGAGGAGCGCGTGCCATTCCACCTTCAACGCGTCCCCCTCGACGAGGCTGACGTTGTCAATTCCGCATTCCGCACTCCGCATTCCGCATTCGCGGGCGAGCCGAGCGTCCTTTTCAATCGCAATTACGTGGGCGACCCGCGGCGCGACCGCCACCGTCAGGCTCCCCCGCCCTGGCCCGATCTCGATCACGACGTCTTCCGGCGACGGCTCGAGCGCGTCGGCGATGCGGCGCAGCAGCTGGGGGTCGGTGAGAAAGTGCTGGCCGAGCCTTTTTGCGGCGCTCACGCCTTGAGCAGCAGCAGGGTGCGGTCGTCGGAGGCGGGCGCGCCCCCCGTGAACGCCGCCAGATCGGTGAAGATGGCCTCGAGGATCTCCCGGGTGGGCCGCCGGCGCAGGTTGCGCACGTGGCCGAGGATGCGCTCTTCTCCGTAGCGCTCGCCCGCTTCACTCTGCGCGTCGACGAGCCCGTCGGTGAACAGGCAGAGCACGTCCCCGTGGCGGCGCCAGGCACGCTCCCCGTTCGCCCCGCCGGCCACCCCCAGCCCGAGGGGAGGCCGCGTGCTGCCGAGACGGTCGGCCGTGCCCGAGCGGCCGTCCACGGTGAAGGCGTGCGGGTGGCCGGCGTTGGCATACACCAGCCGCTCGCGAGCGGGATCGATCACCGCGTAGAACAGCGACAGAAACATCTCGGTCTCGGTGAGCTCGTCGGCGAGGGACTCCTCGAGCCGGCCGAGCACGGCCGTCGGCGTTTCGGCCGATTCAGCGTGGATGCCGGAAGCGGCCATGACCAGGGCCATGATCAGGGCGGCGCTGAAGCCGTGGGTGGAGACGTCGCCCAGCATCACGCCGACCCGGTCTCCGTGCATGCGCAGCAGGTTGTAGAAGTCCCCGCCGACGGACTCGGCGGGTAGGCAGCGCACGGCGATATCGGCCAGGGTGCCGAGGACGGCCGGGGACGGCAGCAGCTTGAGCTGCAAGTCATGCGCCAGCTCGAGCTCGCGCCGCACGCGCTGCTGGCCGAGGTCGCGGGCGACGAGGCGGGCGTTCTCGATCGCCGCGCCGATCTGATTGGCGATCGCCGCGACGAGCTTGCGGTCGCCGGCCGTAAACGCGTCCGGGCCGAGCCGGTCCGTGAGATTGATCACGCCGATCGGGCGGGCGGGACGGCCGGGCGCCGCATAGAGCACCGGGACCGAGAGGAAGGCCCGGCCGCGGTAGTCGCGGCGCTCGCTGCTGTCGGCCGTGTCGGCCCCTGCTGGGGCGGGGAGGCTGGGGTCGTAGCTGATGATCCGCATCTCGCGGAAGGCGCGGGCGGCCACCGAGCCGGGGTCGTCGATCTCGATGGGCACAGCCTCAGCGGGGTCCATGCCGCGCGCGGCCGCGATCCGAAGCACGTTGCGCTCCTCGTCGTGCACCAGCAGAGTGGCGCGCCGCGCGCGCACCACGTTGGACACCTCGGTCAGGATGCGGCGCGCCGCCTCGTCCAGCCGGATGGTGTGACCCAGAATCTCGCTGATGGTGTAGATCAGGTCGATCTCTTCGTAGCGCTCGGACAGCTCGGCCGCCACCTGCGCCGTCTCGCGCTCGGCCGCGAGCACGGCCCCGATCACCGTCGCGAGCGTCGCGGGGTCCTGCCCCGCCGTCGCGGCCCCTCCGCTGCCCGCTCCACCGGGCCGCTCCCCGACCTCCAGCCACACCCCCTCGGCTTCGCGCACGGGCTCGAACCACGCGGGCCCCTCCGGCGCCTGCAGCGTGCGTCCGGTCAATCGGTCGCCGTCCACCGGAGGCGTCCAGGGGCCGGGATAGGGGCCCGCCAAGCGCCGCAGCGCACGGCCGTCGAACCGCCAGACGCGCAGCCGCACGCCGGTCAACCGCTCCAGCTCGGGCAGGAGCTGCTCGATCCGCGTCACCCCGCCCGGAGGATCAGGCAGAGGTCGTTCCCTTTCTCGTTGAAGCTCACCTGGTCCACCAGGTGCCGCAGCACGAACAGGCCGCGGCCGTTCTCGCGCTCCAGGTTCTCCGGGACGGTGGGGTCGGGAACCCGCGCGGGATCGAACCCGTCCCCGTCGTCGGTGACGTGGATGCGGACGGCGTCGGGCAGGACTTCGACGCGCACGCGGACCAGCTTCGACGTATCGTGGCGGTTGCCGTAGGCGATTGCGTTGGCGAGCGCTTCGGCCAGGGCGGTGCGGAGGTTGAACCGGAGACGACGGGGGGACAGCGGCGCATCGCGGCACTGCGTGGTCACCAGCTCGACCGCCTCGCCCACGTACCCGAGATCGCTCGGCACGGCGAGCGAGATCTCGACGATCCGGCCCTCGCGCCCGGTGCGGCGAACGGCGAGGCGAAGCGGCGGGGTCACGAGAGGGCCAACCGATTAAAAGGCGGCGACCGCCTCCTCGGGAGTCTTCATGATCGAAAACAGGGTGTCGAGCTTGGTGAGCTCGAAGAGGGTCTGGAGATCCTCGTTGAGGCCGGCGAGGCGCAGGTCCCCCCCCTGCTCGCGGATCTTCTTGGACAGCGAGACGAGCACGCCCAGTCCCGAGGAGTCGATGTAGCCGGTGCGGGTGAAGTCGATGACGAACTTCTTCGCGCCGCCTTCGAGGGCGTCGAGGACCTTCTGCTTCAGCTCCTGGCGGTTCCCGACGATCAGCTGTCCGTCGACGCTCACGATCACGACCCCCCCCCCCCCCCCCCCCCCCCCCCCCCCCCCCCCCCATGCCTGCTCCTCCGCTTGTAGGACGGCCACGGCAGCAGTCTCCACAATATCGTCCGCGGTGGCGCCCCGCGACAGGTCGGAGACGGGGCGCGCCAGCCCTTGCAGGATCGGCCCGAGCGCGGTCCAGCCGCCCAGCCGTTGCACCAGCTTGTAAGCGATGTTGCCGCAGTCCAAGTCCGGGAAGACGAGCACGTTGGCGGCGCCACCCACCGGGGAGCCCGGCGCTTTGCGGCGCGCCACGTCCGGCACGAGGGCCGCGTCGCCCTGGAGCTCGCCGTCGGCCCGCACGTCGGCGGCGAGCCGGCGGAAGGCGGCGAGGGCGGCGCGCACGCGCTCCACCTCCGGCCCGGCCGCGCTGCCCTTGGTGCTGTAGGAGAGGAACGCGACCACAGGTTCGTCCCCCACGATGCGTCGGCGGTCGCGCACGGCCGCGAGCGCGATTTGCGCCAGCTGCTCCGCCGTCGGCGTGGGCACCACGGCGCAGTCGGTGAAGGTGAGGACGGTGTCGCCCTTCACCATGTAGAACGACCCGCTGACGAGCGCGATGCCCGGCGCCGTCCCGACGGCCCACAGTGCGGCGCGGATGGTGTCGGCGGTGGGGAAGTTGGCGCCGCCCACCATCACGTCGGCGGCGCCGATCCCCACCAGGCAGGCGCCGAACGTTAGAGGATGCCCCAGCGCATCCGCCGCCGCGGAGTCCGTGGGGAATTTGTCGGGCCGGCGGGCTCGGAGATGACGGATACAAGCCGGGAAACGGGAATCGGGAAACGGCCCCGCCCCACTCCCCCCCAATACCTCCACGACCCCGAGCCGCTCGGCCTGGATGCGGCGCGCCGCTTCCTGGACGCGGGGATCGTCGCCCTCGGGCAAGACGATCCGCCGATTCGCCCCCCCCCCCCCCCCCCCCC
>QHUY01000018.1:34284-40894 GCA_003223415.1 Gemmatimonadota bacterium
GTAGGTGAGATCGAAGGCCGGGACGAGGAACACCGTTTCGATGGTCGGAGCCAGGTTGCGGTTCATCAGCGCCATCTGGAACTCGTACTCGAAGTCGCTCACGGCGCGCAGGCCCCGCACGATGACGCTCGCGCCGACGCTGCGCGCGAAGTCCACCAGCAGGCCGTCGAACGACCGGACCTCGACGTGCGGGTCGTGCACGCACTGCCGAATGAGCGCGACGCGCTCCTCGAGCGCGAACAGCGGCTGTTTGGCGACGTTGACCGCCACCGCCACCACCACTTTGTCGACGAAGGCGAGGGACCGGTGGATCAAGTCCTCGTGTCCGCGGGTGATGGGGTCGAACGACCCCGGGTACACTGCGATGCGTGTCATGGCGCGTAGAGGAACGTGACGGCCGTGTCCCCATAGCGCCGGGTGTCGTCGCCGGGGATGGGGCTGTCGGCCGGGTGCTCGATCGAAAACACGTGCGCGAAGGGGACGATCCGGAACATGGCGACGAGCCGCTTGGCCTGCTCGCCGGCGTACGGCGGGTCGGCGAACGCGACGTCGTACTGGCCGGGGTGCAGCTGCTCGGTGAACCTGAGCGCGTCCACGCGGGTGATGACGGCGCGCTCCTCGACCTTCAAGCTCTTCAGGTTGGCCCGCAGCGCCGTCAGAGCGTTGCGGTGGATCTCGACGAAGTCGGCGGTCTGCGCCCCGCGCGACAGCGCCTCGAGGCCCAGGGCGCCCGAGCCGGCGAACAGGTCGAGCACCCGCGCCCCCGGGATCGAGCGCTGCAGGATGCTGAACCACGCTTCCCGCACGCGGGCCCCGGTCGGACGGACCTTGTCGCCGACCGGCGTCTTGAGCCGCCGATTCTTGAACTCCCCCGCGATGATCGCGATCATCACGCCGCTTCCTCTTTGCCACTCGGGGCGATCGCCGCCACGCGCGCCTGCAGCGTGGTCCGCCCCTGCCATTCGTCCCGCTCCAGCCGGAACGCCACATCGAGCGGTCGCGCCAGCCACGCGTCGGGCACCACGTCCGCCCATCGGAACCCAATGGCCGGGATCACGCCCGAGCCGTCGTCCAGCGTGAACCGCAGGTGATTCGTGCCGACCCGTCGGGCCCCGACCGCCCGCGCCGCGCGGACGCCGAACACCGGGGCCGGATTGCCGGGCCCGCAGGGCTCGAGATGCCGCATCAGCTTCTCCAGCTCGTCGCTCACCAGCCCCAGCGGCAGCTCCAGATCCACCCGCTGCGCCGGCACGAGGTCGTCGGGCGCAAGCAGCTCGCGCGCAATCTGGAGAAAGGCAACACGGAACTCGTCGAACCGGCTGCGCCGGATGGTGAGGCCGGCCGCCATAGTATGGCCGCCGTACTTCTCCAGGCAGCCGCCCACGCGATGCAGCGCGGCGTGGAGGTCGAAGCCCGCGATGCTGCGGCCCGACCCCCGCCCCGTTTCGCCCTCCCAGCCGATCAGAAAGGCGGGGCGCCCGTAGCGCTCCACCAGGCGCGAGGCCACGATCCCGATCACGCCGGGGTGCCAGCCGTCGGCCGCGAGCACCAGCGCTCGGTCGTCGGGCGCGAGGGTGCGGTCGGTCGCCTCGATGGCTTCGTCGAGGATGCGCTGGTCCAGCGCCTGACGCCGTGCGTTCAAGGTCTCCAGCTCGCGCGCGAGCCGGGCGGCCTCCGCGGGGTCCTCGGTGAGCAGCAGCCGCAGGCCGTCGTTGGCGTCGCCGATGCGGCCGGCGGCGTTGAGCCGCGGGGCGAGGATGAACCCCACGTGCCCCGCGCGCAGCGGCTTGCCGGCGAGCCCGGCCGCCTCGACCAGCGCGCGCACCCCCGGCCAGTGCGAGTCGGCCAGCACTTTGAGCCCGTGGCGCACCAGGATGCGGTTCTCGCCGGTGAGCGGCACGACGTCGGCCACGGTCGCGAGCGCGACGAAGTCGAGGAAATGGAGGGGCAGGTTCTCGGACAAGCCAAGGGCGCGCACGACCGCCTGCGCCAGCTTGAACGCGACGCCGGCGCCGCACAGGTCCTTGTCCACCGAGGGGCAGTCGGCGCGCCGCGGGTCGAGCACGGCACTGGCGGGGGGAAGCTCGTCCCCCGGAAGGTGATGGTCGGTCACGATCACGTCGATGCCAGCGGCGCGGGCAGCCTCAACCGCTCGGGCTGCGGTGATGCCGCAGTCGCAGGTAATGATGAGCCCCGCGCGGACGGCCTGGGCCTGCGCGAGTCCCGCGGGGCCGAAATCATACCCGTCCCGCAGGCGGTGCGGCACGAAGGCATGGACCGTGGCGCCGGCGGCACGGAGGATCCGCGTGAGCATCGCGGCCGCACACTGGCCGTCGACGTCGTAATCGCCGTGTACCAGGATGGCCGCCCCCCGGCGCACCGCGGCGACGATGAGGTCTACCGCCCGGCGCATCCCCGCCCAGTCGGCCGGGTCGCTCAGGCGCTCGAGGTCGGGCCGCAGGAAGGCGCGGGCCACCTCGGGCGCCTCCAGGCCCCGCTGCACCAGCAGCGCGGCGAGGGGCTCGGGAATGTGGAGCGCCGCGGCGAGCGCCCCGGTCGCCTCAGGGTCGGCGGGCGCGACGAGCGTCCAGCGGGCGGGGATCATTCCGCCCCGTAGAGCAGCACGCCGCAGGCTTCACAGCCTTCGATGGATGCCCCTCGCTGAATCAGGACGCGGCGCTGCGTCGGCACCGCCGTGAAGCAGTGCCCGCACGCGTCGCCGTGCAGCGGATACAGGGCGAGCGGCGCCTTGCCCTTGCGGATCCGCTCGTAGCGTCCCAGCAACCCGCCGTTCACCGCGCGCGCCGCCGCTTCGCGGGCCGCGAGGGCCTGCTCGCGCTCCGTGGCCAGGGCCTCCCGCCGCCCGGCGAGCGCCTCGCGTCGCGACGCCTGCCCTTCGCGCACCTTGTCGAGCGCCGCCTCCGCCTCCGCGGTCTTGAGCTCCGCTTCGGTCACCGCGTCGCCCGAGCGCATGAACTCGGCTTCCTCCTTGGCGAGCACCGAGCGGGCGAGGTCGAGCTCGGCCATGAGCGTGGAAGCTTCCTTGGCCCCGCGCACCCATTCCAGCCGTTGGCGGCGCTGCTCCTGCATGGTGCGATACGTGGCGATCTTGCCCTCGAGCTCGTCGCGGCGGCGCAGCGCCTCCCGGATCCCCCGTTGCGCGTTGTCGAGCACCCGCTCTGCCGCCGCCAGCTCCTCGGCGAGCGCCCCGGTCTCGGGCTCCAGCCCGCGCAGCGCCTCGTCCACCGCCATCACCGCCTGGTCCTTCTGCTGCAGCGCCAACAACGCTTCAAGATCCGGGTGCACCACTCCTCCTCTTGGTTATGCCGTACTGCGGAAACCGCCGGTTCCCCTCCAGCACGAGGCGCTGCATCTCGCGCACCATGCGGTCTTGCTCCTCCACCGACGCCAGCGGCAGCGCGCGCTTCAATTCGTCCACCTGCCGCTCGATCCGCCGCGCCTCGACCCAGTTCACCGCCCGCTCGAACAGCTGGTCGGGCTCGCGCCCCCCCCCGCTCGTCCCTTCCGCCTTCAGCTCCTCGTAGGCGCGCGCCGCCGTCTCGTCCAGCCGGTCGGGGGCGTTCTCGGCCACGGCCTGGAATACCGCCCGGTAGGCGGGGAACTCGAAGTCCTCGTCGTGCACGGCCTCGAGAACTCGGGAGCGCCAGGGCTCGCCCTCGAGGAGCAAGAGGAGGAGCGCCTTTTCGGCATTCGACGGCAGAGCGGGCCTCGGGGCTCGGGGCTCGGGGCTCGGGGGGGCGACACCCGAGTCCCGAGCCCCGAACCCCGATTCCCGCTCCAGGACGTCCTTTCTGACGTTGGCCACCTCCGCCGCTCGGGTCAGATACAGCTCCCGTGTAATCGGGTCCTGCGCCGCCCGGATGGTGGGCAGCAGGCGATCGAGCGCGCGGCGCCGCCCCGGCAGCGTGCCGAAGAAGCCTTTGCGCTCGAGGATCTGGATCTTGCGCTCGAACACGTCCACGGCGTCCTTGAGCACCGCTTCGAGCGCCGCGGCGCCCCGCCGCTGCACGATGGTGTCGGGGTCCTCTCCCTCGGGCAGCGTGGCGACGCTCACGCGCAGCCCGTAGCGCAGCAGCTCGTCGCCGGCGCGGAAGGTCGCGCGCAGGCCGGCGTCGTCGGAGTCGTAGAGCAGGATCACGTGGCCGGTGTACCGCTTGAGCAGCGCCGCCTGGTCGCCGGTGAGGCCGGTGCCCAGCGGCGCCACGACCTCTTCGATGCCGGCGAGCGCGGGACGCAGCACGTCGAAGTAGCCCTCCACCACAATCGCGCGCTCGGCTTTGCGCATCGCCTGCCGGGCCGCGTACAGATGGTAGAGCAGCTTGCCCTTGTGGAAGATCGGCGTGTCCGGCGAATTCAGGTATTTCGGCTCGCCCTCGTCCAAGATCCGTCCCCCGAAGGCCACCACGCGGCCGCGCAGGTCCTGGATCGGGAACAGCAGCCGGCCCCGGAACCGCGGCACGAGCGTCCCGTCCTCCTCTCGTTTACGCAGCAGGCCCGCTTCGAGCAACACCTCGTCACGCAGGCCCAATCCTTTCATTGCATCGAGGAAGGCTGTGCCGCGGGGCGCGTAGCCGAGGCCGAGCACGCCCGCGGTCTCGAGGTCGAGGTGACGGCCGGCGAGATAGTCGCGCGCGATGGCGGCCTCGCCATTCTCGCGCAGCTGCCGCGCGAACCAGTCGGCGGCCGCGGCGACCGCGGAGAACAGCGGCTCGCGGGGGTCGGGGCCGGAGGGCCCGCGCTCGGGGATGGCGATGCCGACCCGGCGCGCCACCTCGCGCACGGCGGTCGGGTAGTCCATGCCGAGCTTCTTCATGAAGAAGGTGAAGACGTCCCCCCCCTCGTGGCACACGAAGCAGTAGAACATCCCTTTCTTCGGGATGACGGCGAAGTTGCGGTGGGTGCCGCCGTGGAAGGGACAGGGGCCGCGGTAATCGCTGCCCGTGCGCTTCAGCTCGACGTGCTCGCCGATGATCCCGACCAGGTCCGCCGCGTCGCGGACCTGCTCGATGATATCGTCGGGGATGGTGCTCATGCGGTCGGTGGCTTGCGTTTCCGCCGCAGCTCCTCCAGTGAGAGCCACCCTTCCCCTTTCCCCTTTCCCGGTTCCCCGGTCTTCTCGATCGCCTCTTCGACCAGGCGCCGCGCCTGCTTGGCTGTGGCCTCATCCACGGCCGCGCGCGCCTGGGCGAGGGCGGCCTCGACAGTCTTGCGCGCGTCGAGCAGGTAGGCGCGCGCCTGCTCGCGCGCCGCAGCGTCCAGCGCCCGCTCCCGGGCCGAGACCGCCCGCTCGCGGTCGGCTACGGCCTCGCCGCGACGGTCGACTGCTGCCCGCTCCTCCCGCAGCGCTGCTTCCTGCGCGGCAAGCTGCTCCTGCAGCTGTTCCAGCTCGCGGGCGCGCGCTTCCACGGCAGCAAGCAGCGCGTCCAATGTCCGCTCCGCGTCCGGCACGGCGCGCTCGGCCTCGGCGAGAACCTCCTCGCGGATTCCCAGCCGCCGCGCGATCGCCAGCCCGTAGGAGCGGCCGGGCACGCCCTTCAGGAGCCGATACGTCGGCGTGAGGGTCTCCGCGTCGAACTGCAGCGAGGCGTTCACGATCCCGACCGTCTCGGCGGCCAGCTGCTTGAGCGCCCTCGGCGGGGTCAGTGCCGCTGCCGATCTCGTCGAGCAGCACGAGCGAGCCCGGCCCGGCGCGGTCCAGGATGTCCCGCAGCGCGGCGACGTGCGCCGAGAAAGTGGAGAGGCTCGCCGCGATCGACTGGCGGTCCCCGATGTCGGCGAACACGTCCCGGAAGACCGGCAGCCGCGACTGCGGGCCGATCGGCGGAACCACGCCGCTCTGGGCGAGCAGGCACAGCAGGCCGACCGCTTTGATCAACACCGTCTTGCCGCCGGTATTGGGTCCGGAGACGAGGACGGTGCATTCGTCGGGGGCCAGCTCGAGGTCGAACGGGACGACCACGGTGTCGCCCGCGAACAGCAGCGGGTGGCGCCCGCCGCGGATCACGAGCGGTCCCTCACCGATCACCGGGGTGAAGCCGTTCACGACCACGGCGTAGCGCGCCCGGGCGCACAGATCGTCGAACGCGATCGACATCTCCCAGGCCGCGGCGATCGCCGCGCGGTGGGGCCGCAGCAGATCGGTGAGCGCGCGCAGCACGCGCAGCACTTCGCGCTGCTCGGCCGCTTCCCGCGAGCGCAGCTCGTTGCCGAGCTCGATCACTTCCGGCGGCTCGACGAACACGGTCGCGCGGGTGGCCGATTCGTCGTGCACGATGCCGCCCACGCGGGCGCGCGACGTAGTGCGCACGGGGATCACATACCGGCCGTTGCGCACCGTCACCGCCGCGTCGCCGGCGCGCTCGTGGGGATCGAGGCCGGCGAGGATCGCCTCGAGCTGCGCGACCAGTCGCTGGCGCGTCTCACGCACCGCTTTGCGGGCACGCGCCAGCTCGCGGGAGGCCGTGTCGAGCACCGCGCCTTCGGCGTCGAGCGACTCGCGAAGCCTGGTGTCGAGCTCTTTGGGCGGCAGCTCGACGCGCAAGGCCCCGGTGCGGGGGGCGCTCGTCGCCAACCGGCCGACTTCGGCGGC
>QHUY01000204.1 GCA_003223415.1 Gemmatimonadota bacterium
TACGGAGCGATCAGTTTCGCAATGGATGGCCGCGTCGATCCCGTCTTCGCACTCGTAGTCGGGATACCCGTTGGAGGGGCCGCGGGCTATATCACCTTCCGTGAAAAGGCCTAACTGGGCGGGACCGCCTAACAAGCGCTTGAAGCTGGCGGGCGGTGATCGCCTTAAGGGAAATGGAGCGTTGTCCGCTGGCGTGCACCACCTATCGTTCAGCATCCTTGCGTGAGCGGGCGAGTCGCCCGCAGCTTAAGCGCGATCCGTTAGGCGGCGTTGTCCCATGAACCCCGATTCCTTCGCGATGCGGCCAATTGGTGTAGTACGCAGCCCCTACACCGACACCGCGCAAATCCCCAAAGGTCCCGGTGCCACACACGAGGCGGAGGGCGTGCTCGAGATCTTGCCCACCCTCGAACGCGGCCTCACGGACATCGACGGGTTCTCGCATCTCTACGTTCTTTGGGTCTTTGACCGGGCCGCGGGCTATGAGCTCGTCGGCACACCGCCCACCGATACGCGCCCCCACGGCGTCTTTGCCACCCGCTCCCCCCGTCGCCCCAACCCGATCGGCTTGACGGTGGTGCGGCTGGTGCGCCGAGAAGGCTCGCGCTTGGTGGTGCAGGGCGTCGACATGCTGGACGGCACTCCGATTCTCGATATCAAACCCTACCTGAGCAGTGTGCCGCCCGAGCAGCTGCGCCGCGGCTGGCTCGCGGAGGCAGAGCGCGCTGCGGAGGCCAGTCGTGGGCTAGATAAGTCACGGGAACCAACGTCACATCAGGCGCGTCCGGATCTTGATCTCCGAGGTCAGCGTACGGTGGATGGGACAGCGATCCGCGATGTCCCCTAACTGGCCGCTGGTCTTGCGAGAGCTTGCCGCTCAATGAGATCTCGCGCTCGACGACATCGAGCATGCCCTGCTTCGTCTCACAGTCCGCGCAATCCTCCGCGTGCACCCGCGAATGCCGCAGGCGGACGGCCACTTCGTCCAGGGGCCAGCGCTTCCGTCGCGCGTACAGCGCGATGGTGGGGATGCCTGGAGCATAACGAGCGGTGCAGCGTGGCGCCCGGGTCGACCACCCCGAACAAGCCCTTGATGGTGACGGGCGCGTCCCAGTAGGGTAGAATTCCGCTTCGATGATTCTCGCCTTCGAAGTGATGGATAAGGAGCCCAGCCTCTTGACCGTGTGGGGAGCTGCTCTGGCTCGCGGGGTGATCGGGTTCGCGGCGGCGCGCTTCAGGCGCTGGCTCGTGGTGCCGGCACTGGGGATCGTCGCGATCGCGGCCTGGATCCAGCTAGGCAAACTCGCGGATCCCTTGCTAGGTCCCGGTATTATGCAGGAAGCTGGGCGCAGCTATCTCATCCAGTCGTGTGCCGCAGCCGCCCTCGCAGCCATCCTTCCAGTGCTGGGCCTGCTTCCGAGGAAGGGCGCGGCCTAACAAGCGCTTGAGCTGCCGATGACCCACCCGGCAAGGCCGCCCCACGTCGCGCTGGCCGATCACTTCGCGGATCCCGGAACGTCTCGGCACCCCCTCCGCATTCGGCTGACGTCCGGAGAAGAGTTCGACTGCAGTGCTCCCTCCTTCGATATCGACCAACTCGTTCTCGTGGTGACCGCCTCCGACGGTGCGGTTCGCGAGATCCGGCCGACCGACATCCAGGTCCTCTACGAGCGTCGCCCACGGTGGCCGGCGTACGCCGGCCTGAGCGTGACCACGGTTGTCCTGGGTGCGGTCACAAGCGCCGTCATAGTCCCTCAACTTTCGCCACTCACCGCTGCTGTCGGAGCGTTCCTCGGAGCGCTCGGCGGCGCCCTTGCCGCCGCCGCGTTGCCCTGGTTTCTGCCTAGCCTCAGCCCGTTTGCGTACCAGCGGCTGCTCGAGCGGCTGGGCCCCTTAGCATACTGGCGCACCGTCTTCCGCAAGGCCGACGCCTGACGAGCGCATGAAGCCGACGGCGCGGGTAGATTAGGCAGCACGCTCAGGGAGATCGTCATGACCGACCGCGCGTCGTATCCCTACGATACTCACCTCGACATCCGCTACGGGCCGCTCGAGCTCGTCGACATCCAGGCGCTGGTCGATGCGTGCACCCATCCCTGGTACAACCAGACGCTGTGCAAGGTCAATGACTCCGTGGTGCGCCTTGGTGTGGTGCAGGGGGAGTACCACTGGCATCAGCACGACGACGAGGACGAGTTCTTCTATGTCGTTGCCGGTCGCTTCATCGTCGATCTGCAGGGCCGCTCGGTCGAGCTGGCGCCGCGCCAGGGCTTGGTCGTGCCCCGCGGCGTACGGCACCGCACGCGGGCTCCCGAGCGCACGGTGGTGCTCATGGTAGAGGGAGCCGGCATCGTGCCGACCGGCGATTAGAGTCGGTGATGGCCGCGCTCGCTTGTCCGCCCGCCGCTACCTGACGAGATTGGACCCCGGGATGGGTGGCCGAGCGGCTGAAGGCACGCGCCTGGAGAGCGCGTAAACGGGTAACCGTTTCGTGGGTTCGAATCCCACCCCATCCGTAGCTGACCCTTCCCAGGAGGCAGGATGCGCAGAGCGAGCGTCGGCGCCCTCGGTCTCTTCGCCCTCGCGGTCGCGGGGTGCAAGACGGAGTCTGCGAAGCGGAAGGAAGTGGGGGAGTGCGCGGCGATCACCCTCACCGTGGAGGCCGCGGCCACGTGCCTCGAGGTGCACTACGGGTGGAAGAAGCCCGCGGCGGTCGTCGCAGCGCGAGCCTTCCAGCACCAACGGGACTCCATCGCCCAGGTGCAGGCCGACTCTACCTGGGGGGCGGACGCCGCGAAGCACCGGCGCGAGCTGGAGGAGTGCCGCCGGGACCAGTCGCGCTCGCTCCTGCGCTGTCTCCAGGAGACCTACCTCTGGACCGAGGCGCGCGCCAAGGCCACGGACGATTCGCTGTGGCGCCGCGACGCGGCGAGGCACCGGGACGAGGTGGAGCGCTGCGTGCGGCGCCGCGACATGAACACCGCGTCCTGCCTGCAGCTGTACTACCAGTGGAACTCCGAGCGGGCGCTCGCCGTCGCGGACTCGATCGTGCGAGCGCGCATGAAGCGGGGACGCTAGCCGACCCACACGCTCTTCACGTTCACGAACTCGCGCAGCCC
>QHUY01000202.1 GCA_003223415.1 Gemmatimonadota bacterium
CCCGCTGAGCGGCTGGCCGTCCGGTTCGGTCACTGTGCCGCTGACGGCTCCACCGCTCTGGGCGTGGCCGCGCGACGGCAGCGCGCAGGCCAGAGCGGCGATGAACGAGACGGGAAACACGAGGTTGCGAGCCCTGGCACGGGTCATGACGACCGCCCAGCCGGAGGATTAGGCTAACGTGCTCCTAGAGCAACCGAATCCTGCACTGCGGTGTCAGGCAGGCCAATACGGCGTGCGAGATCCCGGAACCGGGGGTCGGACCGCAGCATTTCGAAGCGATCATCTATGGTGAGGAACATCAGCACTCCCACCCGCTCGCGAAAGGCTCGCTCGAGCCACGCAAAGGCGCTGTCTCTCTCACCAAGTAACGCATAGTCACCCGCAATACTGTACGGGCGCGGTCGAGGATGGGCATTCTGCGCTCGCCCTCCTGCTTCCCGGAGATGTCCCCACAGGTAGGTCCTCTTGGCCGCGGCGAAACCGGATGCGCGATAGTCGCGCTCGACTGATGCGGCGACTTCCTGCTTGCCATCAAGTCTCAGCAGCACCAGCCATTCGGCCATGGCTTCGCCAAACCTCCCCTGTCGCTCGTAAATATCAGCGATCCGCCGATGACGACCTTCCGAGTTAAGATCGGGGTCAGGGACGTCGCTGTAGTATTGCAGCGCTTCGTCGTAACGACCGGCCCGATGGAGGGTAGCGGCCAGGGAGTTCTGCTTGTTCGGAGAGAGCGGGTCCAGCTCCAGCGCACGTCGCATCTCCTGAATGGCCGCGTTGAACTGGCCTCTGGCGCTGAGAAGCCAGCCGTACCACTGGTGAGCCAGGGCGTTGTTCGGGTTGAGCGCAATGGCTCGCTGCAATTCCTTTTCCCCAGCCGACCAGGACCATTGCAGCAACAGTGCGCCAGCGAGTGAGACACGCGCCTCGGAGAGCGTCTCGTCGAGTTGGATCGCTCGCTCCGCCGCGGCTTTTGCTTTGAACCACGCTACCCTCGGGGGCAAGAGGAGAAACTGTCCCATGTGTGTGTACGCATCGGACAGCCCTGCCCACGCCGCTGCGTAGCCCGGGTCTCGCTGAACTGCTCGTTGGAAGTATTCGATGCTCTTTCTCGTACCTTGCTCAGTCCATTCGTTCCACTCGGCACGACCCCGGAGATACAGGTCGTACGCCTCGGGGTCGACCGGGCGGGCGCGGGTACTCGCCACTGGACTCTGCGGCGAGGATGAGACCCTGATCTGGACTTCGTTCGTGATCGCCCGGGCGATTGCGTCCTGCAGGCCGAGTACGTCTCGCAGGTCGCGCTCGTAGGTCTCAGCCCAGAGGTGCCGGTCGGTAGACGCCTCGATCAACTGCGCCGTGACTCGCACCCGATTGCCTACCCGCAGTACGGCTCCTTCGATCACCGCGTCCACGTGCAGCTGCCGAGCGATCTCGGGCAGCGTCTCGCGCGTCCCCTTGAAGTGCATCGCCGAGGTATGCGAGATCACCCGCAGCCCCCCGAGCCCGACGGTCTTGCCGAGCCTCGTGACGAGCGCCTCCGTCATACCCGCGGCGAAGTACTCCTGCGCGGAGTCCCCCGAGAGGTTTCCGAGCGGGAGCACTGCGATGGAATGGATTCGTGGTGTAGCGGCTCGACCCAGCATGCTAACGCGCAGTCCCCCGGTGTTCACCGCGAGCAAGAGCGCGACCACAACTGCCATCGCTCCTGCCCACAGGAGAGGCTTACGCTTGGCGATGGGCACGGCTTGCAGCGCCGCTTCAGAGGGTTCTTCCGACGCGACCACGCCATCGACCGCCGCGATGAACCGGTACCCGCGACGCGGCAGGGTTTCCACGAAGCGGGGGTTCTCAGCCGAGTCGCCGAGGGCACTGCGCAGCTTGTGGATGGTCGCGTCGATACCTTCGTCGAAGCTCCCATACGCGGTGGTGGGCCAGATCGCTTGGCGCAGTTCGTCCCGCGTCACGACTTCTCCAGGGCGCTCCAGCAGCAGCGCCAAGAGCCGCAATGGCTGCTGCTGCAATCTGATCCGCGTCCCATGTTTGCGCAGCTCGCCCGCGCGAAGATCGACTTCGAACGATCCGAACCGGATGACTGCCACGAGAGATCCTCGAACGAGCCCTGTCTAACATATCGCGCGCCATGGAGGCCGCATCCCCAGATCAGGTGTCCCCGTAATCCTCCCTGCTTCAATGGCTTAGCCGGTTAGGCGGAGGTCGGCCGGAAATCAGGCGCGCGCCATGGACGTCGTGGAGGCCGGCGCAACATTGTCGCCAAGGGAGTTCATCGCGAACGCCGCATACGAAGCGAATGCGTTCAGCAACCACTGGAGGCTTACATGTTCAGGTTTTCAAGAGTATCCGCCATCGTTTTCGTCCTCGCCGCGCTGGCCGCCTGCACCGACCAAGCTCCCACTCCAACGGGGCTTGGTCTTTCCGCGTCGCGCAGCGGCTTGCCGTTTACCGAAGCTCTCGCCAGCCCGGCCTGGCAGGAGACAGCGGCCGGCCTCGTTTCCCAGGCGGGGTTTAACCCCCAGACTGCAACGCACGCGTATCCCCTACTCGGCGTCGCGCAGTACCTGGCCGTGCAGCGGGCGGAAGCCGCCGAGGGTGGCAGCGACGTCGCAAACATGGGCTCCGGTATCGGGATCGGGGCAGGTGGACGAGACCGACTGGAACTGGATCGCGGCGCCGTCGCAGGCGCGTCGGTCGTCGTGTTGACCTATCTGTTCCCCAGCCAGGCTCAGGCGCTGGAGGACATGGTCGATGCGCAGGCGAACGCCGGGCCCGGCGGGTTGCACCCGGCATTCGCCCGTGGTGAGGCGGCCGGTCGCGCGGTCGGTGCCGAGATCGTTGCGCGAGCGCAGGCTGACGGCTTCAACCGACCGTTCACCGGTACCATTCCAACGGGCCCCGGGTTGTGGATCAGCAACACCACCCCGCCGACGATCGCGGGCGGGCAGCTGCCCGGGGTGACACCCTGGTTCCTGAC
>QHUY01000203.1 GCA_003223415.1 Gemmatimonadota bacterium
CCAAGAACGCGATGACGTTCAGCAAGGAGGAAACGATGCCGCAGACTGTAGCGCCGGTAACCGATATTGACGCGCGGGGCTACGCGCGTCCGGATGTATTGGTCTCCACCCAATGGGTGGCCGACCACCTCAACGACCCCAACGTCCGCATCGCCGAGTCGGACGAGGACGTCCTGCTGTATGAGACCGGCCATATCCCCGGGGCAGTGAAAATCGACTGGGTGGCCGATCTCAACGATCCGCTGATCCGCGACTACATCGATCGCCCGCGCTTCGAGCAGCTGCTGCGGTCCAAGGGGATCAGCGACGACACGACGATCGTGTTCTACGGCGACAAGAACAACTGGTGGGCGACCTACGCCTTCTGGGTGTTCCGGCTGTTCGGCGTGGAGGACCTCCGCATCATGGACGGCGGCCGGCTCCGCCCGCTACCCCGAGGGCAATCTCAGGGCGAAGGACCGCGACGACACTCGCATCCGGGCGTTCCGCGAGCAAGTGCTGGAGCATGTCAGGAGCGGCAGGCCGCTGGTCGACGTGCGCAGCCCCGAGGAATACCGCGGCGAGCGGCTCCACATGCCCGAGTACCCGAATGAGGGCGCGCTGCGCGGCGGCCACATCCCGGGGGCGAAGAGCATCCCGTGGGGACGGGCCATCACCCAGGAGACGCACACCTTCCGGCCGGCCGATGAGCTGCGGACGATTTACGACGAGGAAAACGGGCTCAAGCCGGGCGACGACGTGATCGTCTACTGCCGCATCGGGGAGCGCTCATCCCACACCTGGTTCGCCCTGACGTACCTCCTCGGCTTCCAGAACGTCCGCAATTACGACGGGTCGTGGACCGAGTGGGGCAACCTGGTGAAGGCGTCGATCGAGAAGCCGTGATGGATCGGGAGACGCGCATTGCCTGGCTGGTGGATCACTACCGGCGGCCCCGCCACCAGGGGAAGCTCGAGGACGCCGACGTTCAGGTGCCGGGTGGCAACCCCGGGTGCGGGGACGTCGTCACGCTGTACCTTCAGGCGGAAGTCGGCGAGGACCGCGTGGCGGCCGTCAGCTTCGAGGGAGTGGGCTGTACCCTGAGCCAAGCGGCCGCGTCGATCCTCGCCGAGCGCGTCAACCGCCAGCAGCCGACGTTCGAAGAGGTCCTGGCCTTCTCCTACGAGGAGATGCTGGACCTTCTCGGGCGTGACATCGCGGCTTCCCGCCCTCGCTGCGCGACGCTGGCGCTCGGGACGCTGAAGGCCGCGGTCAAGGCGGTGGAGATGAACCGGAAGCTTCGAGCGGCTGGCCACACGGACGAGAAGATCCGCGAGCTCCGTCGCGCGATCGCGGCGCAGGCGGAGGCGACCGGCCTCGTGCTCGGGGAAGGGGCCGAGCAGGCGGCGCTCGCCGGCGCGGCGCCGCTTCCGGATTTCCTCCTCGTGCCCTAGGAGGGCACTGGGCGAGTTCGAATCACCAGCAGGAGGGTAGTACTATGCATCCCGAACAGAAGACCTTGCTGACGAGCGCCCTCGAGGCGCTGGGACCCGAGCGCGTGACGCGCGGCCTCGAGGCGACCGGGCATACCTGGAACGACTGCTTCCTGGCGATCGCCCTCTACGGCGCGCCCGCTGCGTTGGCGCGCCAGCTCCAGAAGCGGTGGCGAAGGGAGCACTTCGTCGGCACCGTCCTCGGCGTCCGGATGCAGGTGGTGAACGAGGTCGTCAGGGCCTGGGACCACGAAGAGGGCACGTTCCGGGCGCTCGCCGCTGAGTGGCTGGAGCTGAACCGTGCGGCGGTGCCGACCGGACCGGTGGTGGGCGCGCAATGCCCGCGCGCCGTGGTTGCTCGGGTCTTGCTGTCTTAGTTAGTGCCGTAGTAAAGGCGTAAGACTTAACGGAGGGACCTATGGAAGCCCGCGTCACGTCGCAGTCGCAGCCTTTTAGGCTCATGGAGAGGATGGAAGAGGCGAGGGTATTTCACGGCCAGGAGGTCAGGGCCGATCTGCCCAATGTCAGGGTTACCGCGCTTGCTGGAAGCGCGGAAGGTCAGGCGCTCTTTTGCAACCTCGGCCCGATTCGGGTGAGGGAGATCGTGAATCGGGGAGATGATGGCCCACTGCCGACCAACGTCACGTTGGAGGGCCTTGAGGTTTCCATTTCGGGAACCTACGACATTCTCAACGCCCTTGTCTCTGCGAACGGTGACCTCCGACTCGTCGTGGACGACAAGGCGAGGGTTGTGCCCGCGGCGAGGCTAGTCGACGCGGCCCTTGGGTACAGGGTAGCCATGGGCGGCTAGCCTTCGAGCTCGAATCTCCGTCTAGCCTCGCCCACGACTTGGTCGAACGCCTCCAAGGAAGCGCGGTCCCAGTCGTAGCAGTTCGTGGGGATGCACTCCCACTTGGGGCCCTTGCCGAGCAGACGGAACTGCTGGGAGAAGTCCTGGCATCCGGGGCGCTGGCGGACGTGCGTGAGAATCCACTCGTGCGCCTCCGCTTTGCTCTTGATCTCGGACATAGCTCCCTCCCCGAAGTCGCCACACCGCCAAAGTTATCAGGGGGTACGAGGTACAGGCCGGCAACACGCTCGACCCCGCTCGAATCCTGGCGGACCCGATTGCAACGGGGTACCGTGAGCGGGTCAGGGGGCTCGCCGCTGGACCATCACGACGCGCTCACCCGCCTCACGCTGCAGGCGGTGGGGGGCGACAGCGCCCGCTATTACCTGACCAAAGCAGAATTCTATGGCGTGAAGAACGACATCCCGGCGGCGCACGCCTACTATGACTCTGCCCGTGTTGTCTTAGCAGCGAAGACGGCCGCCCCACCGAACAAGGCATCGGAGCAGCAGCCGGTGGAAACTCAACTCGCCCCGGCCTACGCCGGCCTGGGTCGCAAGGCCGACGCGATTCCAATGGGGCGAGAGGGGGCCCAGCTTGTCCCAGTGTCTAGAGATGCGTTAGCCGGACCCGCTGTGCTGCTCGACCTGGTTGAGATCTACGTACGGACCGCGGAGTACGATGGCGCCCTCGACCAGCTCGCCTTACCGTTCTCGGACTCGGAGCCTGGTAAAGGCGGTTCCGTAGCTGCCGAAAATAGCAGACCGGTGGTATTTGCGATTCAGGAGCCAATCGAAAATAGCTGACGTCCGTGGTTGCTCCCGCTACCAGGCCGACCTCCCGACGCCCGCGCACCGGGGTCCGCGCGACCGAGCCGTGGAGGTGTCTCTCCGGTGACGGTTCACTCATTCTTCAGCACCCTGCTAGATGCTTCATGCCGCCCGCGGCGTTACTGGGTGACGGTGATGGTGCCCCGAAAGCTCGGAAAACGGGATGGCGGGTGGATCGAGCAGTGGTAGTGGAAGGTGCCCGTCGT
>QHUY01000200.1 GCA_003223415.1 Gemmatimonadota bacterium
CTGCCTCGCGGCGGATCCCGTGAGCCGGTGGGCCGACGCGGCGGCCGCGCTCGCCACCTTCGGCGGGCCGAGCGGGGGAGCGGGGGGGATAGGGGGGTCAGGCGGGACCGTCCCCGATCAGTGAGTGCGACCCTCTAGCGGGGTCGTCGCTCGGCCAAACCATCTCGCTCCCTTATTCGTCTCCTGCAGCTCTCCGATCCAGCTCCACGGCGTCTCCCAGATTGGAATTCCCTTCGAGGAACTTGATTTCCGTGACATCGGCAGCGTGTGGGCCCGTATAGCGCAGGATGTAGAGCCCATTGCGGACGTCAACCACGAAGACGAGCCCGTCCTTGATGATCGGGAAGCTCCAGATGACCACCTTGTTCGGGCCGCGGCTGAGGGCCGGATCCTCGAGTGCGACGGTGGCGAGCGGCTCCGGGGAGAACCAGCCGACCTGAGCCGGCGCGCCCGGGTCCTCGATGTCGATCGCCTGGAGCCCGCCCGAGTGCCACGCGTCCAGTGCGAGTCTCCGCGTGAGCGTCGGGTTGTGCGACGAGTAGCTCGTGAACTGCTCGGTCGCGGGATCGACGGAAGACCGGAACGCCACGGTGTTCTGGAAGATCTTGTACTCGGCGAGCGTGTGCGGCCGCTTCGGCTGGGCGACGTTCCAGAGGCGCACCCAACCCCATGGCCAGCCGAACGAGGATGCTGTGAACGTCCCATAGACCTCGTCGATCGTGAATGCGAACGGGCGGCCAGGGAAAGGGACGGCCGAGTGGCTCTCGGCGCAGCTCGCCGCAGTGTGGCCCGCGCACACCGGACCCGTGCCCCAGGTCGGGAAGGGGACCGGCGTGAGCAGGTCGTCGTTCAGATTCTCCACCGTGCCGGTCGGGATCTCGTTGTTAGCCACCTTCCTCGTGTCCAGGATGCCGAAGCCGCCGCGGAGGTAGGCGAGGTACGTGCGATTCCCGTCGGCCGACGGCGTCATCGAGTGCAGGGCAAGATCAAAGTCGTAGTTGGCAGGGTCGGCGGCGCCGGGGAAGAACTGGTTCCAGTTGCCCTCGGCCACGAGCTTCACGTCGCCGCCGTTCGGCACGTCGCTGATGTCCTCGATAATGAGGTTCGTCCTGGCCGGATTGGCCGAGGCGTCGGGCGTCGACTCCCAGAGCAGCGCGCGATCCTCGTTCTTGGGATCGATCCAGAGGAAGAACTCGTGCGGCTTGGTCGCCCGACCGGCTTTCGACTTGGTCACGTGCCTCTTGACGAGCTGCGGATGCACCGGATCGCTCAGGTCGAAGAACTTGTAGTCGAACGGGAAGGTCACGTCGTTGCCGCGCGGGCAGGCGTGGATCACCCGGCTGCACCGGAAGGTCAGCACGATGAGCAGCTGCTTCTCCGGCCACACGCGCAGCTCGCGCGCGGTGACGCCGACGGGCTGGCCCGCGGCGTTGGGCGCAGCCACGCTGGCCGGGATCTCGCCCACTACGGTGGGGTTCGCCGGGTCCCCGATGTCGACGATCAGGATGCCAGGACGCGTGTGCGTGCACGTCCCGTCCGGATTCGTCGGTGTCAAGACCGGCGCGATCGGCCCCGTGCCATTCAGATCTCCGCACGAGTTGGAGCCGTCGCTCCGGTTCCCGATATAGACGAAGTGGTCGAAGATGGCCAGCGCGGCGTTCATCCCGCGGTTGAAGAGCGGGTTGTGGCCGACGAGCGTGAAGTTCTGCGAGGTACCGGGAGTCCCGCCGCCGAGGCCGACGACTACCTGACTTGTCGCTGAATCCGCAGCTACGGCAGCCAGGAACAAAATTGGGACGGCGAATCGAAGCGTCGCGGAACAAGGGCAGGTCTTCATAGTTGGTCTCCTCTTGGCTGCCGATCAGTACCGGCTACCCCTCGTAGCGTCCGCGACGGGCGTCTACGGAGGAGAGCGGTTTTGTAACTCGCTGGGGTTCAAATACCGCGTCGTCAGTCGAGTGTCAAATCGACGTGGTAGGATCGACGCAGCCCGTCGGCGCGGTCAGTGCTGGCAGCGCCCTAACGTGCTGGCGTGTGCGCGATGCGACCGGAGGGACTCGAACCCCCACGGGTTGCCCCACAGGATCCTAAGTCCTGCGCGTCTACCAGTTCCGCCACGGTCGCGTGATTGCTGCGCTTCAACTTACGCGGTCGGGCGCTGGCGCGACACCGGCGTTTGGGCCAGTGTCGCGTTCCCGCCCCTCCGTGCCGCATTTTCGCCCTGCCCCGCCAGCGCCGAGCAACGCAGCTTTCCCGCATGATGGTGACGGCGGTCAACTGGGCGCGCCTGAAGGTCGACGGACCGTACCGACTGCGCCGAGGGGCGTGGTACGCGGTGAGGGCGGTCGCGAACGACGAGGTGCTAGTCCACGTGAGCGGGAAGTGGGTGCGCGTGCCGTGGCCGGCGGTCGAGGTGACCGAGTCGCTGCCGAGCCGTTGGACCGTCGTGCCGCGTCCCGCGAACGCCGTGATGATTCCCGCAAGCTGGGGGGCGCACTATGCCGTGTGCCCACGGTGCCGCCACCGCGCCCCCTTACAGGGCCGGCCGGAGACCATGCAGTGCCCGCGGTGCGGCAAGCTTTCCCCGGTGGCGTGGGACGAGGCCTATCTCGGACGGAAGTGAGGCGCGGCTGTGCCGCTATTGCGCCGGCGTGTGGTTGGCTATCTACCTTACGACTGACGACTGATAACTGACGACGGCCGCCTGATGACCCACAAGATCACCGAGCAGCTCCGCACCCTCCTGAAGGCGTACGCGGAGCGCGCCGCCAAGGTCCACGCCGACGCGAAGCCCGTGGTCGATGAGGGCGGGCAGCGGCGCCGCGCCTGCGGCGAGCGGCTTCAGAAGGTCGTGCGCCCCGCGCTGCTGCGCTTCCTCACCGAGCTCGAGAACGCGGGGCACGACGCCTCGGTGCAGGACCACACCGACAGCGTGGACACGTATCCCAGCGTCGCCCTGTCGTTCACGCCGCGAGCGTCGGGGGCAAGGGCGCTCGCCTCCGTGCTCACATTCCGCTACGATCCGCGGC
>QHUY01000205.1 GCA_003223415.1 Gemmatimonadota bacterium
GCTGGTCTCGCCGCTGCCCACGCCCTCCCTGCCGGCGCTTCCCACTCCGACCCTGCCGGCGGTCACTCCTCCCCTGACGACACCCTCGGCCCCCCAGTTACGCCGCCGGCGGTCCCTACGCCGCCGGCGGTCGCCACGCCGAGCCTCCCGGTTTCGCTCAGCCCCGCCCCAGCGACCCCGTCGGTGCCGCCGCTCAGCTCATCGCCCACGCCCAGCGCCAGCCCAGCGAGCGCCGGCGCTCCGGCCGGTGGGACCGGCGCGAGCGGCGGTGGCGGTTCCGGCGGTGGCCCCGGCCACGGAGTGAAGGTTCCGTTCACCAGCTTGGTGATTGCATCGCCGCTGGACGCCGCCCTGCTGGCCGCCGTCGCGGTGCTCCCCCTGCTGCTTGCGATCTGGCTCCTCACGTTCGGACGCACGTGGACCGAAGCTCGGCGGTCGCGTGAGGCCCACATCCGCCTTGCGATCGCCAGCGACCTGGGCCTCAGCCCACGTGAGGTCGTCTCCGTCAGCACCGAGGCGCTTTTCAAGCTGCGGGAAGAGGCGGCTTTCGATGAGCTCACGGGCGTCCTTCGGCGCGCCGCCGGGATCTCAGCGCTCGATCGGGAGATCGCTCGCGCCCGGCGGCAGAAGAGCCCTCTCTCCATCGCGTTCCTCGACGTCGACGGGCTGAAGCAGGCCAACGACGCGCGCGGGCACAAGGCGGGTGACGAGCTCCTGCGGGGCCTCGCCAACACCCTGAAGACCGACCTGCGCGGCCAGGACCTCGTCCTTCGGTACGGCGGCGACGAGTTCGTCTGCGTCCTTCCCGACACGGTCGCCGACGCGGCCCGGGCCAAGCTCAGCTGGATCCAGGCCGAGGCGGAGAAGGCGGGCATCGCCTTCAGCGCCGGCGTGGCTCAGCTGGAGCGAGCAGACGACGTCGTGAGCCTGCTCGGCCGCGCGGATCAAGAGATGTATGCCGTCAAGGCCAGGCGGGGCGTGGTCCGAGACCTGCGTTTGGGCGTCGTCGGCGGCGGAGGCCGCAGGCAGGCGCAGGGCTAGGCAATGCGGGACTTGACATTCGGGAATGATTAGGGTTTAGTGGGTCACAACCCGACAAACGGGAGGTACAGGAATGTTAATGGTGGCCTCGTCGGCGATGGCTCTGGCGGCGGCAACTCGTAAGTGACTTCCCCCCTACCCCGCCCAGGCCGGCGCTCCCCCGCCGGTCTGGGAACAATCTCGGGCTCCGCGAGGTCGGCGAGCGAGCACGTGGATCTCGAGGCCGGGACGGACGACTACGGCGCGGACCAGGTCATCTACTCGCTGGCAGCTGCGGCCGAAGCGAGGGACCCCTACACCGAGGCTCATGCGCAGAGGGTCGGTCAATCGGCGAGGCGGATCGGGGCGCGGATGGGCCTTTCGCCAGGGCAACAGGAGACGCTTTATCGCGGCGGCATCATCCACGACATCGGCAAGATCGGAATCCCCGACGCGATCCTGCTCAAGCCTGGAGAGCTCGACTTCGAGGAGCAGATCAAGATGCACCTGCATCCGGTCATCGGCGAAAGCATCGTCGCGCCCTTGAAATCCAGCGCGGACCTGCGACCGATGATCCGCCATCACCACGAGCGCTACGACGGGACGGGATATCCGGACAGGCTGGCCAGTGACGAGATCCCCCTGCTGGCACGCATCGTATCGGTGTGCGATGCCTACGACGCGTTGATCAACGACCGGCCGTACCGCGAGAGGCTGTCGCAGGACGAAGCGTTCGTCATCCTGCAGAGCGGAGCGGGCCGGCAGTGGGACCCGCAGATCGTGAAGCTTGTCGTCGACGAAGCTCGCAGGGAGGCGGCCCTGGTCGAGACGAGCATCGATTGATGCCGGAAAGCAGGCGGATCCTGTCGTCGACGACGATCCCGCCAGCGCACCGTAAGCAACCCATCTAGGTGCTCGCCCTCACCGGAGATGAGTCCGCGGACGTCCGCGCATCGCTCGAGCGCGAGGGCATCGACGGATACCTCACCAAACCAGTGAACCTCGAGAGCCTCGGCGAAGAGGTGGCTCGTTTGATGGCGGGTCATACCGACCAGCACCACGATGGCCTTTACCGCCGGTCACTCGACCGGCGGGTACGGCACGACTGGTGACGGGCTAGAGCGCGTTCAGGATCGCGGAGGCGAATGCTTGCGCAGACTCCACCGGGACAAAGTGACCGACGCCTGACAGCAACGTGACGGTGGCGTGGCTGAAGTAGTCGGGGACGCGGTCACTCCACGCCTGCGGAAACAGCGGGTCGTGCTCGGGCCAGAGGATCGAGGTCGGGGTCGAGATTCGCTCTTGCGGCGCTGGCGTCTGCTCGTTGAGGCTACGGGCCACGGTGCCGGACCCGGCCCGATACCACGCGATCGATGCGGTGAACGCGCCTGGCTGCGAATAGTTCTTGGTGAGGCGATCGAGAACTTCGTTCGGCTGCTCA
>QHUY01000199.1 GCA_003223415.1 Gemmatimonadota bacterium
CGATCCGAGAATTCCGGTTCGCAGAAATTCTCGCCTCGAGACGTCACTGGACATCAGGCGCCCTCAGTGTGTACGCGATTCATAAGACCTCCATTCATTCATGTTGCCGTCATGGCTGGCCCACGACATTTACCAGTGTCGGTGGCCGGTGTTACGGTCAGGGCAGCTACCGCCACCACCGGTGTTGGCGCCCGCCGGTTCCTTACTGCACGCCGCCAGCCCGAATGCGAGGCAGCCCCGCAAGGCGGCGGTTGTCCCAACCCTCTCGTGAGGCACGACTTGGCTCCTGTCAGCCGCACGCTCTCCGCACTCGCTGCGTCTCAATTCGACACCGGGAACCACGGGGGCTAAGTTAGGTGCCGCAGGTGAGGACCCGGTCAAAAGCCGGTCAAACAGGTGGCTATGCTGCATCTCAAGACGTTCGGAGGACTCTCAGTCGCAGTCGACGGCTCCCCGGTGACGGGGGCCGCAGTCCAGCGGAAGACGCTCGCCCTCCTTGCCCTCCTCGCCACCACGAAGCAGGGCGTCAGTCGCGACAAGCTCATCGCATACCTGTGGCCCGAGAGCGACGCCGCGCACGGGCGCAACCTGCTGAAGCAGGCCTGCTACGCCCTGCGCCGCGACCTGCACGCCCCCGATCTGCTCCTCGGCGCCACCGAGCTGCGGCTCAACCCCGCCGTCATCAGCAGCGACGTACGCCTGTTCGACGAAGCCTTGGAGCGCGGCGACCAGGCGGCCGCGGTCGCCCTGTACGGCGGGCCGTTCCTTGACGGATTCTTCCTGAGCGAGACGGAAGAGTTCGAGCGCTGGGTGGAAAGCGAGCGCACCCGGCTTGCAAAACGGGTGTTCAGGGCTCTCGAGGCGCTGGCACGCGAGGCAAGCGCGGCGGGGAGGTCCCAGGCGGGGGCCGACCACTGGCGGCAGCTGGCACGGATCGATCCGTTCAGCGCAGGAGCGACAATCGGCTTGATGCGGGCGCTCGATGACGCCGGCGAGCGCGTCGAGGCGCTGCAGCTCGGCGAAGCGTATCAAGCCCGCGTGCGCAAGGAGCTTGGCGCCGAGCCGGCGGCCGAGGTCATCGCCTTGACCCAGCAGTTGCGAAACCAGACACCCGTGACGACGCCGCGCGCGACCGTCGTGAGAGGCCAGAGCGGCTCGCCACCGTCGTCGACGCCGTCCCGGGTGCGGCGGGCTACGATCGCCGCTGTGGTCATGGGCGTCATTGTCTTGGGTGTGGTCACGGTGGCGATCGCCGCAGCGCGCTCGCACGCGACCGTCCCGATCCTCGCCGTGGGCGCCATCCGTGACTACACCGGATCGGACGCGGCCGGCGTCGCTCCCACGGTGGCCGAGATGCTCGCGACCAACCTCGCGCGGCTACCAAGGCTCCATGTCCTGAGTACGGCGCGGATCTACGAGCTCCTGGGCCCGGCGCGGGCCCGGGGCCAGGAGAGCACGGCGATGGAGCGGGTGGCGCGCGAGGCACGAGCCACGCAGCTCGTGCAGGGGATGCTCTACCGCCGTCCGGGGGGCGCCCTGCGCCTGGAGCTGCAGCGGGTGGACCTGCAGAGCGGCGTCGTGTTGCAGCAATACGGCGTGCAGGGCCCCGACGCCTTCGCGGTGACCGACTCCGCCACCGCCGCTCTCGCAGCCAGCTTCGGGGTGAGCGCAGACACCATCCGCGTAGCCGACGTCACGACCCGCTCGCTGGCCGCGTATCGGATGTACGTCGCCGGCCTGCGGGCTTACTACCGAGAGGAGGACCCGCGAGGGGCGGTTCGACTGTTCGAGGCTGCGCTGACTGAGGATTCGGCCTTTGCGATGGCGGCCTACTATGCCGGCACGATCAACCCGATTCTCTCGGGGCCCAAGTCGCACCTGGCGCAGGCGGTGCGCCTGGCGGCCCACGCCTCCGACCGCGAGCGGCTCCTCATCCGTGGGGCCTGGGCCGGCGAGACGAGCGATCCGGCGGTTCTCGCGATCGCGGAAACGCTCGCGATCCGCTATCCCGCCGAGCCGGACGGGCACTACCTGCTCGGCGTGGCGCGCATGGGGCGCGGCGACTTTCTCGGCAGTGTGGCAGCATTTCGGGTGGTGGCCGCGATGGACTCCCTCGGGCTCCGCGGCGTGACGGTCCGCTGCCGAGGCTGCGAGGCGATGGCGAACATCGTCACCGCCTACGGGATGGCCGACTCTCTTGTAGCGGCGGAGCGTGCGGCGCGTGAGTTGTTGGTGCTGCAGCCGCGCTCGAGTGGGGCGTGGCTCGCGCTGGCGGTGACGCTCGAACACGCCGGTCGCTTCGACGAGGCGCGCGCCGCATACGACTCCGTCCTGCGGCTCTCCCCCGGTGCGCCCGACGAGATACTCTTGCGCGTACCGCTCGCCGTTCGGCGCGGCGACTTCGCGGAGGCTGAGGGCCTAGTCGGTCCCAGACAGCGCTATCCGACCCCAGGCCGGCAGTGGGGGGCGTGGTGGTGGGGATCCACCAGCCTTCGCTATCAGGGGAGACTGCGGGAAGCCCTCGCCTTCGCCCCGCAGATGCGCGCAATGCAACACAACGCTGAGCCTCTGACACCCGGGCCTCCGTACGATGCGAGCCTCATTGAGGCCGAGGTCTTGCTAGAGATGGGCCGTGCCCGCGAGGCGGCCGCGCTCTTCGACTCGCTCGCCGCCTTCTACATTGGTGACTACCACGCCGACTCGCTGCCGAGCCGCTACGCGCGGCACCTCTGCTGGACGCTGACCCACCGTGCGACCGCGCTTGCCGCCGCCGGCGACACAGTGCTGCTCCAGCGCCTTGCGGACAGTCTCGAGATACTCGGCCAGCAGAGCTCCTACGGGCGCGACCGCCTGCTGCACCACCACATCCGTGGCCTGCTCTTGCTCGCGCGGGGACGTCCGGCGGAAGCCGCAGCGGAGTTCCGGCAAGCGGTATTCTCGCTGACCTACGGCTACACGCGGACCAATCTTGAGCTGGGCCGCGCCTTGCTGGCGATCGGTCGCCCGCGCGAGGCCATCGCGGTCCTCCA
>QHUY01000206.1 GCA_003223415.1 Gemmatimonadota bacterium
ATGACCGACGAGGAAAGGCGCCTGGGACTCGAGATCTATCGCCAGCTCTCTTATGGTGAGCCGGTTTCGAAATCCAGACTTGCGGAAGCGCTTGAGGTCGCGACACCCGGAGTGGACGACCTGCTGGGGCACCCGAATCTCAAGTGCCTCACCTACGCTGACAACGAGGGGCGGATCATCGGCTTTGGTGGTCTGGCCGTCCGAGAGATGCCGCACCGGTTCAGAGTTGATGGCCGGACGCTGTACACGTGGTGCGCGTGGGACAGTCTCTTCATCCCGGGCATCCTCGGCCTGGAGGCCGAAGTGGAATCTCCCGCACCTGGAAGCACCGCTCGCGTGCGCCTGAGGGTCGCCCCGGACGAAGTAAAGCACGTCGAGCCCCGGAGCGCTGTGATGTCGTTTCTGCTGCCCACTGCCCAGACCTTTCAGGCAGACGTTCTCAAGGCGATGGCGAGCTTCTGCCACTACATCTTCTTCTTCCCGGACCCGGAGATGGCTGCGGCGTGGACGAGCAGCCATCCTGACACTACGGTGATCTCGGTGCCGGATGCCTTCGAGCTCGGTCGCCAGATGGTTGCGGCGCGATGGCGTCGTGCGCTGTAGAGAAGGGTTTCACTCCGCTGGGACGAGGGCCGTAGTGCCAATGGTGGTACTCCACGGCCTCGGCCGGCTAGGCTACCTCCCCTTCGCCAGCATCGCCCCTCCACGCCTCGATCCCTTCGCGCACGATCAGCGGCAGCATCCCCAACGCGGCGACCGGATCGGCCCACCACCAGCCGAGCAGGGCGTTCAGCCCAAGACCGAGAAGGGTCGTCGTGGAGAGCCATGCGCAGACGATGGTCTCGTGCGCATCGGCTCGGAGCGCTCGACTCCCAAGGCTGGCCGCAAGGCCGAGCTTCGCTCGGGCGAGGAGCGGCATCACGATTAGAGAGAGCGTCGTCAGCACGATACCGACCAAGCTCGACTCGGGACGGCGGCCCGTCAGCAGGAGCCGGGCAGAGTCGGTGACGATGTAGACCCCGAGGGCGAGCAGCAGCAGCCCCGCCCCCCGCGAAGCCCGGCGCTCCACGATCGGTCCTAAGGGCGCCCAACCCAGTTCGGCACGGAGGCGCCACCATAGCAGGGCACCGCTCGTCACCTCGATGACCGAGTCAACTCCAAATCCGGTCAATGCCACCGAGCCGGCGGCAATACCGGCTACGATCGCTACCATCCCCTCGAGGGCATTGTAGCCAACGGTTACACCCTCAAGCGCGATCCCGCGACGCAGCAACCCGACACGGTCCATGCTAGCGTCTGAGCCCCCACCGTCGCCATCGATAGTACAGCACTGGGATCACTAATTCTGCCGGGGCGGGCGTCGGCTCGACCCCGGGGGTAGCTCGGGAACATCCTGCCGCCTACAGAACGTTCCCGACGCGGTCTCCGACAGGATGCTCCTTCGCCGAATCGGCAGCTGACCTAGCCGCTGACACGAACGCAATCATGACTGTTTCGCAGCAAAGATACGATCGACTAGTCAACACCTACCAACTATGGAGCGAGAGATGAAGCTCACGATCTTCGCCGCGACCGGGGGCATCGGTCGGCAAGTGCTCGAGCAGGCCGTCACCGCAGGTCACGACGTCACAGCGGTCGTACGAAATCCGAACAACGTGTCGGCCAAAGTGCACATCGTCAAAGCCGACCTGGCGGCTGCGGACCCGGCAGCGCTCGAGTCGGCCGTCGCCGGAGCCGACGCCGTGATCTCCGCCCTGGGTCCACGGTCGTCGGCCGAGGCCGGAGTCGCGTGGCAGGGCACGCGGGACATCGTCCAAGCGATGAAGGCAACGAACGTACGACGCATCGTCGTCGTCAGCGCCGCGCCGATCGGGACCGTCCCGTCGCCGGACCGCCCGCAGCCGCCGAAGCACGACCCGGGCGACGGATTCTTCATGCGGCACCTGTTCAGTCCGTTGGCAAAAACCGCCCTCCGCAAGCACTATGCCGACCTCGCGCGGATGGAGGACGTCCTGCGCGAGAGCGGCCTGGACTGGACAGTGGTACGACCGCCCAAGCTGACCGACAAGCCCCTGACGGGCACGTACCGGATGGCGTACGGGCAGAACCTCCGCGGCGGCTGGGACATTTCCCGGGCCGACGTCGCCCATTACATGCTTCGGGTGCTCCAGCAGCCCGAGACGATCAAGCAAGTCATCGGAATCGCTAACTAGCACGACGCGGCCAGCGGCGGGCTACGCGCTCGCCCGCTGGTACGTCACGCCCACCGCGCCGGTGCTGAAGGTCCTCGAGTCCACGAGTCTGAAACGCACTTGATCGGCCATCTCGTCGAACAGGCGCATGCCGGAGCCGATCGGGTCGATCACGAGGCTGAGTTCATCGAGCAGCCCATCGCGCGGTGTCACCCTGAACCGCATGATCGGGAGCGCCTTGACAGGCCGCACGCGGAAGGCGTAGGTGTGTCGATTTCGGGCTCCCTCGTTCGACGCTTCCTTGGAGCCGGGATGGGCCCGGTGCCGAACCAGAAACCTGAAGGAGCTGAGGACGATGCGCTTCATGATGCTGGTGATCCCGAAGGGGTACGAGAAGGCGGGGGCGGACTTCGCGCCCCCCGCAGACCTCGTCGCAAAGATGACGAAGTACAATGACTCCCTCACCAAGGCTGGCGTCCTGCTCGGGCTCGACGGGCTGCGCCCGCCCGCGACGGGCGCCCGCGTACGTTTCTCCGGCGGCAAGCCCAAGGTGACGGACGGCCCGTTCACCGAGGCGAAGGAGGTGCTCGGCGGCTACTGGATGATCCAGGTGAAGTCCCGGGCCGAAGCGATCGAATGGGCGAAGCGCGCGCCCATGCAGGACGGCGACAT
>QHUY01000201.1 GCA_003223415.1 Gemmatimonadota bacterium
CTTGGCGCTCAACCCCGCGTTCGCGACCAACCGGTGATGGTCTCGAACGCGGGGTTGAGCGCCGAGATGGCGCCGTCGGGAGTCAGCGCAAAGATCACGTCGCGCACGCCCTCGACCAGCGTGCGGTAGCGCTCTTCGGTCTGGCGCCGCGCGTCTTCGGCGTGGGCCTGTTCCGCGCGCGCGCGCTGGAGGTCGAGGGCCCGCGCGACGGCCGACGGCAGGCGCTCGAGATGGTGCTTCACGATGTAATCGGCGGCACCGGCCTTGATGTAGTCCGCGGCCGTCTCTTCGTCGAGGCTGCCGGTCACTATGATGACGGGCGTGTCGGAGTGTGCTTCCCGGGCAATGCGCAGCGCGTCGGCCGCCGTGAATTGCGGCATCGAGTGATCGGTCAGGATCACGTCCGGCACGAACTGCTGCAGGGCCTGCCGGAAGGCGGCCTCGGACTCCACCCGACGGGTCGTGATCGCGAGGCCCTCGCGCCGCAGCTCCTGCTCGATCAGCGCGGCGTCATCGGCGACGTCTTCGGCGAGGAGGATGCGCAGCGGGTCCGCCATCAGTGCGGCGGCTCGTTCAGGAGCACCCAGTACAATCCCAGCTCCGACACCGCTCGCGAGAACGCCTCGAAGTCCACCGGCTTCACGATGTAACTGTTCGCGCCCAGCCGGTACGCCGCCGCGATGTCCGGCTCCTCGCGCGACGCCGTCAGCACGATCACCGGCAGCGAGCGCGTGCGCTCGTCGGCCTTGAGCCGCCGCAGCACCTCGAGCCCGCCCACCTTGGGGAGGTCCAAGTCGAGCAGAATCACTCTGGGCGCGATCCCGATCTCATGCCACGGATGCGAGCCGTCGCCGAAGAAGAAATCCAGCGCCTCCGCACCGTCGCGCGCCACGAATACCTGGTTCGTGAGGTTGCGGGCCTGGAACGCCCGCAGCGTCAGAGCCGCGTCGTTCGGGTCGTCCTCGACGAGCAGGATCTCGACGTCGTGCTGCGAGTTCACGTGGTCGTCCGCTCCATTGGCACCGCTCCCCCCTCGAACGCAGACGCTACCGCAGCACAGAATAGTGACTTATGCCGAGGTGCGGGAGCAGGGGCTAGGGCGTTTTTGCGGCACTGGGGGGTGTTTCTGCGACAGAAAGACTACGGCCTGGGGCGGTCCGCAAATGAGGTGGGCGTGCGGTCCCACCATCGTGACCTTCTGCGGACACCCCAGGCCGACTGGTCATATGGTGGCGAATGAGCCTGAGGTTGGGCAATCGGGGAAAACCCCGAACTCTGATGGTGAACCCCCGGTGCACCCCGGGCCGGCTCAGGACTCCGTGCTGACGACGCCTGCACGGATGGCCCAGCGCACCAGCCCCGCCACGTCGTGGATGTCGAGCCGGTGCATGATCTCGCTGCGGTGGGTCTCGACGGTCTTGACGGTGAGGTGGAGCTGCTGGGCGATTTCCTTGCTGGAGCAGCCCTCGGCCACGAGCTGCAGGATCTCCCGCTGGCGCGGGGTGAGGAGGTCGAGCACGCCCGGCTCGCCGACCCGGCGCAGGTACTCGTCCACGACGTGCTTCGAGACGGTAGGGGTGAGGTAGGTCTCGCCCCGCGCCACCGCCTTGAGGGCGAGCTCGAACTCGGGGACGTCGGCCCCCTTGAGAAGGTAGCCCGCGGCGCCGGCGCGCAGGGCCTGCGCCACGTACTCCTCGGTGGCGTGCATCGAGAGGATCAACACGCGCGTGCGGGGAGACTCTTTGGTGATGCGGGCGGTCGCCTCGAGGCCGTTGAGGCCCGGCATCGCGATGTCCATGACGACCACGTCGGGACCGTGGCGGCGCACGAGGTCGAGCGCTTCGCGCCCGTCCGCCGCCTCCGCAATCACCTCGATCCAGCTGACCTGGCGCAGCACGGCGCGGATCCCCTTGCGCACAAGGGTGTGGTCCTCGGCGAGCAGCACGCGCAGCGGGGCCGTCATGGCTCGGTCAGGGGAAACCGGGCCCACACCGTCGTCCCGGTCCCGGGTTGGGAGTCGATCCGGAAGTCGCCGCCCAGCAGGTGCACGCGCTCCTCCATGCCGTCGAGCCCGATGGAGCCCTCCGCCGTCGTCCCGCCGCGCACCGCCGCGACGTCGAAGCCACTGCCGTCGTCGCGCACGGTCAGGTCCAGCGTTCCGTCCTCCGCCCGGGCGTCGACTTCGACGCGCTTGGCGCCGGCGTGGCGGGCCACGTTGGTGATGGCTTCCTGCGCCACGCGAAAGCACGCGGTCTCGAGATCGGAGGCCAGCCGCTCCGCGGGGAGTTGCGTCCGCACGCGGACGGAAAAGCCGGCGCGCCGCCCCTGGCGGTCGGCATACCAGCGCAAGGCGGCGGCGAGCCCGAGGTCGTCGAGCGCGGACGGCCGCAGCTCGAGCGACATGGAGCGCACCGCCTCCATCAGCTGCTCCACGATCGCGACGCTCTCGTCGAGCGGAAAGGCCTTGGCCCGGCGGCCACTCCGGAGTGACTCCAGGTTCAGCTTCACGGCGGTCAGCGCCTGTCCGATCTGATCGTGCAACTCCCGGGCGATGAGCCGGCGCTCGTTCTCCTGCACCTTGAGCAGGCGCTGCGACAACGCTTCGAGCCGTTCCCGGCTGCGCCGTACCTCCGCCTGGCGCTCCCGGACGGCCTGCTCGGCCTGGCGACGCTCGGTGATGTCCCGCACGATGATCTGTCCGCCCTGCCGGCCCGCGAGCGTGATCGGGATGCCTACGACCTCGACGTCGAGCACGGTGCCGTCGACCGCGATGAATTGCTGCTCGAGCAGTGGGGCGGGCTCACCCGTCGCGAACTCGCGCTCGATGCGCTCGCGCACGACGGCGCGGTAGTCGGGGTGCACGATGTCGAGCGTGGGGCGGCCCACGAGCTGCTCGACGCGCGCGGCGTGCAGCAGCTTGAGCGCTGCCCGGTTGGCGAGGATCCAGCGTCCGTCCTGATGGACGAGAATCGCTTCGGGCGCGTTCTCGAGCAGGGTGCGGTAGCGCTGCTCGCTCTCGCGCGCGGCCTGCTCCGC
>QHUY01000207.1 GCA_003223415.1 Gemmatimonadota bacterium
GCCTCGATTTCGCGATACACGCCGCCCATCCCCATCTGGGTGCCGTCGTTGTCCCGTCGCCACACGTAGCGGAACTTGCCGCCGACCCGTAGATCGATCTCGCACACCGGCATCGACCAGCCGGGCGGTCCCAACAACCACCGCTTGACCAAGTCGGGCTTGGTATGGGCGTCGAAGACCAGCTTGCGTGGGGCATCGAAGACGCGCGTCATCACGATCTCGCGCTCCGAGGGCGTCGTGACTTTCAGGGTTCCCATTTCTGCTCCTTGGTCTTGAGCTGCTCGAGGAGGGCGTCGAGGCGGCGGTAGCGGCCCTCCCAGAACCGGCGGTAGCGGTCCAGCCATTTGGTGGCCTCCGCGAGGCGCTTGGCCTCGAGGCGGCGGGGCCGGCGTTGGGCCTCGCGGCCGCGCGAGATCAGGCCGGCGCGCTCCAGGACTTTGAGGTGCTTGGAGATCGCGGGCTGGCTCATGGCGAACGGGTGGGCCAGCTCCGTCACCGACGCCTGACCCGATGCGAGCCGGGCGAGGATCGCCCGGCGGGTGGGGTCGGCGAGGGCGGCGAAGGTGGCGTCGAGGCGGTGGGTGGCGTGCATAACTAACTGGTTATATAAGTGGGAATAGACTGGCCGTCAAGTCTACCTGAGCGAGGTCACGCGACCGCGGTAAGAGGAGCCGTTGACTCGATGGGATCGAGCCCGATCGCGAAGTCCCTGTCCAGGTCGTAGCTGCGCCCGTGCACGGTTCCCTTTCCTTGAGCGATGGTCAGCTTGCGCCTGAGGACGTCCTCGCGCCACTTAGGGCTGGCCACCTCGGCGCGATCCCGCGCGATGATCTCCATCCGCGCCACTTCCTGCTCGTCCGCGGACAGTGCCGGATTGATCAGCTCGAAGTCCCCGCGAATCCGTTCGCCGGACCCCTCCCGGTCGACGCCACCGTTCTGGACGCGAATGTCGAACATCAGCGCGACACCGCGCTCCCGCGTGAGCCGGTAATCCTTGCAGAACCCGAGAGCGATCTGGTACGCCGAGCTGGCCCGGCTCACCTGAATGTCGACCATCGGCCCGGACATGCCGAGGGCCTGTAGCGCGTTCTTCCAGTTGTCCGCGATGCGCCACGTGTTGGTGCGACTGGACACCAGGGACTGGATGCCGAGGGCCCACCGCAGCTGGTCGTCCTTGGGGCTGTCCAGCATGTGGCAGAACTCGTCATACAAGCCGGCGAGAATCGTCCGGAGGTCGGCGTCGTGCCGGTCGCGCATCTCCTTCCACAGCGGCTGGAGCGAGCCCTGGCCGATGTTCCATTGCAGGGCGCCGAAGCTGAGCCCCTGGCCGTCGAAGTTCCCGGCGACGGTCCCGAAGCAGTCGGGGAAGCCGCGTCCGGTCTCGAACGCGGCCGTCAACGTCAGCACGCGCTTCGCGAGTGGCATTCCGGTCAGCTGGGCCGCCGGTTGCGCTGCGGGCGCCGCGCCGCCGTCTTTGGTCAACGCCACGACGTTCGCGAACCTGTCGAACGACCGTGTCTCGGGCAGGAGCACTTGTTCCATGGCGGCGGCCGGGGACGGCGTGGTGATGACCGGCGCGGGCTCCTGAGGCGCGGCTGCCTTGGGTGCGGGACGCACGGGCGCCTCCACCCCCGCCGCCGCGGGCGCGGTCGTTTCCTTGGTCCGTTGCTCGGCCGCCTTCGCTTGCAGCACCTCGACGGCGCGGGATCCGAAGTAGAAGGCGACCACCATTTCAAACACGGTCACCAGGCCGTCGAACTGCCCTTCCAGGCTGGCGGGGGAGTGGAGGTTCACGCCCTCCACCATCACGAACATGATCAGGGAGGTGAGCGCGAGAATCCCGCGGATCGTGCCCGGGGGCAGGCCGAACGAGTCGTCCTGGTACGGATTTCCCGGGGGCTCATCAAAGGGTTTCGTGATGGCGGCCGCTGGCGCGGCCGGGAGGTCGTCGGGCGACGTTTCCTGTTGGCGGTTCCTGAGCGTCAGTTGGTGCTCAATCAGCTCCTGCCGGCGGGTCCGATAGTCTTTGCCCCCGAAGATCCTGACCAGGAGCCGGTCCAACCACGTTTCATAAACTTCGGGATAGAGGATCTTCCACTCTCGATTGGATAGGCCATAGTTGTAGACGTAGCGATGCACCGCCCAGACCAAGTAGAACAGCACCAACGCAAACCAGCCTAGCAGCACCGTTTTCGTGACATTCACCGCGCTCTCGTAGCGTGCGCGGGAGGCCGAGTCGGGCGGCACTTTGAAGCGCAACGCCGCGTTCGCCTGGCGCAAGGAATCCACGGTGTGGCGCAGCAGACTCGCCTCCGAGGTATCCGGGGGCCGTGCGCTTGCGACCCTTGCGGGAGCGGGACGAGTGGGGGGTTCTGTGACGTCTTTGATCGTCTGCGCCAGCAGACGGCCGGGCTGAGCCCCCACCAGGGCCAGGCAGAGCGGAACGCATGCACGGAGGGTCATCCCAAGGCTCCTTCACCAATCAACGAACGACCTTCATGAGCAGCCAGTTCGTCAACACACCGACCGCCGCTCCCACGCCGAACCCGGACCAGTGAAAGCCGCTCTCGCCGCCGGGCTTGATGCCAAACCCGCCCACCACGCCACCCGCCAGTCCGCTGGCGATGTAGCTCGCGGCCTTCACTTTTCTGACGTAGCTGAGCGCGCGATCGGTGTTGGCCACCGACGCCCGCGCCGCCGTGTCCGTGACCTGGAGCAACACACGCAGTGAGTCGTAGGACCGCTGTTCGATCTGGTGAATCTGCCGCAGCTCGAGGATCACCGCGCTCTTGACCGCGTTGATCGAATCGCGGAGCGCCACCAGGGCGCGCAGGGTCGCGGCAACGCTGTCCTTGACTCGCAAGAGGCTGTCGGTGACGCGGTTCAGGCTGTCGTTGACCCGGTCTTTGCGCCTGAGGACCAGCTCCGCCGGTTTGTTGTACACAAAGGCGGAATCACACTCCACGCGAACCAGGGCCCCCCGAGCCACGCGCAGCTTCCC
>QHUY01000211.1 GCA_003223415.1 Gemmatimonadota bacterium
AGATCGACCCCGCGTTCGTGAACCTCTCGGCGTTCGAGCAATTTCTGCCTGAGCACCGGCCGTTCTTCGTCGAGGGAGCGGACATCTTCGGGTTCGGAGGCGGGTCGGGGGGCTTCATCCAGTTCGGCAACGCGCCGCAGTTCTTCTACTCGCGCCGCATCGGGCACCGGCCGCTGGGGTCGCCCTTCTCGGCGGGGCAGTTCGTGGACCTTCCGGAGAACACCACCATTCTCGGCGCCGCGAAGCTCACCGGCCGGTCGCCGGGCGGGTGGTCGATCGGCGTGCTCGACGCCGCCACGGCGCGCGAGCGGGCGACGGTGCTCGATACCACCAGCGGCACCCGCTACCACGACCCCGTGGAGCCCGTTACCAATTATTTCGTGGGGCGGGCGAAACGCACTCTGCACGGCGGGAACGACGGCTATGGATTCGTGGTCACCGCCGTCAACCGGGATCTCGGTGTCCCGACTCTCGAGTTTCTGCGCACCGCGGCGTACGACTGGGGGGTGGACGTGCGACACCGCTGGGGCCACAACACGTACGCGATCGCGGCCGACATCGGCGGCTCCTACATGAGCGGCGACACCGTCGCGATCCAGGCGACCCAACATGCTCCGAGCCGGTATTACCAACGCCCCGACGCCAGCTCGTTCCACTACGATCCGCGCCGCACCTCGCTCACCGGACTCACGGGCGACCTGTATGTCGACAAGTTGGCAGGGACGTGGCTGTGGGGCGCCGCGGTGAGCACCACGACCCCGGGGTTCGAGCTGAACGACCTCGGTTTCCAGCGCCGCGTGGACCGGATTGCCAGCGGGGTCTACGTCGCCGGCCACCAGACCCGGCCCGGGAGAGTGATCCGCGAAGCCACCGCGATCCTCACCGCTGCACCGAGCTGGAATTACGACGGCGACCCCATCCAGCGCCAGCTGTTTGCCTCCAGCTTCGGCAACTTCCGCAACTTCTGGTTCTTCAACCTGAACGGGGGCTACAGCGCCCCCGTGATCGATGACCGGCTGACCCGCGGCGGCCCGGTCGCGCTGACGCCCCGAAATTGGTTCCTCGGCGCCGGGCTGCAGACCGACCAGCGGAAGGCGGTCACCGGCGGCGTGTTTGGCTCCTACAATAGCGACGCCTCGGGAGGGTGGTTCTGGAGCGCCAGCCCGCAGATCAGTGTGCGGCCTTCAGGCGCGCTGTCGCTCTCGCTCTCCCCCAACTTCTCGGGGGGCCGGACCACCGCGCAGTTCGTCCAGCGGGTACCGGACACGCTCGCCACTCAGACGTTCGGCACGCGCTACGTGTTCGCCCGATTGCTGCAGCACGAGCTGGACCTCGCGCTCCGCCTCAACGCGACGGTCTCACCCACCCTGTCCCTCCAGGTGTACGCCCAGCCCTTCACCTTCGCCGGCGACTACAGCGGGTTCAAGGAGCTCGCCGCGCCACGCACCTTCCGGTTCGACGCCTACGGGCAAGCGAACGGCTCGAGCATCACCTATGACGCGACCACCGCGACCTACACCGTGCACCCCGACGGCGCCCAGCCGGCGGATTCGTTCACTGTCGCGAATCCGAACTTCCGCACCCGCTCTCTGCGGATCAACGCCGTGCTGCGCTGGGAATATCGCCCCGGCTCGACCCTGTTCGTCGTCTGGACGCAGAACCGCGCGGGCGACTTCGCGGACCCCTCCTTCGACGTGGGCCGAGACCTCGGACGGGAGCTCTTCAAAGACCGCCCGACCAACGTGCTGCTGATCAAGTTCAATTACTGGATGAGCCTCTAGAAACAGAAAACGGGGTGGGGAGTGGGGAGTGGTACGCGACGGTGGCGTGACGTAACTCACTGTCGAACCGTCAGGTACCACTCCCCACTCCCACGTATTATTTTGGCCCATGTCTTTCTGGACCCTGCGCCGCCGCGTGACCGCGGTGCTGCTCACGCTCGTCCTGCTCGGCGCCGGTTGGGCGGCGGTGGTCGTGGCCGTGGCGGTGACCGCCGCCCGCGATCAGGCCACCACCGCCGACGCGATCGCGGTGCTCGGCGCCGCTCAGTACAACGGCCACCCCTCCCCCGTCTTCCGAGCGCGGCTCGATCACGCCGCGACGCTCTACATGCGCGGCTTCGCCCCCGTCGTCCTCGTCACCGGTGGGGTCGGCTCAAGGGATTCGCTCAGCGAAGCCGAGGTGGGCCGGCGCTACCTCCTCCAGGCGAGACTACCGGTGGAAGCGGTCATCGCTCTGGCGCCCGCGACCTCCACCCACGCGTCCCTCGAGGGCGTCGCGCAATGGTTCGACGGGCGCGCCAACCGCCGGGTCGTGCTCGTGAGCGACGGTTTCCACATGCTGCGGCTGCGCCTCATCGCCACCCGGCTCGGCCTCGCCCCGTTCACGTCCCCCGCTACCAACTCGCCCATTCACGCGAACCCGCGCCGCAACACGGCCTACATGCTCGCCGAGGGGGTCAAGGTTCCCGTGGCGTGGCTCTTCCAGCACTAGAGGCCGCCGATGCAAGTCTCGAGTCACCGCGTCTACACCGGGCGCGTGATCAACCTCGACGTGGATACCGTCCGCTATCCCGACGGCTCGACCGGCGAGTTAGAGATGATCCGGCATCCCGGCGCCGCGGCCGTGATCCCCTTCGCCTCCGACCCGGCCGGGCCCGACCCCACGATTCTCCTGCTGCGGCAGTACCGCTACGCTACCGGCGGCATGCTGTGGGAGATCCCGGCCGGCCGCCTCGGGCCCGCCGAGGAGCCGCCGGCCTGCGCGCGGCGTGAGCTGCTCGAGGAGGCCGGTGTGACGGCGGGCCGGCTCGAGCGTCTTACTACCATCTGGACGACCCCCGGCTTCACCGACGAGGTCATCCATCTCTTCTGGGCCGGGGACCTCCAGACGGCGAGCCACGCCCGGGAGGCGGACGAGTTCATCGAGGTGGTGCCGCGGCCCCTGACGGCGGTGCTGGCTGGGATCCGGGATGGGGAGATCCGCGACGCCAAGACCATCGTGGCCATCCTCTATATGGCGGGATTCCGGCTGCGGCTGTAGCATATTGGTGTCCCCTGGGGAGGACAGGGGAACAGGCCGGGCCCGGGGCCGCGTTTTCTAAATGTCCCCGCGACCGGCGGTTGCTCCGTCCGGCCCTGCGGTATGCTTCATGCCGTGCCAGGGAAATAAGGAAAGGAAGGCGTGGGCCTAGCGGGTCCCAGGCTGCCATCCGAGACAGGGAGCGAGCATGCGGGCAGTCCTCAAACTCACGAGCAAGCCGGGCGCGCGGGCGCTGGAGCGGGCGGCGCTCCACGATCTCGACGACGGCCAGGTGGTGCAGCGCCACCTCGGAGGCGACCCGCAGGCGTTCGGCACCCTGGTCGACCGCTACCAGACGCGCCTGCTCAACTTCGTCAACCGCACGATCGGGGACCGGGAGCGGGCCGAGGACCTGGTGCAGGAAGTGTTCATCCGGGTGTTCCGGCACCTGCACCGGTTCGACCAGACCAAGAAATTCTCGACGTGGATTTACACGATCGCGTCGAACCTGGCCAAGAACGAGCTGCGCAACCGCAGCCGCAACCCGCTGGTGCTGTTCCAGACGATCAAGAAGAACTGGGAGGCCGACCACCGGCCGTTGCAGTTCGAGGACACGACCGCGCGGCCCGACGATCTCTACCGCAAGCGGTTCCTGAAGGACGCGGTGGATCAGTGCGTGTGCCAGCTGCCCCAACATCACCGGGTGGTGTTCGTATTGCGCGAGCTCGAGGGCAAGAGTTATCAGGAGATCGCCGAGATCACCGCCTGCAACCTCGGCACCGTGAAGAGCCGGCTCAACCGGGCCCGGAACAGCTTCGCTCAGCTGATCGCGCCGCTGCTGAAGTAGCTCCCATACTCCCACGTCCCCACACACCCCCCGGGGTGGGTGGGTCGGTGGGTATGTGGGAACTCTCCTTGGCGCTAGCGGTATATACTCCCGCCCCATGACCTGCACCGAGTTCCACGACCGCTACACCGAGTTCCGCGACGGCCTCATCACGGCTCCGCGGGAGCAGCGGCGCTTCCAGCGTCACCTGGCGCGCTGTAGCGCGTGCGGCGGCCATGACGCGGCGCTCTGCCGAGGCGTGCTGGCGCTGCAGGGGGCGGAGACGATCGAGCCGAGCGCCGGGTTCCGCCGCCGGCTGGACGCCCGGCTGCGCGCCGAGCGTCTGCAGCTGGCCGAGCCCCCGCTGCGGGCGCGGGCGGGGATCGCGGCGGCGCTGTTCGTGGCCGCGGCGCTGGCGCTGGTGGCGGTCGAGAGCCTCGGACCGAGTCGACGGGCGACGGTGGCGGCCCTGCCGCCGGTGCCGTTCCCCAAGCCGGTGGCTCGGGCAGGCGTCCCGTTCGTCACTTTCCAGGATCCACGCGCCAGCGTGGTGACCGGCAACCCCAATCCCTATGGGACGGCGTTGGTTCAGCCCGCGAGCGCGCGCCCGGAGCCTGCGACCGTCGGTCGCTAGCCGTTCCACTTTCATCCCATCCCGTGGCGCGGTAACTTCCGCGCCGTATGGCCGCGCTCACCTTCGATGCGCTCCTGCGGGGCCTCAAGCAGGGCGCGCCCCAGCCGGTGTATTACCTCCACGGTGAAGAGGACATGCTGAAGGAGGAGGCCATCCGCGCCCTGCTGGATCGCGTGGTCGAGCCGGCGATGCGCGACTTTAACGTGGACGTGCGCGCCGCCGGCGAACTCGATCCCGCAGGGCTCCACGCCCTGGTCAACACGCCGCCGATGCTCGCCGCGCGACGCGCCGTCGTGCTGCGGGGCGTGGAGCAGCTGCGCAAGAAGTCGCCAGCGCGCGAGGAACTGCTGCACTACCTCGCCAACCCCAACCCCTCGACGCTGCTCGTGCTGGTGCAGAGCGGCCCCGCGCCCGAGCCGGAGGCGGACCTCGCGGCACACGCCACCGCGGTCGCGGTGGGGCGCCTTGCCCCGGAGCGCGTGCCGGCCTGGCTCGCGCACCGAGCAGGCCCGCTCGGCCTGACGCTCGCCCCGGACGCGGTCGAGCTGCTCATCGCGGCGGTGGGAAACGACCTCGGTGCGCTCGCGCAG
>QHUY01000208.1 GCA_003223415.1 Gemmatimonadota bacterium
GGCGGCCCACGGGATTCGCGAACTGGACCCCAACGGCGCCCTCGCCATCATCAGCGCCGAGGGACATGAGCCCTACAATCGGCCGCCCCTGTCCAAGGGCCTCTGGAAAGGGGAGCCTGAGGACGCAATTTGGCGAAACACAACCGCCACAGGCGCTGAGGTTCGTCTCAACCGCCAGGTCGTGGGGATCGACCGCGTAGCCAAGCGCGTGACCGACAACGTCGGGGTCGCCTACACGTACGAAAAGCTGCTGCTCGCGACCGGCGGGTCGCCCCGGCGCCTGCCGCTCAACTCCGAACAAGTCATCTATTACCGGACCTACGACGACTACCGGCGGCTCCGCAGCCTAGCTGGAGAGCCGCTGCGCTTCGCTGTGATCGGCGGCGGGTTCATCGGGACCGAGGTCGCCGCGGCTCTGCGGATGCAAGATCGCGACGTCGCGATGCTCGTCCCCGAGCGAGGGCTCGGCGCGCGCGTCTTTCCCTCCGATCTATCCAGCTTCCTCGTGAACTACTACGGCGACAAGGGCGTCGAGATGCACATGGGCGAGGGCCTGGCGAGCTTGCGGCCGCGTGCAGGTCGCGCTATGGTGGTCACGACGACGGGCCGCGAGTTTGAGGCTGACATCCTCGTGGCGGGCCTCGGCACCCGGCCCAACGTAGAGCTCGCGGAGCAGGGCGGCTTGACCGTCGAGAACGGCATCATAGTGGATCAGTTTCTCCGCACGAGCGACCCGGACATCTACGCGGCGGGGGACGTCGCCAACTTCCCCAACCCGGCTCTCGGCACCCGCATCCGCGTCGAGCACGAAGACAACGCCAACAAGATGGGTCAGCACGCCGGCCGAAACATGGCAGGCGCGGCCGCGCCGTATCACCACCTCCCGTTCTTCTATTCGGACCTTTTTGAACTCGGCTACGAGGCGGTCGGTGACTTGGACGTCCGTCATGAGACCGTCGCGGACTGGAAGGAGCCGTTCCGCGAGGGCGTTGTCTACTACCTCAAGGACGGCCGCGTGCGTGGCGTCTTGCTGTGGAACGTGTGGGGCCAGGTGGACGCGGCACGGCAGCTCATCGCGGAGCCCGGACCCTTCACACCACAACGGCTGAAAAGCCGCCTGCCCGCGTAGGGAGTCCGTGGTCCTTGCCCCGTGGTGGCAATCGTTCAGCGCTCGCCCGGCGCGGCGCCTGGCGGCCGGTGCTTTCGTGTACCTCAAGGGTGACACGGCCCAGAGTGTGTACTTGCTGCGCAGCGGCCTCGTCAAGATCAGCGTGGTCTGGCGCGACGGACGAGAATTGATCGTGCGCCTCGCGCGGACAGGCGAGCTGTTCGGGAAGACCAGCCTTGGCGCTCCGGAGTACGGGGAACACGCTCGCGCGCTGGAACCAAGCGAGATCGTGGAGATCCCCGCGGCGGATCTGGTGGCTCAGATGGCCCGTGACCCGGGCGCGGTGGCCGCAGTGTTCAAGGAATTGGCGCTGCGCCTCCGCGAGGCAAGACAGACAGTTGAGGGTCTCGCGTTCGCCAGCACCATGGAACGCCTATGCCTGGTTCTCGGGAAGCTCGCAAGCGAACTCGCACAATCTGACGGCCCGGCCGTCATGATCCCGCACTACATCAGGCAAGAGGATGTGGCGCGGATGGCCGGAGCTCGGCGTGAGGTGGTCTCGGGCCTGCTCAACCGATTGCGAGAGAAGGGCGTCATCGGCTATTCGCGGAAGGGGTCGCTGCGGGTGGACCGGGACGCCCTTGATCGCTACGTGCAGTCACTCCTGAAGTCGAGCCGGGTCCCCGTAAGTAAGCGAGATAACTTACAGCACACTCGCCGCCCCACAGTTTTCCGAGTCGGAGACTCCTCCCACCTGGAGTGACAGCTATATGGCGATTCTCCCACGTGTCCTCAGTGCCCGAATCCCCATGGCCTTGGTCGGCGTCGCCGCCGTGGTCGCGTCTGCGGCCTGGGTGACCTCGCGAGGCAACCCTGCGCGGCTCGACAAGCCGCGCTTTGATGAGGTGATCGCAGACCATGCGGCCAAGATGCTCGAAGACGGGAGACAAATCTTCCGATTCGACACGTTCGGCGATGAAGCGTTCTGGGGCGACGCGCTGCAGCTCCACAAAGCTATCGCCGGCGAGAAGCATGGCGGCGTGGGCGGCGGCGTAAGCCCGCTCCCCGAGACGCTGAGACAGCAGCTGCAAGAGGGGAAGGTGAATCTCGATGACCCCGCAACCACCCTCGCGCTCCTGAAGCTCAACGCCGTCGTGGGCGTCACTGGTTTCTTCGACGGGAACGGGAACATCCGGTCGATGGGCATCCAGTGCGCGTTCTGCCATTCGACCGTTAACAACTCGCTCGCGCCGGGCATCGGTCAGCGTCTCGACGGCTGGGCCAATCGCGACCTGAATGTCGGCGCGATCGTGTCTCTGGCGCCGAACCTCAAGCCCTTCTCCGACCTCCTGGGCGTGAACGTCGAGACGGTGAAGAAGGTGTTCGCTAGCTGGGGGCCAGGCCGCTTCGACGCCGAGCTCGACAAGGACGGCAAAGCGTTCCGGCCGGACGGCAAGCAGGCCAGCACTCTCATCCCGCCCGCCTTTGGGCTCGCCGGTGTGAACCTCCACACCTGGACCGGCTTCGGCTCAGTCACCTACTGGAATGCCTACGTCGGCGCCACCGAGATGCATGGCTCCGGCACGTTCTTCGACGCCCGGTTCAACCGGCGGGACCAATATCCCGTCGCCGCGCGCAGCGGCTCCGGCAACACGCGGGGTACACCCGATCGTCTGACGTCCGAGCTCGCCGCGCTGCACTTCTACCAGCTGGCGATCCCCGCGCCGAAGCCGCCCGCTGGGTCGTTCGACCCGGCAGCCTTCGAGCGCGGGCGCGGCCTGTTCAACGGCAGGGCCCGCTGCGCGACGTGTCACGTCCCGCCCCTCTTCACGGAGCCCGGGAACAACTTGCACGCACCGAGCGAGATCGGCGTCGACGCGTTCCAGGCGGACCGCTCGCCCACGCACATGTACCGCACCGCGCCGCTGGCGGGGCTCTGGACACATCAGAAGGGCGGCTTCTATCACGACGGCCGCTTCGCGACGCTGCTCGATGTGGTGGCCCATTACGACACGTTTTTCAAGCTGAGCCTCAGTGAACAAGAGAAGAGCGATCTTATCGAATACCTGAAGGGGCTTTAGGGCGCCGCTCTCAAGGCTCGCGCCCGAGTAGGAAGCGACCCCCTGAAAGCCGTTCAGGGGGTCGCCATGCGTACGGGCGTTCGCGTTTCTCAACCCTCGGGAGCGCGACCCAGGTGTCCGCCGCGCTATTCACCGGCCGCGCGCGCCAGCGTCTCCACGACCGCGATGTTTGGCAACAGAGCTTGAGGCACGCCGTGCCGCTCTTGCAGGTACGCGGGACTATTGTAGGAGAGCCAGGTCCTTCCTCGCGCATCCTCCCACACCAGGATCTTCAGCGGCAGATCAATGGCGACGCTCGGCGCGGCAAGCATCAGCGGCGTGCCGGCTTTGGGGTTGCCGAAGATCAGGAGCTTGGTGGGAGGCATCGTCATCCCGATCTTCGCCGCTTCCCCGCTGTGGTCCACCAGCGCGAACAGCGTGACGCCTTTGGCGTGCAGCAGGGCGGTGAGGCTCTGTACCGTCTGCTCGACGGAATGTCGGCTCCGCTCGTCGATAATCCCGCGGTCGCTGTGTGGCGCCATTGTGGAACTGCCCCCGGTCATCAGTCGACCTGCGTCTGCACCACCGGCCCGAGCTGAGCCGGCGTGCCCACCGCGATCACCAGGTAGCGGCGCTCCGCAGGCGTTGAAGCCCGCACGATCTGCCGGATCGGTCCGATCGCGTCGACGACGGCCGCTCCCGCCGGGTTGGTGGTGAATGCCGCGAGCGGCTCGAGCGGGCCACCCCCACCCCCGTCGCGTCGTCGCGCCAGCGCGAGCACGTACGGCTTACCGGGCT
>QHUY01000209.1 GCA_003223415.1 Gemmatimonadota bacterium
TAGCCGGCTGCGGCGGCTTTTTCAACTCGGTTGCGTCCCGCCTGCTTCGCGCGGTACAGCGCCGCGTCCGCCGCGCCGCGGAGATTGGCGATCTCGCGCACGGGATCCGGGAACCCGGCCACGCCGCACGAGATCGTCATGGCGTGTGCCGCTCCGTTCCAGCGCCACGCCGTGCCCTCCACGCTGCGCCGGATGCGCTCGGCGACCTCGAGGCCCTCTCCCAGCGGCGTGCGGGGCAACCACACCGCGAACTCCTCGCCGCCGATCCGGGCCACGAGATCGCCGTCCCGCACGGCCGCCTGGAGCAGGCCGGCCACGTGCCGCAGCGCGGCGTCGCCCGCGGCGTGCCCGAGCGTGTCGTTCAACCCCTTGAACCGGTCCAGATCGGCGTAAACCAGCGTGGCCGGCTCGAGCTTGGTCTTGACGTCACCACCGTATCGCTCCAGCACGCGCTCGAACTCCCGCCGGTTGCGGAGCCCCGTCAGCGGGTCGAGCAGGGCCCGCCGCTCGGCCTCGTGCACCGCCCGAGCCGCCGCGAGTCGGGGGCCCAGCTCCGACATGAGCCCGCCCAGCTGCTCGGCGGCCGGCGTATCCGGGTCGAGCGCCGGGCCGATCAGCACGAGCGCCCCAACCACGACGTGCCCGTCGCGCAGCGGGTACGCCGCCCCGGCGCGCTCCCGGCGCCGACGCTCCGGGACCCCGGGGCCGAACACGTCCTCGCCCCCCTGCGTCACGACCGGGACGCCGGTCTGGATGGCGCGCGCGACCGCCGCCTCGGGAGACAGCGTCAGGCCCGCGAGCCGCTTGTCCACCAGGCTGGACGTGGCGACCACGTGCACCGTGGGTCCCGCCTCCTCGACCGTCACCACAGCCGTACCGCGCTGGGCGAGCGGCTGCACCAGCTCCACGGCGGCGCGAGCGACCCCCTCGAGCGTCTGCGCGCCGGACGCCGCCAAGGCCAGCTGCCTCGCCGCGACCTGCCCCTGCGCCTCCGGGATCTCGAGCTCCGCAAGCCGCATCGTCGCGACGAGACGGCGCAGCTCCTCCGCTACCGGATCGGTGAACTCCGCGCCGGCGTCCGGCAACGCCAGCAGCGCGCCCGCTCCGTACGGAAAGTCTCCCACCGCGACGTAGGTCCCGTGAGGCTCGCGGGCGACGTGCACGCGCCCGTCGACCGACGCGAGCTGCGCCAGGGCGGCGCCCCGCCGGCGCCGATCCTCGTGCACCTCCCGCTCGCCCAGAGACTCGACGTCCCCATCCCGCAACCCCACCGCCCAGCAGGCATGAGCGTCGTGAGCGCGGCGCAGGAGATCGAGGGTGTGAGAGAAGTCGAGCGCGCGGGCACCGGGCCTCCGGGCATGCCGCCGGACGAGCGCCGGGAGGGCGATGCCGCACACGAACGCGGCGCCCCCTGCAGCCGCGAGCAGCGCCCAGCCACCACCCCGAGAGACCGCCAGCGCGACGGCGGCGAGGCCAAGAATCCAGAGTGCGGGGGCGAGCCACCCCCCGCGGCGGTTCACGAGTGGTTGATGCGGCTCGCGGCGGCGGCGGCGCCGAACCCGTTGTCGATGTTCACGACGGTCACGCCCGAGGCGCAGGAGTTGAGCATGGCGAGCAGCGCGGCCAGACCGCCGAAGGAGGCGCCGTAGCCCACGCTCGTTGGCACCGCGATCACGGGGACGCTGACGAGCCCGCCCACCACGCTCGGCAACGCGCCTTCCATCCCCGCGACCACGATGATCACGGCGGCGCTCCGCAGCGCGTCGGTCTGCGTGAGAATGCGGTGGATGCCCGCCACGCCAACGTCCGTGAGCCGCTCCACCCGGTTGCGAAACGCGCGAGCGGTGACGGCCGCCTCTTCGGCCACGGGCAGATCACTCGTGCCCGCCGTGACGACGAGCACCGTGCCGCGCCCCGTGGGCGCCGGCTCGGGGTCCCGCGGCAGATAGACCGTGTGGCCCAGCTCGTTCCACTCGGCGCGCGGAAAACGGGCGATCAGCGCGTCGCGCTGTGCGGGCTCAATGCGGGTGGCTAGGAACTCGCCGTTCGCCGCCGCGAGTCGCTCGGCGATGGCGACGACCTGCGCGGCTGTCTTCCCGGAGCCGAAGATGATCTCGGCGTGGCCCTGCGTGACCGGGCGGAGGTGGTCGATCTGGGCGAATGGCAGCTGCTCGATCAGCCGCCCCAGCTCGTCCAGCCTCACGCCGCGGCCTCCACGGCCGCCTCCTCGAGGTATGCGGCGAAGATCGCCTCCGCCTCCTGCATCGACTCGATCTGGAACAGCCGCTCGCGCAGCTCGGCCGCGCCCGGCACGCCCTTCGTGTACCAGCCAAAATGCTTGCGGAACTCAAGCGCCGTGCGGCGGGAGTCGCCTTGGAGCCGGAGTGCCAGCCGCGCGTGCTCCAGGGCCACCGCGAACCGCTCCGCCGGGGCCGGGTCTCGCCGCCGGGGTCGTCCCGCCAAGAGATCGCGCGCCTGCGCGAAGATCCACGGGTTCCCGAACGAGCCGCGCGCGATCATGATGCCGGCGCAGCCTGTGTGGCGCCGCATCGCGACGACGTCCTCGGGCGTCCGGATGTCCCCGTTCCCGACCACCGGTACGTCAAGCCGCTCCACCAGCGCGGCGATCTCGTCCCAGTCCGCGGTGCCGGAGAACATCTGAGTGCGGG
>QHUY01000210.1 GCA_003223415.1 Gemmatimonadota bacterium
CGCTACGCGCTACGCACCCTGCGCAACAGCCCCGGCTTCACCGCCGTCGCCGTGCTGACGCTGGCGCTCGGCATCGGCGCGAACACCGCGATCTTCAGCCTCGTCAACCGGATCCTGCTGCAGCCACCGCCGGGGCTCGAGCGGCCCGGGGAGCTCGTGCTCGTGGGTCGAACGGTGAACGGCGAAGGCTTCGACACGTTCTCTTACCCGGACTACGGCGACCTCCGCGCCGGGTGTCGAGCTTGCGCCGGCCTCGCCGCCTACAGTACCGTGCCGTTCCATCTCTCCACCGGGGGCGCGAGCGAGAGGATCCGCGGCGCGCTCGTCTCCGGCGACTACTTCGCCGTCTTGGGGACGCGGCCGGCGCTGGGGCGGTTCTTCCTCGGCGACGAAGACCGCCCCGGCGATCCGCGCGCTGTGGCGATCATCAGCCACGCACTGTGGGTGCGCCGCTTCGGCGCGCGCGCCGATATGGCCCGTGGGGCGGTGAGTTTGGACGGTCATCCGTTCACGGTCGTCGGCGTCGCCCCGGAAGGCTTCGAGGGGACCGAATCGGGGGGCGTGCTCGATGTGTTCGTCCCGCTCGCCTCACAGCCGCTCACGTTTTCGCGACTGGGACGCGCGCCCCACTCTGCGCGCGCCGTGGTGTGGCTCCAGCTGGTGGGTCGGCTGGCACCCGCGGCGACCCTCCCACAGGCCCGGGCCCAGCTCGCGGGCCTCGTGCAGCAGCTCGTCACGGCCTACCCCGCCATCCATGAGGGCTGGGGCGTCTCCATTGCGTCGGGCGTTGGGCTCGACCCGCTGACGCGGCGGCGGCTGCGCTCCTTCCTGGGGTTGCTGCTCGGCGCCGTGGGCCTCGTGCTGGCGATCGCGTGCGCTAACGTCGCCAACCTGCTGCTCGCCCGCGCGACGGGCCGCCGGAAGGAAATGGCCGTGCGCGCCTCGCTCGGCGCGGGTCGCGGCCGGCTCCTGCGCCAGCTCCTGACCGAGAGCCTCGTCCTGTCGCTCGCCGGTGCGGCCGCGGGGCTGCTGGTCGCGTACCTGATAGGCGGGCTGCTGCTCCGACTGCCTCTAGGGGCGCAGCAGGCCGGCGGCCTCGATCTGACCCCAGACGCCAGCGTGCTGGCGTTCACCGCGCTCCTCTCAATTGCCACCGGGATCGCGTTCGGCTTGGTACCCGCGGTTCAGGCGTCGCGGCCGGACCTCGTCCCGGAGCTGAAGGACGGGGTCGGCAGCAGGCCGGGAGCGGGGCGACTCCGCAGTGGGCGCCTGCGGCAAGCGCTGGTCGTGACGCAGCTCGCCGTGTCGCTTGTCCTGCTCGTGGGCGCCGGGTTATTGGTGCGCACGCTGCAGAGGGCCTACGCGATCGCTCCCGGCTTCGCGACCCACGACGTGGTCGTCGCCTCGGTCGATCCGGGCTTGCAAGGGTACGACTCCAGCCGCACCACGCGGTTCTACGCCGAGCTGTTGCGGCGCCTCGCGCCGCGGTCCGGCGTGAGGGCGGCGAGCCTGGCGCTCAACGTGCCGTTCGGGGGAGGCTGGGACACCCGCATCGTCGCGGAAGGCCAGGCGATCGACCAGCGGCATCCGGGGGAGCGCGCCGATTTCAACGTCGTGACGCCCGACTACTTCCGAACCATGGACCTGCCGATGGTGCGCGGGCGCGCCTTCACTGCCCAGGACGTGGCGCATGCGCCGCACGTGGTTGTCATCAACGAGGCGATCGCGGAGCGGCTCTGGCCCGATCGCGATCCGATCGGGAAACGGCTGCAGCGCGCCTGGGGCGGCGAGCCGCTCGAGGTGATCGGAATCGTCAAGGACGCGAAGTACCGCAGCCTGTTCGAGGTGCGGCGGCTCACATTCTACCAGCCGCTCGCGCAGAGCTATCAGCCTGCCATGGTCATCCACGTACGTGCGCAGGGCGACGCCCGGCCGATCGGACAGATGATCCAGCGGACGGTGGGCGAGTTGGACAAAGACCTCCCGGTCTATCGACTGCAGACGCTCGCCGACCGGCTGGACAACTCGCTCGGCCAGCAGCGCCTGGGGGCGACCCTCGTGACGGCGTTCGGCCTGATCGCCCTCGTGCTCGCCGCGATCGGGCTGTACGCCGCCCTCGGTTACGCCGTCACGCAACGCACCCGGGAGATCGGGATCCGCATGGCGCTCGGCGCGCGAGGCGAGGATGTGCGGCGCCAGATCCTGCGGGAGGCCATGGCACTTGCCGTCGTCGGCCTCGGCGCCGGGCTCACGGGTGCGGTCGCGGCCACGCGCGTCATGCGCAGCCAGCTCTACGGCGTCACGCCTACCGATCCCACGAGCTTCGTGGCCGTGTCCGCGGTGCTCGTAGGAGTGGCGCTGCTCGCCAGCTACCTCCCCGCCCGTCGGGCGACGAAGGTCGATCCGATGGTGGCGTTGCGGTATGAATAGGGGATCGGGGTTCGGGGCTAGGGACTCGGGGGTTCGAGGGGCGAGCCCCGCACGCGCGCACCAGTGTCTGCCCGGTGCTCCCGAGCCCCTAGCCCCGAGCCCCGAGCCCCTTTTCATGAGCCCCTAGCCCCGAGCCCCGAGCCCCCTTTCATGAGCACCTAGCCCCGAGCCCCTAACATGCTCCCCGACCTCCGCCACGCGCTCCGCACCCTGCGCCGCAGCCCGGGCTTCAGCGCCATCGCCATCCTCACGCTCGCCCTCGGCATCGGCGCCACCACCGCCATCGCGAGCCTCCTCTACGGCATTCTGCTGCGGCCGCTGCCGTACGAGCACCCCGAGCGGCTCGTGCAGGTGACCTGGTACTTCGAGCAAGGGGGGCCGACCGACGCAGTCACGACGACGGAGTACCTCTATTGGAAGG
>QHUY01000212.1 GCA_003223415.1 Gemmatimonadota bacterium
ACCCTGCTCCGCTATCAACAACCGGACGAAGCGACGTTGCGCGCCGTGGTCGAGTTCGAGCGACCCACGCGCAGCGGCCCGAAGCAACAGTCGGGGCGCGGTTATACTCACTCACATACTCGCACACCCTCGTAGATAGACGAAGCGCGACACTGCGTATCGCAGCATCGCGCTTCGAGTTGCCCCTCCTGGGCTCGAACCAGGACTCTCCTGATCCAGAGTCAGGCGTGTTGCCAATTACACCAAGGGGCACCGGAACTGCCACTGCGCCGTCAGCCATCAGCCTTCAGCCGTCAGCTAGAACACGCAAGCGACCAACGATGCCATCGACCCGGCCTCGAGCCACCGCCACCCCAGGCGTCGGGTTCAAGCTGATGGCTGATAGCTGACGGCTGACAGCTGTCAGTATGGAGCTGAGGGGGCTCGAACCCCTGACCTCCTGGGTGCGATCCAGGCGCTCTCCCAGCTGAGCTACAGCCCCGCGCGGAGGCTGAACTTAGATAACCCGAATGGCGTCGGCAACCCCTAGAGTGCGTGGACGCGCGTGCCTCTGTGCCTCTGTGCCTCTGTGCCTTAGGTTGTAGCCATGCGGCCCGTCGCCACCACCCTCGGCAACTACGTCGTCGCCCCGGTCGAACGGGTCTTCCAACTGCTCACCGACCCCACCCGCTTCCCCGACTGGCTCCCGGGCTGCAGCAGCGCCGAGCCGGCTGGCCCGGTGCAAAAAGGCTCGCAGCTCAACGTGCGCTTCGGCACGCGCCACACGACGTTCGAGATCGTGGACTGCTCCGCCCCCTACACCTTCGGCTGGGTGGAGCGCGGCGCCCGCCAGGGATGCAAGACCTTCTTCCAGCTCGACTTCGCCGGCAGCCTCACCGGCGTCACCATCCAGGACGTGTGGGAACCGCCCTCCCTCGGCGCCCTGGTCCGCGCCACCCTGCGCCGCCGCCGCTTCCCCGAGCGACGCCTCGACCGCACCATCCAGAACCTGCGCCTCGCGCTCTCCGGGTAATGCGTCCGGTCGCCACCAGCTTCTCGGGCGTCGTCCCCGCCCCCATCGAAAAAGTCTTCGCCGTCCTCACCGACCCGGCCCGCATCCAGCACTGGCTGCCCGGCTGCCGCACCGTCAAACCCCACGGCCCCGGCCCCCTCGCCAAAGGCAGCCGCCTCAGCGTGTGGTTCGGAAAGCGCGCCACCACGCTCGAGATCATCGAGCTCTCTCCTCCCACCGCCTTCTCCTGGGCCGATCGCGAAAAACGCGCCGGCTCCCAGACACAATTCAAGCTGCAATTCGCCGGCGGCACCACCATCATCACCATGCGCGACGTGTGGACCCCGATGAGCCTGGGACACCTGCTGCGCGGGAGATTCCTGGGGCGACGCAATGCGAGGAAGATGTTTGAGGCAGTCTTGGACAACCTACGATACTTAGCGCTCAGATAGGGGTCGGGGCTCGGGGCTCGGGGCTCGGGGAAACCCTTAGGCTCGTCGATCACACCTCACTCCGCGAACGGCACTTCGACCGTCATTCCGTCCTTCGCCACCACCGTCTCCCGAAACACCTCGCGCGCCTCCTTCACCAGCTCCTCGGCGCTGATCGAGTAGCGCGCCGAAACGTGCGAGAGCACCAGCTTCTTCGCCTTCGCCGCCAGCGCCACCTGCGCCGCCTCCTTGGCCGTCGAATGCCCCGTCTCCTTCGCCCGTTCCTTCTCCTCATCCCCGAACGTCGCCTCGTGAACGAGGAGATCGGCACCCTGAGCGGCATCGACCACAGAGGCACAGGGGCGCGTATCGCCGGTGATCACCACCAGCCGGCCGGGACGCTTGGGGCCCACGAAGCCATCAGCCGTCAGCCGTCGGCCGTCAGGCAGCTCGATCGCTTCCCCCTTGGTCAGCTTCCCCCACAGGGGCCCCTCGGGGATCCCGGCGGCCCGCGCCTTGTCCGGATCGAAACGGCCGCGGCGCTCGTGCTCCTTCAGCGCATACCCCACGCTCCCGCCACCGTGCTCCGTAGCGAAAACGTGGATCTCGTACGCATCCCGCATCCCGCCTCCCGCATCTCGAAGCACCATCCCCGGCTTCACTTCTTCGATCTCTACGGGGAACGGCACGCGCTCGACGCCGAGGGAGATCGCCGCTTGCAGCACCTTCTTGGCCCCCTTGGGGCCGTACAGCCGGAGGGGCTTGTCGTGTCCCTGGAGACCCAGGGTGCGGATCAGCCCGATCACGCCCAGGAAATGATCGGCGTGAAAATGGGTGAAAAAGATCTCCCCCAGTGCGAACGAGGTGCCGTAGCGCATCATCTGGCGCTGCGTTCCCTCGCCGCACTCGAACAGCAGCGTCTCGCCTTCGCGCTGCAGGGCGAGCGCGGAGACGTTGCGTTCCACCGTTGGCCTGGCGGCGGACGTGCCCAGGAAAGTGACGGAAAGCATGGAGCCGAATATACAGACGCCGAGGGAGAGGCAAGACGCTGAGGCAGACGCTAGAGACGCCGAGACGCAGAGTGGGTATGAGGCGGTAGGGGTGAGGACGGGCCTAACACCTCGCCCCTCAAAACCACTCGGCGTCTCGGCGTCTCGGCGTCTACCTGAGCGTCTCGCATCACACTCGCCGTCCCTTATGCGTAGAATGGTTGTCTCCCACACTGCCAAGGATCGCCCTATGTCGCTTCGCTTCGCTCTGATTGCGGTTGCCTTTGGGCTCGTGGCCGTCCGGGTTCACGCCCAGACCCGTCACGGTCTCGACCCCGCCAACATGGACACGACCTGCGCCCCGTGCCAGGACTTCAACCGCTACGCCAACGGCGGCTGGCTGGCGCGCACGCAGCTCGACGCGCAGCACGCGAGCTACGGCTCGTTCACCGAGCTGTCGGAGCGCAATCAGGAGACGCTGCGCCGCATCGTGGAGAAGCTCGCCGCCGCGGCCCCCGCCTACCCCCGGACCAACGACGAG
>QHUY01000213.1 GCA_003223415.1 Gemmatimonadota bacterium
CCGTCGCCTTCGCGCTGAAGGAGTTGACTGCCACCGAAGAGGCAAGGATCGGCGCGCTTGTGATGAAAGCGGTAAGCTGAGGACTGATCTCGCCACTGGCCCCCGACGATCCGGCAGGTCGTCTCCTGTAATCGGCCGAGCCAGACCGGACCGAAGTACACCTCCCACAGTCCGTCGTCGATTTCCTCGAAGCCCACGTTGAGCTCCGCCAACACGTGACTCACGTTCACCCAGCGACTGCCCCACCGAATTCCACCGTTGCGACTCACGCGGCGCACTTCATAATGCCCCGGGTAGGTGATCGGCAAGAGGGTGGTCGGGTAGGGCCGCGGCGACGGCTGGTACAGACTGGCCGGCAGGCGCTGGCCGAGCGCTTCGTGGGGGCGCTCGGCATTGTAGCGCTGCCGAAGTCCAACCCGAGCCCCAACGTTGCTGAGCGTCTTCATCGAATGGCCGTGGCCGTCCGCGGCATGGCGCTAGCGGCGCCCGTTTTCTGAGGTAGTGTTCCATTTGTGAACGTTGGAGTATTGCGCTGCAGCTTAAGCGCTGTCCGTTAGGCCGCGCCGAACGGGATCGACGAATGTTCGAGTTTGAAGAATCCGTCTCCATAGACGCCCCAGTGAGCGACGTGTGGAAGTTCGTGACCGATGTCTCTAGATGGTGGCTCCCGCGAGCGCCGACCACCCTGCTGCAACTCCGGACTGCCAAGGGCTTACTCGGGCTCGGAGATGAAGTTGGCTTCGAGGAATGGGTGGGCGGGAACAGGGGCGAGGCCCGAGGGACCATCACGGAGTGGACGCAGGGGCGAGCGGTGACGTGGGAAGGGGAGGCGACCTACCGCTATTTCGGCGTTCGGATTCGCATCGAGGAAAGCGTAACGTGGCGGGTACAACCGAGAAGCGGCGGCTCGGAGCTCTCGGCGCGAGTGTGGGCGAGGTTCCCGCCTGGGCTGTTGGGTCGGCTGACTGAGTGGTACGCGGAGGCTGTACTCCACATCGTGGACAAGGATCGACAGCACGCCCGCCGCGAACTCGATTACTTGAAGAGAGCGCTCGAGTCCGCAGCTCCCGCGCGGGGCGGCGTCGCCTAGCAAGCGTGGAGAGCCGCCGACAGTGATGATGTCAGGATCGCGTCCCCGCGCAGTCGACAAGTCGTGACGCACCCGGTCGCGTCGTCGCCCCCCCCCCCCCCGATGGTCCGCCGCTTCGGCCTGATTCACGCCGCGGCGCTCAACATGACGAACATGATCGGAATCGGACCGTTCATCACGATCCCGCTCCTCATGTCCGCGCTCGGCGGTCCGCAAGCGATGCTCGGCTGGCTCGTCGCACTGGTGATCGTCATTTCCGACAGCATGGTGTGGAGCGAGCTGGGGGCGGCGATGCCGGGATCCGGCGGCTCGTTCGGGTATCTGCGCCAAGGCTATGGCGCGGAGACGGTCGGCCGCCTGATGGGCTTTCTCTTCGTCTGGCAGTTTGTGCTCAGTGGCCCCCTCGAGATCGCATCCGGGTACATCGGCTTCTCGCAGTACCTCGGCTACCTATGGAAGGGGATCACGGCGCGCCAGACGATCCTCGTCGTGACGATCATCGGGCTCGCGAACCTCGCGCTCCTCTACCGGCGGATCAAGTCGATCGCGACGATCACCGTCGCGCTCTGGATTGGAACGATCGTCACCGTCATCGTGGTCGTCGTGACCGGTGCACGGCACTTCGACCCCAGGGTCGCCTTCGACTTTCCGCCGGGCGCGTTCACCTTCTCCTTGGGCTTCCTCCTAGGCCTCGGCGCCGCGTCGCGGATCGGCGTCTACGACTACCTCGGCTACTACGATGTCTGTTATATCGGCGACGAAGTCGCGAATCCCGGCCGAGTGATCCCACGGTCGATTCTCATCAGCACCGCCCTAGTCGCGGTGATCTACCTCGCGATCAATCTCTCGATTATCGGCGTCGTCCCGTGGCGGGACTTCGTCCCGGCTGCGTCACGCCCGCAGTCCAAGTTCATCGTCTCGCTCTTCATGGAACGGATGTACGGTCCGGGCGTCGCGACGATGTTCACGGCGATGGTCCTCTGGACCGCGTTCGGCTCGGTCTTCGCCCTCTTGCTCGGGTACTCGCGCGTGCCGTATGCGGCGGCGAAGGACGGCTACTTCTTCAAGGTGTTCGCGCGCCTCCATCCGTCCCAGGGATTCCCAAACGTCTCGCTCGTCGTGCTTGGCGTCCTCTCGATCCTCGCCGGTTTCGTGTCGCTGGGCATGGTGATAGATGCGTTGATCACGACGCGGATTCTCGTGCAGTTCATCGGGCAGATCGGCGCGGTGACGTTGCTGCGTCGGCGAGCGCCGGACATGCCGAGGCCTTATCGGATGTGGCTCTATCCGTTGCCGAGCCTCGTCGCTCTGCTGGGATGGATCTTCATCTTTGCCACGACGCCGCCTACGGTGGTCGCGTTTGGACTGGGCGCGCTGGTGCTGGGTGCGGTGTGTTTCGGAGCGTGGTCGTGGAAAGGACGAACGTGGCCGTTCGAGGCACGACGCCTGGCGGCCTGACTCGCGCTTGCGCGCCGCCTAAGAAGCTCGTGACCGTCAGCTCTTGATCGTCTTCGAGGCCTCGTCCCAAGATACGGCGCTCTTACGAAAGTACGACTCATTCGCCATGTGGCAGGCCAGCGCCGCGTGGTGACCAAACACCGCATCCTCGACCACGGGCTTCCGAGAGCGCACCGCCTCAAAGAACGTCCACAGATGCGGCCTGACGTCGTCGTAGTCAGGAAATGCGATCGACTCGGGCATCGGCTCCTGGCCCGGCTGCGGATCGTTTTCCTGATGCCATTTCGCGACGTATGCCTCCCGCATCGCCCGGGGGAAGCTGTTGGCATAATAGCTGGGGTACGCATCCTTGCCGGTTTGCGGCGCGAAGCTCAAGCTGGATCCGGTCACCTCCAGAACTCCCTTCGATCCCTGGATGCGGTAGGTCTCCGGCATCTCCGTCCCCAGATTCAGCCGCATGTACACGGGCAGCTCGCCATAGTAGTAAGCAACGGCGTGCACGTCGGGCATATTGCGACCGTCGTTCCAGCGCCGGATGCCACCCACGGACAAAACCTGCCTCGGCGGCTCATTGATGCCCACCATGAACATCATTCCACTGATCAGATGGACCAGCAGGTCGCCGCCAACCCCGGTGCCGTATTCTTTCCA
>QHUY01000214.1 GCA_003223415.1 Gemmatimonadota bacterium
CAGGTAGGCTAAAGCTGCTGCCCTAACCAGCGCTTGAAGCTGGCGGGCGGTGATCGCTTCAAGAGCATTGTACGCTCGCCGGAAGCCCGGGCGACGCGTAGATTAGGCCCTCTATGATCTTCGGCCTCACGACGTTCACCCTGATCCACGTGGTGGTGAGTCTCGTCGGCATCATCGCCGGCCTCGTCGTCGCGGGCGGGCTCGTCGGCGGCAAGCGGCTCGACCGCTGGGCGGTCGTCTTTCTGATCACCACCATCGCGACGAGCGCCACCGGGTTCGGCTTTCCCTTCGTTGCGTTCCTGCCGTCTCACGCCGTGGGGATCGTGTCGCTCGTGGTCCTGCCGATCGTGATCGTGGCGCACTACGTCAAGCACTTCGCCGGAGCGTGGCGCCGGACCTACGTGGTCGGCGTCGTCTTCGCCACCTATCTCAACGTCTTTGTGCTGGTCGTGCAGCTGTTCCGAAGGCTTCCCGCGTTGGTCGTTGCCGCACCGACCCAGTCCGAGCCGCCCTTTGCGCTCACGCAGGTTCTGGTGCTGGCGCTCTTCGTCTGGCTGGCGGTGGCCGCCGACAAGGGGTTCCGCCCCGCGCCGGCCGGCGCCGTCTGACCTTACCTCGTGACCAATGATCAACGGGGCTCACGTCATGCTCTACAGCAAGGACCCCGACGCCGATCGACGGTTCTTGCGTGACGTGCTCGGCTTTCGGGGTGTCGACGCGGGCGGTGGGTGGCTCATCCTCGCGCTGCCGCCAGCCGAGATCGCCGTGCACCCCTCCAGTGATAACGTCGTCCAGCGCCACGCAACGCACGACCTCCTCGGGGCCGTGCTCTACCTGATGTGCGACGACCTGCGTTCGACTCTGCAGGCGCTGGAGGCGAAGGGTGTCGCCGCCACTGAAATCGAGAAAGAGGATTGGGGGCTGAGGACGACGATCAGACTGCCGAGCGGCGGCGAACTCGGTCTCTACCAGCCCACGCACCCCTCTCCATTGCCGCGTCGATAGGAGTTGGCCCGACGCGAATTGCTTACTACCGCGTTACGACTTAACCAACGCTCGCAGCCGACGTACCCTGCCGCCCCCGCTGGCCCGAATCCAGGTCAACGTCTAACTTGGGGCCACCCGACACCATTCATGACCGTTCCCTCTCCCGAATACCTCGACCCGCGCCTCACCGAGCAGCGGAATCCCCGGACGCAGCGCATCGACGTCGCCGCGACGCTCGAGATCGTGGATCTCATCAACGCCGAGGATGCCACCGTGGCGCAGGCGGTGCGCGCGGTGCGCGAGGACATCGCCCGCGCCATCGACCTCGTGGTCGCGACGTTCAAGAAGGAGGGCCGCCTGATCTACGTCGGCGCGGGCACGTCGGGCCGGCTGGGCGTGCTGGACGCGAGCGAATGTCCCCCGACGTTCGGGACGCCGCCCGAGATGGTCGTCGGCATCATCGCGGGCGGCTACCAGGCCCTCCTGAAGGGGCTCGAGGGCGCGGAGGACGACGTGAACGCCGGGATGGCGGCGATGGACGACGCCCGCGTGAGCCCCAAGGACTTCGTGCTCGGCATCGCGGCGAGCGGCACCACGCCGTTCGTGCGGGCGGCGCTGGCGCGGGCGCAGACGATCGGCGCGGCGACCGGCCTATTGTCCTGCTCGGACCCCCCGAAGCTCCTGGCGGAGACGTGCGACGTACTGATCCTTCCCCGCGTGGGCCCCGAGGCGCTCACCGGCTCGACGCGCATGAAGGCCGGCACGGCGACGAAGCTCGTGCTCAATACGATCTCGACCGGCGCGATGATCCGGCTGGGCCGCGCGTACGGCAATTTGATGGTAGACCTGATGGCGTGGAGCGACAAGCTGCGGGACCGCGGCGAGCGCATCGTGATGGAATGCTGCGGGGTGGACCGGGGCGCGGCGCGGCGCGCGATCGAAGCCGCGGGCGGCAGCGTGAAGCTCGCCATCGTCATGGTCGCGAAGCGCGTCGGCAAGCCCGAGGCCGAGCGCCTGCTCGCGGAGGCAGGCGGGTTCGTGCGGCGGGCCGTGGGAGACCCGCCGCCGGTCAAGGCGTGACCGCGCGTCTCGCCGTCGGCCTCATGTCGGGCACGTCGCTCGACGGAGTGTCCACGGCGCTCGTGCGGCTCACCGATGATCCTTCCCTCCCCGACGCGCAGCTCGTCGCCTTCCGCCAGGAGCCCTACACCGCGGCGGAGCGCGGGCAGATCATCGACACGATCGCGCGCGGTGGCTCGAAAGACCTGGCCCTGCTGCACGTCGCCCTGGGCGAGCGGTTCGCCGGCGCCGTGCTCGAGCTGCTCGCCCAGGCGCGCACGTCGCCCAAGGACCTTGCGTTCGTCGCCTCGCACGGCCAGACGATCTGGCACGAGCCGGGTCGCGCGACGTTGCAGCTGGGCGACCCGGCGGTGATCGCGGAGCGCGTGGGCGTGCGCGTGGTGAGCGATTTCCGCGCGCGCGACGTCGCGGCGGGCGGGCAGGGAGCGCCGCTCGTGCCCCTCGCCGACGTGATGCTGTTCGGCCACCCCGAGCGGGGCCGGCTGCTCCTCAACGTCGGGGGCATGGCGAACGTCACGTGGGCGCCGCGCCGC
>QHUY01000215.1 GCA_003223415.1 Gemmatimonadota bacterium
GAGCCCTGCTCATGTCTGAGCGGCCGTGTCAAGGATCGTTCGGCAGCGCTGCGGCAAGCGAGCATCTCCCAGGCGCTCCGCGCATGCCGCGAATGCGCTGGTGGGGCCGCGCCACTTCAGCTCCTCCACATCGCTGAACAGCGGTGCGTCGGTCCTGAGCGTTGCCAGCTCTTTGAACCGCAACGCCAGGTCGCGCCGGTCCCCGAGGACTTCCGGCGGGAAGGCCTCGATGCCGCCGTGCCGGTTCAGGAGCCGTGCCGCCGTGACCCGGCCTATCCCCGGGATGCCCGGATAACCGTCTGCCGCGTCCCCCACCAGGGCGAGGAAGTCGGGAATCAAGGCGGGCTCCACCCCGAACTTGTCGCGGATACCTGCGGCGTTGCGGACCGTCTGCCCCTTGCGGTCCACCTGCACGATCCGGTCGCCGCACACGCACTGCGCCAGGTCCTTGTCGGGCGACCAGATGCAGACTTTCTGGACCCTCTCGTCTGCGGAGGCGATGCGCGCCGCGGAGGCCAGACCGTCGTCCGCCTCCAGCTCGATCATGGGCCATACCGCCACCCCCATGGCGGCGAGGGCGTCTTCGAGCGGGTGGAACTGCGCGAGCAGGGCGGGCTCGATGCCGTCCCCCGTCTTGTAGTCGGACCAGAGCGCGTTGCGGAAGGACTCGATGACGTGATCGGTCGCTACACCGATGTGTGTGGCGCCCTGCTCGAGGATCTCCAACACTGAATGCAGCACGCCGCCGACGGCGTCGAAGGGCTTGTTCTCGCCCTTCTCGAAGCGACGCCGGCCGTAGAACTGGCGGAACAGCTCGTAGGTGCCGTCCAGGAGATGAACGATCATCGTGCCCCGCGAGTTTACCGGCCGGGCTCCTGGTAGAGGCCGATGACGTTTCCCGCGGGATCGCGGAAACGCGCAGTCACCTCAGGCGCGTCCGCGCCGATCGGCTGCACGAGCGCGCCTCCGTGAGCAATGACGGCGTCGATGGTCGCGGCCACGCTGTCCACCATGATGTAGACGAGCAGGCCGGGTTGCGAGGACGCCGGCCGGCCGATCACCCAGGTGCCGCTCACCGCGCCCGTGGTGTCGTCGAAGGCGGTGGCGCCGTCGCCGCGCCGCCGGATCCCCCAGCCGAACACCTTGGCGTAGAAGTCGGCCGAACGACGGATATCGACCGCGGGCATCTCGATGTAGCAGATCTTGCCGTTCGTAGAGGGCATCAGGACTCCGTCGGATGGTTGGGCGCCGCTCCGCGCCGGCAGGCGGCGGCGCGCTCGAGCAGCAGCGTGCGCTCGGGGGCGTTGCGCGTGAGCGAGGCCGCGCGCTCGAACTCCGCCCGGGCCTCGCCGAAGCGGCCGAGCTTGGCGAGGAAGTCGCCCCGCACGCTCGGCAGGAGGTGATAGCTCGCGAGGGCGGGCTCGGACGTGAGCGCATCGACGATCTCGAGACCAGCCGCCGGACCGAAGGCCATGGCGTACGCCACGGCGCGATTCAACTCCACGATGGGGGAGGGCGTGAGCTGGGCCAGGGCATCGTAGAGCGCCGTAATGCGCGTCCAGTCGGTGTCCTCCCCGGTGCGCGCCCGCGCGTGGCAGGCGGCGATGGCCGCCTGGAGCGCGTACGGGCCCAGGGCGCCGGCGAGCTGCTCCGCCCGATCGAGCGCCGTGAGGCCGCGACGTATGAGGAGCTGATCCCAGCGCGCGCGATCTTGATCGAGGAGCAGGATCGGCTCCCCGGCCGGGCCGACCCGCGCCTTGAGTCGCGACGCCTGGATCTCCATCAGCGCAACGAGGCCCTGGACCTCGGGGTCTTGGGGCGCGAGTTCGGCCACGATGCGGCCGAGCCGGAGCGCGTCCTCGCACAGTCCCGGCCGCACCCAGTCATCACCGGCCGTGGCCGAGTAGCCCTCGTTGAATATGAGGTACAGCACCTCGAGCACGGACGACAGCCGGGCGGTCAGCTCGACGCCGCGGGGGACCTCGAACGGCACGCGCGCTTCGCGGAGCGTCCGCTTGGCCCGGACGATGCGCTGCGCGATCGTCGGCTCCGGAACGAGAAACGCCCGGGCGATCTCGTCGGTCGTGAGACCACCCAGGAGGCGGAGCGTAAGTGCCACGCGTGCCTCGGTCGAGAGCACCGGATGGCAGGTGGTGAAAATCAGGCCCAGGAGATCGTCGCCGACGTGATCGTCGATCGCGGCCGCGAGACCCCCCTCGGGATTCTCCTGCCGGGCCAGGAGCTCGGGACCGAGCTCTTGGTGCTTGCGATCCACCAGCTTACCCCGGCGAAACACGTCGATGGCGCGGCGCTTCGCCGTAGTCATCAGCCACGCGCCCGGGTTGTCCGGGACGCCCGTTTCGGGCCACCGCTCGAGCGCCGCGACCAGCGCGTCCTGCGCGAGATCTTCGGCGAGGCCGACGTCGCCCGTCATCCGCGTGAGCCCGGCGATGAGCTTGCCCGACTCGATCCGCCACACCGCGTCGATCGCGCTGTGGGTATCGGAGGTCGTCACCGCCTGCGCTCGTTTTGCGCGATACGCGCCTTGACCAGCTTCCGCACCAGGGCCGCGGGGAGGGGTTTGTCCGCAGCAAAGCGGATGGTGCCCTTGGAGGTGTCGTACGACGCGAGCGCTTGCTTGTGCGCCTTCGTGAGGGAGGTACTCATGAAGAGGCTGCAGTGATCCTTGAAGGCGGCGTAGCCCACCAGCATTCCGTGGTGCTTGAACATCGGGATTCCGTAACTGATGACCTCGGTCGCCTGGGGCGCGGCGGCCTTGATCGTCCTGCGCAGCTTCTGGAGAGCGGCCCGCGGGGCGGGTGGGACCGCCCTCAAGTAGGCGGCCACCGAGGCGAATTTTTTCATGGGG
>QHUY01000216.1 GCA_003223415.1 Gemmatimonadota bacterium
TGGCGCTCGAAATTGGGAGCGCAATGGCCGCGCAGCGCGCGTTGCAGGGCGCGGTGCGTGGGGTGCGCGACCAGCTGCGTACGCTGCAGGGAGCGGGAGGTGGGAAGCCACTCGACGCGGAGACCCGGTCGGCGGTGGCCGCACTCGAGCGGGCGGTCGACAGCCTGGTACAGGCGGCGGGCGGCGGCGGCGAGCTCGCCGGCCTCGAAACGGTGGCCCTGAGCGCGGACCGTGAGCCCACCGAGCAGGCGCGCGAGGCATTCGCCGAGGTGCAGGGACGACTAGCCCGGGCGGAGCGGCGGTGGCAGGAGGCTCGGACGGAGAAGCTTCCCGCGCTCAACGCGCGGTTGCGGCAGCGGGGTCTCGCGCCGCTGACCTATTGACGCGGCTTGGCCGTCCGCGTGCTCGAGCTGGAGCTTGAGGTGGTCCCGGCAGATGACGTCCGCCCGGAGGCCGCTGACGTCGATGGTGCCCACCCACGCGACGAAGAAACGGGGGGGGGCGGTTGGCTCGTTGTGCCGGCGCTGGTTCCCTCGGAATATCCGTGGCCGTTCACAAGGCGCCCGTGCTTCGGGGAGGGGGTCACGTCGCCTTTCACCACGATGATCACCGGGGTGCCGCCTGGGTACCCGCCGTACCAAAAGCCATTGCCGTACGGGGAGCCATACGGCCCGTAGCCATCGTAGTAGCCGTCGTAGGAGTAGGGGTAGTAGTCCCAGCTGAACGGCGAGTAGCCGTAGGTGCTCGGGAAGGCATAGCGGGAGGAGTCGGGCGACTGGCGCAGGAAGCCCACCTGTCGCGAGGCGGGGTTCACCGCGAACACCTGGGGATACGACAGCGCGACCACGAGGTCGATCACACGCGTGGGGACGCCGGCGTCCGCCAGGATCACGAGACCCTTGGCGTCGACTGCGAACCTCTGGCCCCGCTCGGCGAGCCACGCCTCGACCACGGGGGCCTCCAGGTGCCGCGTCGCTTCGACGACGTCGGCCGTGGTGAGCGACGCCCCCACCGCAGCCCGCGCCGCCGCCACCGCCCGGACACCGCTCCTCGGCACCGAAGCGATCTCCTCGGGCACCGCGCTCTGGGACAAGGCGCCTGCTTCACGGTAGCGCCGGACGCGGACGCCGGTCTGCCCACCCGCCAGGGCGACGCCTTGCACGTCGAGCCACTCGCCGGTCGCGGAGATGGCCATCAGCCCGCTCGAGCTGCGCCGCGGGCCGTCCGGGCAGACGTACTCGGAACGTATGTACACGCGCTGCCCCTGGGGGGACCATTCGGCGCTCTCCCAGCCCGTGCAGCCGTTCCGAGTGCTCGCCACGCGCGCGTCCCCCCTCCCCCCCGTTGCCTCGACATGCTCGCGCGCCACGATTCGGCCGTCTGCAACCGTGAGGATCTCCACGGCCGACGTTCCCGTCGCGGGAATCACGCACACCAGCTGCGTCGCAGCCTCCGGCGGCGCGTCTGTTGGCTCCCAACATCCCAACCACGCTTGCCAGCGAGGGTCCGCCTGCGCGTCTTGCGCCCGAACCGTCGTTGCGACGATGAGCAGCAGGGCTCCGACCAGGAGCGCGCCGTGCGATCGAGTCTTCATGTTGCCCATCCTCTCACAGCCTGGCCGCGAGGCCGGCCGTCATCGCGAACCCCGACAGATCGATGTTGTGGAATCCGACGAAGTCGGTACCGAGAGGCCCCCTAGCCCACGTGTAGCGTCCTTCCCCCGTCATGACGAAGCGGGGGCTGAGCGAAACCTCCACCCCGGCGAAGGCGTGCGCCGTCCACGTCCAACCGGACGCGTTGAAGTCGTCGGTGAAAACGTTGAGGGTCTGGAAGTCGACGAAGTCCCCAGCCTGCCGGAACCGATACCACATTTGTCCGGCGCCGACGCCCACGTAGGGCGCGGAGCGCAGGGGCAGCCACACGAACCGCCCGATGGAGCGGCCGCGCGGCAGGAGATACGCCTTCAGACTCGCAGTGACGGGGACGCGGCGGAAGTAGGTGGCCTGTGAGATGGGGAGGTTGTCCTGGTCCACCCAGCGGCGGAATTCTGAGCGGGTTCTCGAGCCGGAATAGGCCACGCCGAGCACGAGGTCGAAGCGCGCGCTCAAGCGGATCCCGAAATCCGCTCCCAGCGTGGCGGAGCTGAAATCGCCGCGCTTCACGGTGAGCTGATCTGTGACGAAGGAGAAGATGTCGCTGGCGGCAGTGGCGCGATCGAACCCGCCCCGTACCTCCCAACTCACATCCGGCTGCTTAAACAGGAAGCCGTCGCCTGAGCCCTGCGCCTGCAGCGGTTGGGCGATCGCCACCGCAGCAGCAAGCAAGAGGTGTCTACGCCTCACCCCATAGAGGGCTGCCTGAAAGAGTTCACCTTGTAACTACCAGTCTGCCGTTGCGAAGGTTCCCAGGCCACGCTCGCCGACGGGCCTGGTTTCGGCTACGTTCACCGCATATGCTGACAACCTGGCTCGGCGCAATCTTCGCGCGCGACCTCCGCGCGCTGCGGCGGGAAATCGAAGCCTACCCGGAGGAGCGGGATCTGTGGCGGGTGCAGCCGGGCATTACCAACTCGGGCGGCAACCTGGCCCTCCATCTGGTGGGCAATCTCCAGTACTTCTTGGGCACCGTGCTTGGCGGGACGGGGTACGTGCGCGACCGCGATGCCGAGTTCGGTCGACGCGACGTGCCGCGGGCCGAGCTGTTGCGTCAGATCGACACCGCCCTCGCGGCCGTGGCGCAGACGATGGCTCTCCTGCGCGAGCAGGACCTGGCGAAACCCTACCCGCAGCCCGTGGGCGGGGTCACGCTGTCCACGGGGGACTTCCTGCTGCACCTCGCCGCGCATTTCACGTATCACCTGGGCCAGG
>QHUY01000042.1 GCA_003223415.1 Gemmatimonadota bacterium
GAGGAAGGTGATGGCCCCATACCACAGTCCTGAGGCGACCGCCATGGGGACGAGCGCTCGCGCCGCCGGCACCTGCGCGATCCCCGCGAACGGCGGCACCACCGCGCGCCACACCGGCAACAGGCGCGATAAGAAGATTCCCCACAGGCCATGCCGGTGATACGCCGCGGCGATGTGTTGCAGCACGTGCGGCGGCATCAGCCGGCGCCCGATCGGTCCCGCGAAGAACGGCGGCCCGTAGCGCCGCGCCACCGCGTACACCCCCGCCGCCGAGCCGACGTTGGCGATCCAGGTGACGAGGAACACGGCCCAGACGTCCAGGGTTCCCCGGCCGGCCAGGAAGCCCCCCACCGCCACGGCGGTGTCCGCAGGTACAGGGGGAAAGACGTTCTCGACGGCGGCGAGCAGCCCGATCAGGGCATAGAGAGGGCCGGGGGGAAGGGACTCGAGGGTTGCGAGAAGGCCGGTCACTACGTCAGCACCGCCACCGCGATCACCGCCACGCCTTCCCCGCGCCCGATCCACCCCATCCCCTCGTTGGTCTTGGCCTTCACGGAGACGGTGGATGGCGGCACCAGCAGCGCGCCGGCGAGCCGCTCCTGCATCGCCTCGATGTGCGGGGCGAGCTTGGGGCGCTCGCAGATCACGGTGATGTCCGCCTGCACGAACTCGTGCCCCGCTTCCAGTGTCTTGAGGTATGCCTGGTTGAGCAGCTGGATCGAGTCGGCGTGCTTCCAGCGGGGGTCGGTGTCGGGGAACAGCCGGCCGATGTCGCCCAGGCCCGCGGCGCCGAGGATGGCATCGGTGAGGGCGTGAGCCACCGCGTCCGCGTCGGAGTGGCCCTCGAGCCCCTTGGGATGCGGAATCTCCACCCCGCCCAGAATCAACTTGCGGCGGTCGGCGAATCGGTGCGCGTCGTACCCGATGCCGACGCGCATCTCAGGCCTTGAGGATGCGGACGGCGAGGTGGGCGGCGTTCTTGGCGTTGTCGATCCCCACCGTGGCGACGGGGACGCCGGCGGGGAGCTGCGCGATGGCGAGCAGCGCGTCCATCCCGTTCAACGGCCCGGCCGCGAACGGCACGCCGATCACGGGGAGGTCGGTGAGCGAGGCCGCAAAGCCCGGCAGGGCGGCCGATAGTCCGGCTCCTGCGATGATCACCTTGAAACCCTGACCCTTGGCACCCGACACCAGCTTTGCCGTCTGATCGGGCTGGCGATGCGCCGATGAGACGTGGAACTCATACGATACGCCCGCCTTCGAGAGCACCTCGAACGCGGGCTCGATCCGGGGCTTGTCGGACTCTGAGCCGACGAGAATGAGCACGTCAGGCACACCACGCATCCCCCATCCCGCATCCCCCATCCCGGCTGTTCATGCTGCATCCTCCAGGACGGTATAGTCCTGCTTGCGCTGCTTCGGAGTGTAGCCCGCATCGGCGATCAGGCGCTGCATCTCGGCCAGCGTTGTCCGGTGCGTCGTGCCCGCCGCGGACACCACGTTCTCCTCCATCATCAGCGAGCCGAAGTCGTTGGCGCCGAAGCGCAGCGCCACCTGCCCCACCTTCATCCCCATCGTCACCCAGGAGGCCTGAATGTTAGGCACGTTGTCGAGCACGATGCGGGCGATCGCCTGCGCGCGCAGGTACGTCACGGCGTCGGTTTTGGGGATGTGCGCCAGCTCGGAGTTCTCGGGTTGCAGCGGCCAGCAGATGAACGCCGTGAACCCCTTGGTGCGCTGCTGCACCGCCTTGACGCGGAACAGGTGCTCGATGCGGTCGGCGAGCGATTCGCCCAGGCCGTACATCATCGTCACCGAGGTCTTGAGGCCCAGCCGATGCGCGATTTCCATCACCTCGAGCCAGCGGTCGGCGCCCGCTTTCTTCCTGGCGACCTGGTCGCGAATGTCCTGCACCAGGATCTCGCCGCCGCCGCCGGGGATCGAATCGAGCCCCGCCGCGACGAGCTCCTTGATGACCTCCTCGATCGTCATCCCGAACCGACCGGCGAAGAAGTCCACCTCGGACGGCGAGAAGCCGTGGATATGGATCGGGTGATGCCGCTTGATGTAGCGCAGCAGGTCCAGGTACCACTCGAACGGCACGTAGGGGTTGTGCCCCCCCTGCATCAGGATCTGCACCCCCCCGATCGCCTTCAGCTCGTCGATCTTGCGGCCGATCTCCTCATAGGAAAGGAGATACCCCTCCGGGTGCTTGGGCCGCCGGTAGAACGCGCAGAACTTGCAGTCGGCGACGCACACATTGGTGTAGTTGACGTTGCGGTCGATGATGTAGGTGACGACGTTCTCGGGATGCAGGCGCCAGCGCGTGTCGTCGGCGAGCCGGCCCAGCTCGAGCAGCGACGCCCGCTCGTAGAGCTCGACGAAGTCGCGGAACTCGGGGCGGGAGCGATCGATCCGGTCGGGGGGAGGGACGGTGACCATCGCTCAGGCCACGTGCAGGAACTGGAGCGAGCCGTCGGGCACGATGCCGTCGGCCGCGAGCCGGCGGAAGAAATCCGTCAGCCCGGCGAGGTGTTTGTAGGTCAGGGCGTAGTCCAGCCCCGCCAGATACTCCCGGCAGGCCGGCACTGCTATGCCGGTGGCGCGCGCGGCGGCGGCGGCGAGGTCGTCCAGGTGCGCGAGACCCCACGCGCGGGACGCCAGGAGGGCCTGGTGAGCCCGCTGCACCGCGCCAGGGTCGGCCGCGCGCTGCGCCGCCCAGACGGCGAACACGAACGGCAGGCCCGTCCAGCGTTTCCAGGCGTCGCCCAGATCCACGACCTCCGGGTAGGCACCGCGCGCCGCAAGCAACAGCGCCGGATCCCCGATGACGAGCACTGCGTCATGAGGCAGCTTCGCCAGGTGGTCCAGATCGCTCGCCTCGGCCCGCGCCTCCGCGAACCGCGGCCGGATCTTCCAGACTTCCCGGCAGAGCAGCTCGAGCAGCGCCACGGACGTTCGTGAGGAGGCGGTGAGGAGCACGGTCCGACCGTCCAGCTGTCCGACCGTCCGACGGCTGAGCAGCATCACGCTGCGCACCGGCCCGTCGCAGGAGATCGCCAGCTCGGGCAGCAGCACGAGGTCCCGGGCGTGCCGGGCGTACTCGACGGCGCTGATCACGCTTACATCGAGCTCGCCCGCCACTAATAGATCGTTCAGCTCGGCCGGCGTGCCGGTCACCAGCTCGCCCGGCGCGGCCACCACGTTCCGGTCGATCGCGCCGTAGACCGGGTAGCAGTTGATATACCCGATGCGGCCGAGTCTCATTCGGCCCCGTCCACGGCGCTGAGCACCGGGAGCTTTCGCCCACCCCGGGCTTGCGCACGGGCTCGGTGCTGGATTTCGAACGTAGGACCTACGGGACCCTTGGGCCGCGCATTACTCCGCCCCGGCACCCAGTCTTCGAACGTGCGCACGACCTGGTAGAGCGCGTCGCGCTCCACCGGCACCTTCCCCGCCCCGCGGATCAGCTCGATGATCTGATCGTAGGCAAGCCACATCGGCGTGCCGGCGCCGGCCTCGTGATAGACCCGCTCGAACACCACCGTTCCCTCGAGGTCGTCGCAGCCGAAGGTGAGCCCGATCTGCGAGATGAACGGGGTCACCATCGGCCAATGGGTCTTCACGTGCGGCATGTTGTCCAGCAGCAGGCGCCCGACGGCGATGTTCTTCAGGTCGTCGCAGCCCGACGTCGCCGTGCCGGTGCGGCCCAGCGCCTCGCCCAGCTCGTTGTGGTCGGGATGGTAGGCGAGCGGAATGTAGGTGAGGAAGCCGCCGGTCTCGTCCTGGAGGGCGCGCAGCGCCAGCAGGTGATCGACGCGGTCCTCCATCGTCTCCACGTGCCCGTAGAGCATCGTGCAGTTGGAGGGGATGCCCAGCCCGTGGGCCTCGCGGTGCACCGCGAGCCATTCCTCGCCGGTGAGCTTCTTGTCGGCGATCGTCGCCCGCGCGGCCGGGCTGAACACCTCGGCCCCTCCCCCCGGCAGGCTCGTCACCCCCGCTTCCTTCATCGCCTGGAGCACCTCGCGCACGCTCAGGTGCTCGATGCGCGCCAGGTGCGCGACCTCGACGGCGGTGAGCGCCTTGATCTGCACGTCGGGGTGACGCTGCTTGAGGCCGCGGAACATCTCCAGGTAATAGGCGAGCCGCAGCTTGGGGTGCAGCCCGCCGACGATGTGGAACTCGCGCGTCGGGTTATCGTGCGCGGCGTCCGCTTCGGCGAACACCTCCTCGAGGCTGCGGGTGTAGGCGCCCTCTTCCCGCGGCATCCGCGCGAACGAGCAGAACACGCACGTGTTGCGCAGGACGCAGACGTTGGTCGGGTTGATGTGCTGGTTCGCGGCGAAGTAGACGCGGTCGCCGTTGCGGTGCCGGTTGGCCAAGTCGCCGAGGCGGCCGATGGTGAGGAGATCGCTGGAGTGGAAGAGGGCGAGCCCATCGTCGCGGGTGAGCCGCTCACCGCGCTCGACCTTGGCAACGATCGGGGCCAGCGCCGGATCCCGGGCGGACATCAGCCGCTCGACCTCGCCTTGCCATTCCGCAATCCGCAATCCGCAATCCGCAATTTCATGCGGCCACCCGCCGCAACGCGAGCGTCACGTTGTGCCCGCCGAAGCCGAACGAGTTGGACAGCGCCACCTCGATCGGGCGGCGCACGGCGTGATTGGGTGCGGAGTTCAGGTCACACGCCGGATCGGGCGTGAACTGGTTGATCGTCGGCGGGATGATGCCGTCCCGCAGCGCCAGGGCGCACACCGTGAATTCGAGCGCGCCCGCGGCGCCCAGCAGGTGTCCCGTCATCGACTTGGTGGACCCGAAGATCAGCTGGCGCGCGTGCTCGCCGAAGACGGCTTTGACTGCCGCCGTCTCCGCCGCGTCGCCGTGCGGCGTGGATGTGCCGTGGGCGTTGATGTAGCCCACCTGCTCGGGCCGGATGCCGCCGTCCGCCATCGCCAGGCGCATGGCCCGATGCGCCCCCTCGCCGTCGGGCGACGGCGCGGTGATGTGGTAGGCGTCGGCGGTCATGCCGTACCCGACGATCTCGCCCTGGATCTTGGCGCCGCGCTTCCGGGCGTGCTCCCACTCCTCGAGGATCACCACCGCTGCGCCGTCCCCCATCACGAAGCCGTCGCGGTCCTTGTCGAACGGTCGGCTCGCGGTGGCGGGGTCGTCGTTGCGCTCGGAGAGGGCTTTCATGTTGGCGAAGCTCGCCAGCGCCAGCGGCGTGATGGCCGCCTCGGAGCCGCCGGTGATCATCACGTCCGCTTCGTCGTGCTGGATGAGCCGGAACGCGTCGCCGAGCGCGTGCCCCGACGTGGCGCACGCCGACACGGTGCAGTAATTCGGGCCCTTGGCCCCGTACCGCATCGAGACCACCGCCGACGCGACGTTCGCCATGAACATCGGGACGAAGAAGGGGGACACGCGACTCGGTCCCTTCTCGAGGTAGGTGCGGCACTGCTCCTCGAAGGTGGCGATGCCCCCCGTGCCGCTGCCGATGATGACCCCCACCCGCTGCAGGTCCACCTGATTCCAGGTCTGCTCGAGGCACGCGTCCGTCACGGCCTGGACGGCGGCGGCCATCGCGAACTGGGTGAACAGGTCGAAGCGGCGGGCCTCCTTCTTATCCAGGTAGAGGGTCGGGTCGAAGCCCTTCACTTCGCACGCGAACTTGACCGGCAGCTGCCCGGGGTCGAAGCGCGTGATCGGCCCCGCCCCCGAGCGCCCCGCGACCATGGCCTCCCAGGTGGCCGCCACCGTATTGCCCAACGGCGTCACGAGCCCGAGGCCCGTGACCGCCACGCGGCGTTTCACGTGTCTTACTTCCCCATCTTGTCGTGCAGGTACTGCATCGCCGCGCCGACGGTGCGGAGCTTCTCGGCCTCCTCGTCGGGGATGTCGATGTCGAACTCTTTCTCGAAGGCCATGACGAGCTCGACGGTGTCGAGGCTGTCCGCGCCGAGGTCCTCCATGAAGCTCGCGTCGGGCGTGAGTTTGTCGCGCTCCACCCCCAGCTCTTCGACGATGATGTCCTTGACCTTCTCTTCGAGCTGCTTCATGTCCATTGCCATGATGACCCTCAGCGGAGGTAGGGGGGGTTCGTGGTCACATCACCATCCCGCCGTCGACGACCAGCACCTGTCCCGTAATGTAGCTGGCCAAGTCGGAGGCGAGAAAGAGGACGGCGCTGGCGATGTCCGTGGCCTCGCCCAGCCGTCCCAGCGGGATGTTGTCGAGGAGGTACTGCTTGGCCTCCGCGGAGATCCCGCTCGTCAGTTCCGTATCGATATAGCCGGGGGCGACGGCGTTGACCAGCACGTTGCGCGACGCCAGGTCCTTGGCCACCGCCTTGGTGAAGCCGACCAGCCCGGCCTTGGACGCCGCGTAGTTGGACTGTCCCTTGTTGCCGTTGATGCCCACCACGCTGGAGATGTTGACGACCCGGCCCCAGCGCCGTTTGATCATGCCGCGCGCGGCGTACTTGGTCATCAGGAAGGCGCCCTTCAGGTTCGTGTCGAGCACGCTATCCCAGTCGGTCTCCTTGATGCGGAACACCAGGTTGTCGCGCGTGAAGCCGGCGTTGTTCACCAGGATGTCGATACGGCCGAAGTCCTTCTCCACCCCGTCGACCAGCGCCTCGACCTGGGCGGCCAGGCCGACGTCGCAGGCGTAGCCGCGGGCGCCGTGGCCGAGCGCGCCTGCTACCTGCTCCGCCTTGCTGCCGTCCCGGGCGCACAGGGCCACGTGCGCGCCGGCTCCGACCAGGGCGCGGCAGATCGAGTGGCCGATCCCCCGCGTGCCCCCCGTCACCAGAGCAACTTTGCCGGACAGGTCGAGTTTCATGCCCACCCAATCAGACTCACGCCGCCTCCATGAACTTTGCGACCTCGTCCGCACTGCCCAGGCTCACCACATTCGCCCCCGGCACGATCCGCTTCAGCAGACCGGCGAGCACGGTCCCGGGTCCGATCTCGATAAACCGTCCGCGCGCTCCCGCGAGTTCCGCGGCGCGCTGCATGCACCCTACCCACCGCACCGGGGCGGTGAGCTGCTCGGCGAGCAGCGCTCGCGCGGCCGCCGCCTCGCGGACCGGCTCGGCCGTCGCGTTCGCGACCACCGGAAACGCCGGCTCGCGCCAGGGGGCCGCCTCGAGCGCGGCCCGCAAGGGCTCCGCGGCCGGCGCCATCAACGGCGAGTGGAACGCGCCGCTCACCTTCAGCGGCAGCACCCGCTTGGCGCCGCGCGCCTTGCACGCATCCCCCGCCCGGGCGACCGTCGCCGGGTCACCCGAAATCACGGTCTGGTCCGGCGCGTTCAAGTTGGCCGGGACGGCCACGCCGCCGCCAGCGCTCGCCTCGCGGCAGGCGGCTTCCACCTCCGCCGTCGCGAGCCCCAAGACCGCCGCCATCGTTCCCGGCCGCGCCGCGCCCGCCTGGTGCATCAGCTCGCCGCGGCGGCGCACCAGCCGCGCCGCAGCGGCGGCCGCCAAGGCGCCGGCCGTCACGTACGCCGAGTACTCGCCGAGCGAATGGCCGGCGGCTGCGGCGGGAGGGGCGCTGCGCACGGCGTCGCGAAGCACCGCGAACACGGCGGCGCTGTGCGCGAGGATCGCGGGCTGGGCGTTGTGAGTGGCGGTGAGGTCCTCCTCCGGTCCGGTGAACATGAGCCGGCTCAGGGCGACGCCGAGCGCGTCGTCAACCGCCTGCAACGTCTCGCGCGCCGCGGGAAATCGTTCCGCGAGGTCCTTGCCCATCCCGACTTTTTGCGCGCCCTGCCCCGGGCAGAGCCACACGACGGACCCCGCCGCTACCACCGCACGACCATGCTCGCCCACGTGAAGCCCGCGCCGAAGGCGCAGAACATCACCGTCATCCCCGCCGTGAGCCGGCCGGTCTTCACCGCTTCATCGAGCGCGATGGCGATCGACGCCGCCGAGGTATTCCCGAACCGGTCCACGTTCACGTAGACCTTCTCCATGGGCACCCCGGCGTGCTTGGCCGTCGCTTCGATGATGCGGATGTTGGCCTGGTGGGGGATGAGCAGGTCGATGTCGTCGGCCGTCAGCCCCGCGCGCCGCAGCGCCTGGTCGCAGGCGTCCGCCATGGACAGGACGGCCGCCTTGAACACCTCGCGGCCGGCCATCTTGATGTAGTAGCTGTGGTCCTTCAGCAGCTCTTCGCTCGGCGGGTGCGACGCGCCGCCGCCCCGCCGGTAGAGCAATTCGGCCAGCGTGCCGTCCGACTTCAGATACGAGGAGAGAATGCCCCGCGTGCCCGTGCAGGGCCGAACCAACGTCGCGCCCGCGCCGTCCCCGAACAGCACCGCCGTGGTGCGGTCCGACCAGTCCATGATGCTCGTCAGCTTCTCGGCCGCCACGACCAGCACCCGCTCCGCCTGCTGTGCGGCGACGATGCCCTCGGCCACGCTCAACGCGTATACGAACCCCGAGCACGCCGCGCCCACGTCCAGCGCGGCCGCATTCTTGGCGCCCAGGATGGCCTGCAGGTCGCAGGCCTGCGAGGGCAGCAGCCGGTCGGGCGAGGCGGTGGCATACACGATCGCGTCGAGGTCGAGCGGCGTCAGCCCGTTCTGCTCGAGCACCTGCAGGGCGGCGGCCTTCCCCATACACGCGTTGGTCTCTTCCTTGGTCGAGATGCGCCGCTCGCGGATGCCCGTACGCTCGCGGATCCACTGGTCCGAGGTGTCCAGGATCTTGCTGAACTCGTCGTTGGTCATCACGCGTGGGGGCGCGTAGCTCCCCGTGCCTGACAGCTCGGCGAACGGGCGCTTCATGCGACGGCCCCTCCTTCCGCGGCGAACTCCGCCCCAATGTCCTGGCTGAGGTGGCTCTCTACCATCTGCACCGCGAATCGCAGCGCGTTGCGGATCGCCTTGGCCGGCGAAGAGCCGTGACAGATGATCGCGACCCCCTGCACCCCGAGCAGCGGCGCGCCGCCGACCGTCGTGTAGTCCAGCAGGGTGAGGACCTTGCCCATCTCGGGCCGCTGCAGGATGTCGGGCGCCTCGCGGTTCACCAGGGACACGAACACCCGCGCCGCGGACTCGTAGAACTTGAGCAGGACGTTGCCCATGAACCCGTCACACACCACGACGTCCAGAATCTGCTCCCGCGCCTCGCCCGCCGGAATGTCCCGCCCCTCGACGTTGCCGATGTAGTGCAAGCCCGTCGCAGTCTTGAGGAGCTGGTGCGCCTCCTTGACCACCGCGTTCCCCTTCTCGTCCTCCTCGCCGACGTTGAGCAGGCCGACC
>QHUY01000220.1:0-2839 GCA_003223415.1 Gemmatimonadota bacterium
AGCCGTCTCGGAACGCCGCGGCCGTCGCCTCCGGCTGCCGCCAGTATTCGAGAAATACCGCCGCCCCACGCACCTCGATCTCGCCAGTCTTGCCTGGAGGCACGGGTCGGCCAGCGTCGTCTACCAGCCGCGTCTCCACGCCGGGCAGCGGCGTGCCCACAAATCCCGGCCGCCGCGTCCCATGCAGCGGGTTGGCGAGCGCCATGCCGATCTCGGTCATGCCGTAGCGCTCGAGCAGGACGTGGCCGCTGATCCCGCGCCACCGCTCAAGCTGCTGCACCGGCAGCGCGGCGGAGCCCGAGACCATGAGCCGCATCCGGGGCGGGGCACAGCCCGCCGACCAGGCGCGGCGGCGCTCCGGCGCGGCCGCCTCCCAGGCCGTGATCAGCTTCCCGTAGATGGTCGGCACCGCCATGAAGAGGGTGAGATCGCCGGCGGCGATCCGGGCCCACACCTGTTCCGCGTCGAACTTCGCTGGCATTTCGCAGCGCGCGCCGGCCCACAGCGCGCACGTGAGGACGTTGACGATACCGTGCACATGGTGCAGCGGCAGCACGAGCAGGATCCAGTCGTCCGCCCGCCATTCCCACGCGGTGACGAGGCTCGTCACCTGCGCGGCGATGTTCGCATGCGTCGTCACCACGCCCTTGGGCTTGCCCGTCGTCCCGCTGGTGTAGACCATCATGGCCCTCCTCCCCGCCGCCACACCAGGGAGCCGGGAGCGGGGAGCAGTACCAACCGCTTCATCGGTCGTTATCGTGCGCACCGCCGGGGGGAGGTGCACCGCCCGCATGACCCCGGCGAAATCGGGGTGCATGGCGACGGTCTCGGCATCGGCGTCGCGGATCACGTACTCGAGCTCGGCGGGAGGGTGGGAGACGGCGAGTGGGACGGCGATGCCGCCGGCCCGCCAGATCCCCCACTGGACCGCTACGTGATGAAAGCCCGGAGGGACGAGAAAGGCGACCCGGGCCTCCGCGAGGTCGTCGCGCCCGGCGAGCAGGCAGTCGGCGACGCGCGCCGAGGCGTCGAGCAGATCGCGATACCTGAAGGTGCCGTCTCCGGCGATGATCGCCGGCCGGTCACCGTGCCCCCGCGCGCGGGCGACGAGGGGCAGTTCTGTCAGAGGCGGGCCTCGATGACGTCGCGGATCTTGCGTGCCAGCACTCCGAGCGAAAACGGCTTTTGCAGGAAGGCGACGCCCTCCTGCAGTACACCGTGATGCAAGATCGCGTCGTCGGTATAGCCGGACAGATACAGCGTCTTGATCGTGGGACGCACCTGCGTCAGGCGCTGTGACAGCTCCCGGCCGTTCATGTCCGGCATCACCACGTCGGTCACGAGCAGGTCGATCTGACCGGTGTGGCGGCCGGCGAGGGCGAGGGCCTCGTTCCCGTCCCGGGCGACCATCACCCGGTACCCGCGGGCTTGCAGCGCTTCTTCAATGATTTGGCGCACCGCGTCTTCGTCCTCGGCGACGAGCACCGTCTCGGAGCCGTCGAGCACCACCGCCGCTTCCTCAGCCGCAGCCTGCGCCTCCCCGGCGTCCACGCGCGGCAGATAGATCTTGAAGCTCGTGCCTTGCCCCACCTCGCTGTACAGCCAGATGAATCCGCCGCTCTGCTGCACCGCGCCGTACACCGTCGCGAGCCCGAGCCCGGTCCCCTTGCCGACGGGCTTGGTCGTGAAGAACGGCTCGAAGATCCGGGCCTTCGTTGGCGCATCCATCCCGGTCCCGGTGTCGGTGACGGCCAGCATGACGTAGCGCCCCGCGGGAATGGTGACGCGATCGGTGGGGTAGTCGGCGTCGAGATCGACGTTCTTCGTCTCGAGCGTGAGGCGTCCCCCGTTCGGCATCGCGTCGCGCGCGTTCACCGCGAGATTCACGATGACCTGCTCGAGCTGACCCGGGTCGGCCTTCACCCCGCCGCAGTCGGGCGCCACCGCGACCCGGATCGCCACGTCCTCGCCCAGGAGGCGGCGCAGCAGCTTTTCGAGCTCGAGGACGAGGTCGTTCAACCGCAACACTTGTGGCGATACCACCTGCTGGCGGCTGAACGTGAGCAGCTGCCGCGTCAGCACGGCCGCCCGCTCCGAGGCGCTCCGGATGTCGAGGAGCCCTTCGCGATCCGGATCGTCCGTCGCCAGGTCCTCGAGCATCAGGTCGGTCGTGCCGAGGATCGCGGTCAAGAGATTGTTGAAGTCATGCGCCACGCCGGCGGCGAGACGACCCACCGCCTCCATCTTCTGCGCCTGGCGGAACTGCTCCTCCAGCCGCTGCTGCTCGCTGATGTCGCGGGCGATGACCGAGAAGAACTCGACCGCCCCGGCCGGCGAGCGGTGCGCCAGCACCACCTGCGACACGGCCACCGCGCCGGCTGGCCCCTTGAGGGCCGTCTCGCCGCTCCAGGCGCCTTTGCGCAGGGCCGCGGGCAGCGCCTCCGTGCGCAGCGCCTTGCGGCCTTCCTCGGGGTAAAAGTCCAGCAGCGTGCGCCCCGCCGCGTTCTCCGCGGCCGGCAGCCCGGTGAGCGCCCGGCCGGCCCGGTTCAGGTAGAGCACGCGATGGTCCACGCCCGCGATGGCCACGAAGTCGGTGGTCGCCTCCAGGATGGCCACCAGCCGGGCCCGCGCCTCCTCGGCCTGGTTGCGGCCGATGGTCGTCGCCAGGATGTTGGCCACGGCCTGCAAGAAGTTGAGGTCGTCGCGGGTGAACTTGCGCTCGCGGTGGCTGTGGGCGTCGAGCACGCCGAACGGCTGCTGCGCCCCCGGGATGATCACGCTCATCCCGCAGGCCAGGCCGCCGTTCGCGGCCGCGGGCGGCACCGGGAAGCGCCGCTCC
>QHUY01000220.1:2905-3674 GCA_003223415.1 Gemmatimonadota bacterium
ACCCGGCCGTGGCCCTTGGCACCAGGCCCGCGCGCGGCTCGACGGCGAGCGCGCGGGCGCTTTCCACCTCCAGCGCTTTGGTGGTGAGGCGGACGGCTTCCCCCAGCAAGGCCTGAACGTCGAGGCCCGCCAGGGCCCGCTGGCCGAGCTCGGCCACGGCCGCCTGCTGCCGGGCCCGGGCCTTCAGCTCTTCCATGGTCTGCTTGCGGTCGGTGATGTCCAGCACGATGCCGAGGGTGCCGATGATTTTCTTCTCCGCGCTGCGCAGCGGCTCGACGCGCACCTGGAACGTGCGGCTCATCCACTCCATCTCGTAGCTGAGCGACTCGCCGCGCAAGGCACTCAGGTGGGCCGCGACCGGCGTGGACTCGACGCTGTCGGTGCCCAGGCTTTCGAGCATGGTCATCCCGACCACCTCGCTGGGCTGCATGCCCAGGCCCGCCAGGCCCGCCCCCATCGTGGAGGTGACCTGCAGCCGGTCGTCCGTGGTCCACAGGACGGCCGGCATCTGCTCGACGACCAGCCGCAGGTGGGCCTCGCGCTCGCGCAAGATGGCCCGGGTCTGCTTGGCCTTGGTGACGTCGCGCATGGCCAGCACGCTCAGGCCCTCCTCGCGGGGGGTCGAGCAGCGGCTGGCCCCGATCTCCAGGGCCATCTCGCTACCGTCCCTGCGGCGGCCGACCGACTCGCGCAGCTCGGACGCGGAGGGCGGTTCGCCCAGCAGCCCCTGGGCGGCCTTCGCGTCGGCCCGCCAGAAGGGGAGCAGCGT
>QHUY01000221.1 GCA_003223415.1 Gemmatimonadota bacterium
CGATGAGCACCGGCTTGTGCCCGGTCGTTACCGCCGTTGGCGGGTCTCCCGTGGTCCTCGGAGAGCGTCTCCGCCACCGTCTCGTGCGGCCGGGAAACCCCAGCGCCCTGGCGGACGCATGGCGCCACGCTCTGGCGCATCGCGACCGGCGCGTGGCGGACGGGGCGGTCGCGAGAGAGCGGGTGGAACAGGCATTCGGCCTCGAGACGATGGTCCGGCAATACGAGTGCATCTACGCCGGTGAGGATGATGGCGTGCCGCGCAGCGCCGCTCCCTCCCAGCGGCGAGCGTAGGCAGGCGCCGTCGGGCTCTCCAGGTACGCGCGGTGCCAGACGGAGAAGCACAGCAGCGCCCACAGGATGCCCGCGCGGTTGTGGCGGCGAGAGAAGTGGTCATCGAGGAGACCGCGCACCACGGCCGGATCGAAGTAGCCCAATCGCTCCAGCCGTGCGGGCGCGAGCTCGTCTTCGATCACGCCGCGGAGCTCGCGACGCAGCCACTCGGCGCTCGGACCGACGAACCCCCGCTTCGGCGCGTGGAGATGCTGCTCGGGAAGGCGGCGCCTCAGCGCGCGCTTCAGCAAACGCTTGTTCTGCCACAGCCCGATCTTGACGTGGTCTGCGAGCGGGAACACCCGCTCCACCAGCTCGTGGTCCACGAGCGGGACCCGGATCTCCAGCGAGTGAGCCATCGCCATACGGTCGCTCAGCGCCAGCACGTCGTCGGCGAGGAACGTCTTGTAATCCAAGTAGAGGGCTGCCGAGAGGCCGGCGGGAGCGCCGTGACGCTGGTACAGCTCGCGGAACCGGACGCTGGCCCCGGCGCCGCTCAGGTGATGGCGCAGCTCGGGAGCATAGAGCCCGCGCCGCGCTGAGTCGGGGCACCGAGTGAGGTAGCCGAGGAACCGCTCGGGGGCGGACCCGTTGCCCGGCCGCAGGAGTCGCTTGAGCCGGTCGACGGTGAGTGAGGCTCCCCGGGGTTCCCGGAGCAGGTTCGCGAGCGCGCTCACGCCCCGCTGCACGGTGCGGGGAAGGCGTGCGTAGTGTTCGCCGACCAGGAGTCCGATGTGGCGTCGGTACCCGGCGAACAGCTCGTCGCCGCCGATCCCGGTTAGGGCGACCTTGTAAGACGCGCCGACCGCCCGCGACAGCAGCCAGGTCGGCACGGCGGACTCGTCGGCGTGGGGCTCGTCGAAGGCGTGCGTGATCGGCTCGAGCAGGTCGCGGACGTCGGGATGAATGTCCACTTCCGTCAGCTTCACGCCGTACTGCGCGGCGAGCCGCCGGGCCAGGTGCGTTTCGTCCGCGCTGGCGGCGCCGGACCCGAAATAGCGCGCGGTGAACGCGTGCGGGGCGTCGGCCGCCAGCGCCCAGCTCGCGACGACGGCGGAAGAGTCGAGCCCACCGCTCAGGAACGCCGCCACCGGCACGTCGCTCACGAGATGGGCCTGCACGGACTCGTCGAGCCACTCCACGACCTGCGCTTCCAAATCGCGAGGAGCAGGGGCGCGCTCTCGCGGGAGATCCCAGTACTGCCGGGTCGAGAGGCCGCCCGTGTGATCCCAGACGGCCGTGTGACCCGGCTCGAGCTTGCGGACGTCGCAGAACGGCGTCGCGGGCGCTGGGATGTAGCCGAGCTGGAAGTACGTGTCGAGCGCGTCCCAGTCGAGCGCTCGATCGGTTAGGCCGACGGCATGCAAGGCCTTCAGCTCCGACGCGAACCCGATCCCCCACGGTGCGGCGGCGACGTACAGCGGCTTGATGCCGAAGCGGTCGCGGGCCAAGAACAGCGTTCGCGCGGCCGAGTCCCAGACCGCGAACGCGAACATGCCACGCAGCCGCTGCACGCACTCCGGGCCGTACTCCTCGTAGAGATGCAGGATCGTCTCGGTGTCGCCCTGAGTGGCGAACGCATGTCCCCGCGCGATCAGCACGCGCCGGAGCTCGCGGTAGTTGTAGATCTCGCCGTTGAAGACGATGACCTTCGACCGGTCTTCGTTGAAGATCGGCTGTCGCCCGCCCGCCAGGTCGATGACGCTGAGCCGTCGCATCCCGAGGCCGACGGCCCCCTGCACGTACAGGCCCTCGTCGTCCGGCCCGCGATGACGGATCGCGTCGCACATCCGCCGAATCACGGCAGGAGGGACGGGCCGGGCAGGGTCTGAGTGCACGATGCCGACGATGCCGCACATACCGCGGGACCGTGCAGCAAGAGGGAGGCCGCGGGTGGACGGCGCTGCGTGTGGCCGCTGACCCTCCGAGCTGTGGCGCGCATGCCACAGCGACAGAACGCGAGGGCCGGAATGCACGGGTTCGCCTCCCAGGCACGGACCTTGTTGAGCGGTGTGCCAGCACTCGAGCGCTCGGTTAGAGACGCGGAGGCAACGGTCTGGATGCCAATTGGTGAGGACACCATCGCCGTGCTGCACCTCGTCGCCCCGTGCGACGTGGGCGGTCTCGAGCGGGTCGTCCAGGCGCTCGCCACCGGGCAGCGCGGGGCTGGTCACCGGGTGAGCGTGGTCGCGGTGCTCAGGAATGGGCGCGAGGGCCATCCCTTCGTGCGCGCCCTCAGCGAGGCCGGCGTGGACGTCGTGCCACTGCACCTCCCGCCGCGGGCCTACCTCAATGAGCGGTCTGCGGTGGACGAGATCTGTCGGCGAATCCGGCCGGACGTGGTGCACACGCATGGCTACCACGTGGATGTCGTGGACGCCGGTGTCGCGCGTCGCCACCGCGTCCCGACGGTCACGACGGTGCACGGGTTCACGGGCGGCGACCTCAAGAACCGCATCTACGAGGGGCTGCAGCGGCGGGCCTTTCACCGCTTCGACGCCGTGGTCGCCGTGTCGCGCCCGCTGGCCGGCGAGCTGGCGCGGGCGGGCGGGCCAGGGGGAGCCCCACCGCTGCCGCGTGACCACGCTCGCTGGAGGCTCGCCGTGCCAGAGGAGCGATTCCACGTGGGGTGGGTGGGGCGGCTGACCCGGGAGAAGGGGGCGGACCTCTTGCTGGCTGCCGCAGGGCTACTCGGCGACCTGCCCGTGGCCGTGTCGCTCCTGGGCGACGGGCGATTGCGGCCCCAGTTCGAGGCGCTCGCGGCGCGACGGGGACTCGGCGAGCGGGTGCGGTGGCTGGGTAACCTCCCCGACGCGGGGCAGCTGTTCTGCGCGTTCGATGTCTTCGTGCTCAGCTCCCGGACCGAGGGCACGCCGATCGTGCTGTTCGAGGCCATGGCGGCCGGGACTCCCATCGTCGCCACGGCGGTCGGGGGCGTCCCCGACGTCGTGTCGTCACATGAAGCGCTGCTCGTACCGCCTGACGATCCCGGGGCGCTGGCTGCCGCCATTCGGTGCGTGCACGCGGACTCTGCTGCGGCCGTGGCGCGCGCCCGTCGCGCGCGGGAGCGACTGGTGAGCGAATTCGCCCCCGC
>QHUY01000226.1 GCA_003223415.1 Gemmatimonadota bacterium
CTGGGTCCAGGCCATGGCGCACCTCCCGGGTGGGAATGTTCCGGCGCCGGGCGGTTTGTCAACTCGGCCGCTCGGCCCTCGCGCCCTTGCCTGCCCGCGCGGGGCCGTAAGATTGGCACGCATGGCCCGCGCCGGATTGCTCCTCCTTGCGGTCGGCCTGTCCTGCCACCCGCCGGGGCGTGGAGGTCCTGCCCCGCAGGGAGGCACCGGCGTCGCCATCCGCGTCAACCAGCTCGGCTACCGGCCCGACGCGCCCAAGGTGGCCGTCGTGTGCGCCCTCGAGCCGCGGGTCATCGCGACCTTCCGCTTGGTCGACGAGCGCAACCGGACGGTGTTCGGGCCGCGCGCTGCGGAGGCGGCCGGGCCGTTCGGACCCTGCGCGGCCACGTATCGACTCGACTTCTCGACGCTGCAACTGGCCGGCGTCTATCGGATCGTGGCGGTGGGCGTGAGCTCGCTCCCGGTGCGGATCGCGGACGACGTCTATCGCGGCGCGGCGGACTCGCTCCTCGCTTACCTGCGGGAGCAGCGCTCTGGCTACAACCCCGTGTTCCGAGACTCCGTGCATCAGCGCAGCGACGGCGTGCTCGTCGATCATCCGACGCGCAGTGGCGAGTTCATTCCGGTAAGCGGGGGGTGGGCCGATGCCTCGGACTATCTGCAATACGGCGCCACCACGGCGCACGCGACGACCATGCTGCTGCTCGCCTACCGGGACCATCCGGAGGCGTTCGCCGACCGGTTTCAGGCGAACGGTCTTCCCGGCGCGAACGGCATCCCCGACGTGCTCGACGAGGCGCGCTGGGGGCTCGCCTGGCTGCTCAAGATGTATCCGGAGGACGACCTGCTGCTGAACCAGCTGGGGGACGATCGCGATCACGCCTTCTGGGATCTGCCGGTCAACGATTCGTCAGACTACGGGTGGGGGCGGGGAGGGCGGCGCCCGGTGTACCCCTGCACCGGGAAGGCGCAGGGACTGTTCGAGTACAAGAACCGCTCCACCGGCCTCGCGTCGACGGCGGGGAAGTACGCGGCCGCATTCGCGCTAGGCGCCAGAGAGTACCGCGAGCGCGACAGTGTGTTCGCCCGCCGCCTCGCCGAGCGCGCGCGGGCTGTGTACGCGCTCGGCGCCGCGCATCCCGGCGTGTGTCAGACGGCGCCCGCCCGGGCGCCGTACTTCTACGAAGAGGACGACTGGGCGGACGACATGGAGCTTGGGGCCGCGGAGTTATACGCGCTGACGCGCGAGCCGACGGATCTCGCCGCCGCGCTCGCATACGCCGCGCTCGAGCCTGTGAGTCGGTGGATGGGACAGGACACGGCGCGGCACTACCAATGGTATCCCTGGCACAACAACGGCCACTACGAGATCTGGCGGGCGGGGCCGGACAGCGCGGGGCGGCTCGTGGCCGAGTACTACGCCCGAGGCCTCGAGGCGGTGGCCCGCAGAGCCCGCAACGGCTTCCGCATCGGGATCCCGTTCATCTGGTGCTCCAACAACCTGCTCGCGGCGTTCGCCACCCAGGCGACCTTCTATCGACGCATGACCGGCGACTCGAGCTTCCTCGAGTACGAGACCGCGGCGCTCGACTGGCTGTTCGGCACCAACCCCTGGGGCGTGTCCATGGTCATCGGCCTGGGCGCCACCTACCCCCGGACGCCCCACTCGGTCGTCGCGCAGCAGCTGCACCTGCAGCTCACCGGCGGGCTGGTGGACGGCCCGGTGTACCGCTCGATCTTCGAGCACCTGCGGGGGATCCGGCTGCTCGCGGCCGACCAATACGCCCCGTTCAACACCGGCTTCATTGTCTACCACGACGACGTGGGGGACTATGCGACCAACGAGCCGATCATGGACGGCACCGCGAACCTAGCCTACGTGCTCGCGGCGCGGTCTGCTCCCTGAGGTCCTCTTCCCTGAGCTTCGGTCTCTTGCGGCCTTCACGACCCCGCGGTATATGAGCCTCAATGGCGTTCGATCGGGCGGCCGGAGCTCGACTCACTGTCCACCCAAACCCGGTGCACCTCATGATGAAAAGCACAGTACTGATGGTGTTGGCGGGAATACTCCTCGTTGCTTCTCAAGCGGTTGCCCAGCAAAAGACAGTGACCGGTAAGGTCACCAGTGAGCAGGGCGCTCCCGTGGCGGGGGTATCGATCACCGTCAAAGGGACGAACACCGGTACCTCGAGCAACAGTGCGGGAGAGTATTCCATTCGTGCCGAGGTCGGCCAAGTGCTGCAGTTCCGGTTCATCGGGACCGCTCTGGTCGAACGAGCCATCGGCGCGGACGATGTCATCAACGTCGCGCTCCGGCGGGTCGCGCTAAATCTCGATGCTGTGGTGGTGACGGCGCTGGGCCAGACCACCGAGCAACGAGCCCTGGGGTACGCGCAGCAGAGCGTCCAGGGCGTCGAGCTCGTCCAAGCACAGCGGGAGAACTTCGTCAACGCATTGCAGGGGCGCATCGCCGGCGTGGACGTGACGAGCACGTCGGGCGTTCCGGGCGCGTCCTCGTCGATCACCATCCGGGGGGTCAGCTCCATCAGCGGCAGTAACCAGCCCCTGATCATCGTGGACGGCCTACCGATGGACAACCGGACCGTCAATACGGGGTTGCTCGCTTCGGATCAGAGCTCCAACACGGCGTTCTCGAACCGCGGTGTGGACTTCACCAACCGGGCCGCCGATCTCA
>QHUY01000227.1 GCA_003223415.1 Gemmatimonadota bacterium
CCGGCTCAGCGCCACGCCGCGAGCAGCGCTCCCATGATCAGCAGATAGGCGAGCTGGTAGCCCGCGTCGATCACCCAGGCGGCGATGGGCTTCTCCGAGAACATGTTGCCGGTCAGCCCGATCGTCGCGGCGAAGCCGAGCCATGCAAGCAGGCCGAGCCACAGCCCCTGCACCACCGTCGTCGAGTTCGTGTAGGACGCGAGCAGCGCCACCACATACGCCATCACGAAATAGCAGAGGGCCGACACGACATAGGCACGGGTCACCCCGCGCTTCTTCATCTCCGCGATCTTCTCCGGCGTGTACCCCTGGGCCTGCATCCACTGCCTCGCGAACAGGATCGGCGAGTACCAGAAGGCGCCGAGCACGAAGGTGAGGAGCGCGGCGACGAGGACGGCGAGGATGTTGACGTTGGCGGTGGGCATCAGGGCTCCTTTGGGGTCCGAAGGTAACCGCCATGGCCCGGTTCGGCACTACCCGCGTCGAGATCAGAGCAGCGAGCGGATCCAGGTTGTCACAGTGGACCAGAGCGTGTGCCACGCGCGGCCGCTGGCGACCCACCATCCAACGACGACCAGGAGCGCTACGACGCCGGCGAGCGTGAGCCAAGCGGTCACGTGACGCAGAGCGTTGCAGACGCGCTCGCTCACGAAGCGGGGGTCCGGCCAGGGACAGAGCTTGGAACCGTATGCCCGCGAAACCAGGTACTTGAGGATCGATGAGTCGTGCCAGTACGAAATGTGGGCAGCGCCGGGAACCCGGAGCAGGCGGGCATGCTGGTTGGAGACATAAGGAGCGAACTCCGGCGCGACCAGGCGACTCGAGATCGGGTCGACGACGTGATAGAAATTCACCCACCAGCTGCGTCGCGTCGTGGGTCGCTGACCCGGCGCGTAGCGTCGGCCGAAGCGATCCTGGGCCCCGTCGGGCCAGCGGCGCAGCACGTCGGGAAAGAGCGCACGAATCTGCTCGAGCGGCGACCCCAGCGTGACGAAGCGGTGCAGCCCCGTTTCGACTCGCGCGATGTTGTGGCTCAGCTGCCGGTCCTCCTCGGGCACTGGGGCGCCGGGGCCCCGGGCCTCCGCTCGGTCTGCCAGCCGCCGCTGCAGCGACCGTGCCCGGTGCAGAATGTCGCCGATCACGTTGAAGCTGATCACGGAGCCGAGGCTGTGGGCGACCCAGGTCACGTGGGTAAAGACGTGGCGTGTGCCCGAGATCTCGAGCTGTTCGTGCCAGGGGAGGTCGTGGAAGTCCCAGTCCAGTCCCAGGAGCTTGAGAAACTCCGCACCGACGCGGTAGTCGACGCGCTGCACGATCGCGGTCTCGACGTCGCCGCGAGGGTCGCAGTAGATGCGCACATCGCCCAGGACCTCCGCGAGCACCCTGGGGTGGCGAACCAGCATGGCCGCCGCGGCCAGCACCGTGAGTGGCGCCGCGGCCATGAGCGTGATGCCGCGTAATTTCCCCGCGTCTTGGATCGTTCGCCGGTGGAACAGCCGCAGGTTCTCGCGGCAGAACCACACCGCCGTGCGGAGCGCACTGATCGAGCGGCGCTGCCAGAGCTCGCTGAAGAAGAGACGCTCCCGTTCGCTGCAGGCCTGCCACTCGCGCGGGAAGTTCGTCTCGAACACCGCGTAGTCGGCCCAGAATCCCTCGTATGTGAACGGCGGTGGGACGTCGACCGTCGGATGCTCGCGGTTGATCTGGTCGATCGCGTCCTCGAAGCCGCACCGCAGCGTCACGGCGGTTTGCGGATAGCGCTGCAGCCCGATTCCGTGGACCACAAAGATCGCGGTCTTGAGAACGGGATTCGGCTCTCGGCCTCCGTCGGCCCCACGGACCTCCGAAGGAAGATCGACGAATCGGAAGGGAACTGCGGGGCGCTCGTACGCCCGCTGCCGGAGTGACATGGTGGGCCACGCTCCTTGGTGACGGCGCGCGTCGTGCGCGTGTTGGCGCCCCAGTATCATCGGGCCCTACGGCCCGGTCAGGTAGGGTGCATTTGCGGCATCAACGGGCGAAAATGCGACACGCCGCCGATCCGGGCGGTCGCGACGGACGGCCCGGTGATGACGGAGAGCCGCCTAGGTTACGACGGCGCGGCCGGCTCGCCAGCGTCGCCGTCCCGGCCGATCGCCGACGCGTACGTCCATCCCCGGAGGCACGCCCAGAGATAGAGCAGCACGCCGGCGAACCGGACGGCCTCCCCGAGCAGCTGGTCCTGACCGAGGAGCCCCAGACGCCCAAGGAGGTAATTCCAGTCGTGCTCACCGCCCCCGACGAGCGGCAGCTCTTCTGCACGGGCGTCTTTCACGTAGACGGAGACGTTCCAGAGGTTCTGGGCCACCCACCACAGGGCGACGGTGGCGGCGTGCCGGTCGCCTCGCCGCGTGAAATACCACACGAACAAGGAAGGCATCAGGAGTTGCATCAGCGTCCCGCCCAGGAAGCCGATGAACTCCCCGAACACGCCGAACAGCGGATGCCCGGCCTCGTGGATCGCAAGGTCGACGCCGTCGAGCCAGCCGACGTGGTCGGGGTGCAGGGCGAGGAACGCTCCGTACACCGTGAGCGCCGCGGTGAGCGCGCGGCGGGCGCGCCGCTCGGTGACTGCCGCAACGGCGTCCAGGCGTGATCCGGGTGCCTACGACGCGCGCTTCGCCCGGAACGTCCCCCTCAAGAGCACGTCCCCGCCCTCGGGCGGCCGCACCTCGTAGTCGCCGGTCAGCGAGTCGCCCTTCAGCTCCGCGGTGGACGTGGCGACCACGTCCCGCTTCAGCGTGGGGCTGTGATACGGACCCAGCTCCTGGACGAGCTTGGAGCCCG
>QHUY01000228.1 GCA_003223415.1 Gemmatimonadota bacterium
GGGATAGAACCAGTCGTAGGCGGGACGGAGGACTCGGCCGGCGGCGACGAGGACGGCCTCGTGCCCGGCGCCCGAAATCTGGAAGAAGATCTTGTTCTGTCGCTTGAGCTGGATCTCCTTGTCGTCGAGGCGCCGGGACAGGAGCATCAGCCGATAGACGTCGAGCAGGTCGTCCTTGGACAGCGTCTTGGCGGCCCGGGGCCGGGAGGGCTGGGTGCGCGTCGCCATGCGTGAAAAGATAAGCTACCACCGCTCCATCTTCACGTCCGCGAGCACGCTGCTCAAGTCATTGAACGTGAGTTCCTTCGGTTCCGCCGGCAGGACCGGGCTCACATACTCGCCTTGAGTGCCGCGGACCTGGACCCGGAAGTGTGCGAAGCGGTTGTTCCCCAGGTCCACGGACACGAGCACGAACATCCGGAAGTCGGGCGGTACGTGCTCTTGAGTCACCCGGAGGCGGACCGTGTACTTGCCGTCGGCCGTGGGCTCGGCCTTCCACGCCACGTGATACGTGGGAATCGCCGTCCCCTTGACCCACTCGTCGAAGAACCAGTCCATCGGCATTCCCGTGTGGCGCTCGACCACTCCCTGGAAGTCATCGGTAGTCGCCAGCTTCCCGAGGTACGACGCGTAGTAGTCCCGCATCATCGCGGTGAAGCGCTCGTCCTTCGCCGTGCCGAGGTCGAGCATCATCATGCGCAACATGTGGAAGACCCAAGCGCCCTTCTCGTAGATCATCACGTCGTACCCCCGTCGCACGGTCGGCGTGGCGTTGCGGTAGCCGATCCAGATGGGGCCGACGTCGTCCTTGTCGCCCTTGATGTCCGCCCTGTACTGGTCGAGAAACTTGAAGTATTCGTCGTTGCGCTTCCGCTCGCTCTGCAGGTACCAGAGGGCCGAGAACGAGGCCAACCCCTCACTCAGCCACGCGTCGCGGTAAGACCCGGTGCGGACCCCGTTGCCCCACCACTGATGGGCGACCTCGTGGGCCCGGAAGAATTCATCAAAGCCGTCCAGGGAGGTGTTCTGGAACGTGGTCCACGACAGGTCGATCATCCCCGGAAACGAGACTCCCTCGTAATACGGGATCTCGGTCACGTAGAAGTGTCCGAAGGAGCATTCGCCGAAGAGATGCGCGTACAGCTTCAGGCTGTTCGAGACGTCCACCGCGATGTTCTCGCGCATGTGCCGCTGCTGCGGGATCATGTAGCCCTGCGCCAGGAGGGCGCGTGCGAGCGCCCGATGCGCGTCCTCAGAGACGAGCACGTCCAGGGGAGGTGCGCCGGGCTGCTGCACGTGGTAGTTCTCGAACAGGCCGAGGTTGAACGACGCATAGGAGCTTGGCTGGCGCGTGACCCAGTGCGTGGTGAGCACCTTGCCCGCCACCGCGGAGTCGACGCGCTCGCCGATGCTGGCCAGCGGATACCACGCCGGGCTGTGATAGGTGAGATCGAACGTCGCGAACGTCCGGCCCTGTTGGTTCACCGGATACCACGCGGCTCCCGGGTCGATAAAAAACCAATCCGTGTACCGGTCGATGAAGTTCCCGTGGTAGAAGAGCGTGAGGGCGAGCGAGTCGCCGGTTTGCAACCGGCGTCCCGAGCGCATCCACACGTCGTCGCTCTCTTTGGCCTTGAACACCGTGGCCGGCTCCCCGGTCCCCCACCGCGCCGAATCCACCATGAGCTTGGGATGCAGCGCGAGCAGGAGCCACGGCCCCGCGGGCTCGGCGGCCTTCACGAGCAGCGTGGCGCCGGCCGCAAAATCCAAGTCCGCGCTGAACGTCGGGGTGAGGCGAACGTCCATCCGGTAGCTCGGTACGCTGACGCGCTCACGGTGCGGCTGCTGCCGCGCAAATTCGGTGACGACGGCCCAATTGGCGCCCCACCGCAGCCGGGACACGGGACGGTACAGCTGGACGCCCTCGCTTGCCTCGGGATCGATTTCGAAGAGGACGGGGTCGCCGTGGGCCCGGGTCACGCGCGCGAGGAAGAACGCCGACGTCTCACCGTTGAGCAGCGGGCCGATGACGTCGCTGCGCAACGAACCTTCGTTCGCGCCCTGAAGGGACGTGAGCAAGTCGTGCACGTGGTCGGCGACGTCGCCCGGGATCTGGGCCTGGCCGAAAGTCAGCCCCCGGAACTGGTCGGCCGTCGAGTCGGCGAAGAGCAGGATCGCCTCGGAGAAGGCCTCGTCGAGCGCCGCTGAGCCGGCGAACCGCTGCAGTTCGGCCTGCTCGGCCGGAATCGCGGGCGTGAACGTGAACCGCCCCTCTCCTCGGAGCACCGCCCCCACGGTGCGACCGCCGACGGGGGAGAGAAGATAGAGAGTCCCCCGCTCCAGACTGAGTTGGCCGGCCTCGCGGCTCAAGACCAGGTGATTGACCTCGGCCACCCGTCCTGCCACCGGCGTGAGCTTCATGACTTCGTGGTAGCCGTCGAGGTAGGTGGCAGCGGGAAACCCTTCCCCGGGTGCCGCATTCTGACCGAGTTGCGCGGCGAGCGGGCTGACGGCGAGCGCGCAACCAAGCGCCGGGACGGCGAAGAGACGGGACACGACGCTACTCCTTCGTGGTATGACGCAATCGTAGGTCTCGCGCCCCGCCGCGGGAAGAGTCAATATTTCACGCCATGGACGAGGCGGCCAAGAAAACCGTGCTGCGCCACTTCCCCTACGGCCTCTACGCCCTCACCGTGCGCCACGACGGCGAGGAGCACGGCATGACGGCCAACTGGGTGACGCAGGCCTCGTTCGAGCCCCCCATGGTCGCGGTCGCGGTGGAAAACACGTCCAAGACGATCGCCAT
>QHUY01000219.1 GCA_003223415.1 Gemmatimonadota bacterium
CGGCGGGCCATCGAGCTGGACCCGGGCTACGCGACGACCCACCAGTGGTACGCCTTCTGGCTGGCCGCGCACGCGCGGTTCGACGAGGCCCTGGTCGAAGGCCACACCGCGCTCGAGCTCGATCCGGGCTCGGTCTCGATCCGGCGGAGTGTGGGCTGGCTCTATTTCTACGCGCGGCGCTACGACCAGGCGCGTTATCACCTCGCGCGCGCCATCGCAATGAATCCCACCGCGGCGGAGACCTACCGCATTCTGGCCCTCGCGTTCGCGCAGCAGGGCCAATGGGCCGAAGCGGAGCGGGTGATCCGCGACGGGATGGCGCTTCCCGGGGCGGCGGCGTACACGACCGCGACGTTGGGCTACGTGCTGGCGCAGACCGGCCAGCGCGCGCAGGCCGAGGCACTGCTGGGCGAGCTCGTGGCCCAGAGCCGGCGGGAGTACGTCTCGGCAGTGGCGCTCGCCACGTTGTACCTCGGGCTCGGGGAGATCAGCCAAGCGCTTGACTGGACGGAGCGGGCGTACGAGGAGCGCCGGGGGTGGCTGGCGTATCTCAAGGTCAATCCGCTGCTGGATCCGCTGCGCGGGCAGCCGAGGTTCGAGGCGCTGGTCAAGAAGATGCGGCTGTAGGGCGCAACCTCACCCCCTGACCCCCTCTCCGCCTTGCGGAGAGGGGGGACGACGGTGAGATCCTCCAACAGAGACTTCAGAGCGTCTTCTTGCAATGCATCGTTGCGAATTCGAACGACGCGGTACCCTCTTGCTTCAAGGTTTGCCGTTCGCGCGGCGTCGTAGTCCGACTGCGCACCGCCTGAGTGCCCGCTACCGTCGATCTCGAGGACGAGGCGCAGTTCCGCGCAATAGAAATCCACGATGAACCCAGCGATCACATGCTGGCGACGGAACTTGAGGCCCAGCATGCGCCGGTTTCGGAGCAAGTTCCACGCTCGCCGCTCGGCCATCGTCAGGCCTCGCCGCAGGTCGCGTGCACGCTGCAGCTTCGGCCGCGGGATCGGCGGACGCCGGAGCCTCATTCGAGGACGATAACGCGGAGTGGCAGTTAGGGAGGATCTGATTCAGTCCGTCGGGTGCCAATTCGCGCATCGGCACTGTCCCTTCGTTCCCCCTCTCCACGAAGTGGAGAGGGGGCCAGGGGGTGAGGTCCCGCAACACTTCGCCCCCACCCGCGCGTTTTTTCCTACCGCCTTTCTGCCCTTCCGTCGTACCGTCCCCCCATGCTCGCGCGCGTCCGCTCCGCCGCCGTGCTCGGCATCGACGCCTATCTCGTGGACGTCGAGACCGACATCGCGAACGGCCTCCCCACCTTCGCCACCGTGGGGCTGCCGCAGGGAGCCGTGAAGGAGGGACGCGAGCGGGTGTACGCCGCGCTCGCCAACACGGGCTACACGTTCCCCTTGAAGCGGATCACCGTGAACCTCGCCCCGGCCGACATCCGCAAGGACGGCTGCGCCTTCGACCTGCCGATCGCGGTCGGGATCCTCGCCGCCACGGAACAGATCTCGGCGGAGCGGCTGGGGCGGGTGGCGGTGCTCGGTGAGCTGGGGCTTGAGGGGGCGATCCGGCCGGTGCGCGGCGCGCTGCCGGTGGCGCTCACGGCGCGCGCGGCGGGGCTGGAAGCGCTCGTGCTGCCGCGCGACAACCTGGCGGAGGCGGGCGTCGTCTCGGGCGTGCGCGTGCTCGGCGCGGCGAATCTCTCGGAGCTCGCCGATTTCCTGGACGGCCGCGGCACGCTCCCCGAGGCGCAGGTCGACCTTGCCGCGCTGTTCGCCGAGCGGGCGAAGGACGACGTCGACTTCGCCGAGGTAAAGGGGCAGGCGCACGCCAAGCGCGCGCTCGAGGTGGCCGCGGCGGGCGGGCACAACATCCTGATGATCGGCCCGCCGGGATCCGGAAAGACGATGCTGGCGCGGCGGCTGCCCACCATCCTGCCGAAGATGAGCCTCGACGAGGCGCTCGACACGACGAAGATCCACTCGGTCGCGGGCGT
>QHUY01000217.1 GCA_003223415.1 Gemmatimonadota bacterium
CGCCGCAGGGTCGAGCGCGAACGCCCGCCGCAGTTCCTCCGCGTAGGCGTCATCCCACTTCGGATAGAAGGCACTCGTGTAACGAATCAGCTCGTCGACTCGCATCCAGCCGGGGAGGTCGTTTTCCTCGGACAGATATCCAATCCGCGAAAGGACGGCGACCGGGTCGGCGACGGGATCGAGGCCGAAGACGCGCACCGAGCCGCTTTCCGCCCGTAGCAGACCCAGAATGTGCCGGATGAGCGTCGTCTTCCCCGCTCCGTTTGCGCCGACGAGGCCGTAGACCGCCCCGCGCGGGAGGGACAAGCTCACCGAGTCCAGGGCCGTCGTGGCACCGAAGCGGCGCGTCAGCTCCGACACGCTGATCACCGATTCACTCACCCTCGAGCCACCGCCTACGCGTAAAGTTGTGATTGCACGGACACTCTCGATGCAAGCGGAACGATGATTCGCGCCGTCTAACGGATCGCGCTTAAGCTGCGGGCGACTCGCGCGCCGGCGCAAGGCCGCTGGACGAAGTCCGTGCCCCGCCAGGGGCACAACACTCCGCTTCCTTTAAAGCGATCACTGCCCGCCAGCTTCAAGCGCTTGTTAGGCGGCTCACTTGGTCAACAGTTCCTTCACGGCGACGTGGCGTTGCTGACCATCCCAGTAGGCGAATGCAATACGGCGAGTTGGCAGATGCACATCAAAATCGGCGAGCTCGGCATAGTCGGCCAGCGGCAGAAGGCGCTCGCCGTCATACAAAAATGCCGGATTGTTCCCTCGTTCGTACGGGGCGTGAAGGCGGAGAACGAACCACACGCTATCGCGTCGCTGGGCGCGGACGGCTAGGCTCGAGGCCTGAGGGCGGACAGGAACGCGCATCAGAGGCTCGTGCCGTCCCCTCCGCCAGCGGTACAGAGTCAGCGTATCGCTGCCGGCGGCGAAGACGATATCCCTGCCAGTCGCGAAGCCACCCGCGAGGCTCCCGCGCGGAAGTGGCAAAATGCGCGTCGCCTCTCGGCGGTCGAGCCGGTAGAGCCAGACGTCGTCGTCCACGCCAGCATAGCGCTTCTGGAGGAGCACGAACCCTCGCCCGTGAACCGTCGGCCAGTCGAGCCCCGAGCCGAACACGGCGCCGGCGCTCACTCCGGAAGGAGCGACGTCCGGGTAGAGACGGGCGAGCGAGTCAGCCAAGGGCTGAGACGAGTCTTCGACTCCCTCGTGCTGCTCCTGGTGCAGGATGCGCCGCCTAGGCACATTGAACGTGACCGCCGTGACGCCGACATCGCCATCAGGAATCCAGGCCACAAGGCTCGTGTCGCTCAGCCACTCGAAGTCGCTTACATAGGCTTTGTACGTCGCGTACTTGGCTGCGGCCAGAGCAGCCAAAAGCGTGTCGAGAACCCGTCGACGGAAATTGAAGATCAAGATCTGGGTATTCTCTCCTGCGGTATCGGCAAGCACCTGTGAGATGGCGAGCAGTTGTCCGCTCGGCGAGAACCTGGGCAGGACGTAGTCGCCGACAAGAAGCTGTGTGACCGTGCGACCGGTGAGGGACGTCTGAGCTGCCGCCGCGGCGGTGGAAGTCAGCGCGGCACCGAGCGCAAGAACGAGGAAGCGCCGAGCCTTCATGATCTTAGGCATTCCGTTGAACTGTTCACGCGGCGATCCCTAGGGACCCCAATAGTCGAAGTGGAATGTGGTCCGTGGACGAATCTCGAAGCCGATCTCGCCACCCTCTCCACAACTGATGGAGTGGACGCCAGGCTCAATGGGCCCGGGAGCGTGAATCTCGTGCTTCCACTCGCGGCCGTCGACTTTCATGGGACCACAGTGGCCCCCGTTATCGTCGTCGATGGCGAGGTAGGTACGGCCGTCAGCTGAGGGCACAGACTTGCCTCGGAGTTCGCCACCCGAACAGCCCATGGCGATCGTGACCGATACGGCAACTACCCAAACGCACGAGAGGTGGCGCATTCTAGGATCGCGGTGCCGGGTGAGGCGCCTAACGGATCGCGCTTAAGCTGCGAGCGTAAGGCCATGCAGCTCAGTGCCCGACAATCCGGGCGGCTCGAGCGGCCAGCGAGTCCAGCGCGGCGTACGGCTCCGCGCGGGCGGTCTGGACGTCGTAGAAGAACGCGCGCTCCGGCGCTTCGTCGAGCGATCGGCGCTCCCCGGGCTTGGCCGACCGGAGTGCGAGAATGACCATCCGACGGCCGTCGAGCGGCTCGTGGGTCAGGACGCTCCAGCCTTCGGGGAGCACCCGGCGAAACGAGCCCCCGTGGAGGTCGCTCACGTAGAGGCTCGCCGCGTCGTCCTCGTCGAGCCCACCGTCGCCGTCCGTGTCCTCGAAGGCGATTTCGTACGTGATCCACGCCTGCAGGGAATCGTCCTTGGAGCGGGGAAAGCTCACCGACCGGATGAGGGCCGGGCGGTCGAGCAGGAGACGTCCGGGGCCACCGCCCGGCTCGAGGAAGATCGCGTTGACGTACGGCGTGTAGCGCTCGCCGTAGGACTTACTGGATGCGAACTCCGCCCCTGGACGCTCGAACGCCTCACCGTACCGGATCAGGACGATACTCGCCGTGCTCTTCCATATCGATTGGGGCGGGTCGTAGCGGACCGCACGGGAGGTTCGTCCTGCCGGCGCGCCGCAGAGCACTAGGGTGACGAATGGAGAATAGATCAACGGGATCGCGACGTTGAGCGTGCCACGATTGACACGCGGCGATCGCGAACGGCACACACAGAACTGAAATCAAGAGAAGCGAACGGCGAGAGAGGGTCACGGCGCCCCCAATTGTGCTGCCACCTAACGGACCGCGCTTAAGCTGCGGCGCAATAGGCGCAGCAGCCGCGCCGCTGATGGAGCTTGCACCACAGTCCGGCAGCGCACAACTGCAACTCTTCCCTACTTGTGAGGCGCCGTCAGCTTCAAGCGCTTGTTAGGCCGCCGCGCGCTCCGGACGTGGTCAGTGCCGAAGGGGACCGCCGCGATTGCTGCTTGTGACGGATCGTGCTGCGAAGGATTAATGCTGCCAGGGTCAGTGCGACTGCAGCAGCAAGACTGGGAATCCAATGGGCCAGAAAGCTCATATTGCTTGGTCCTACTCCTCTGCCTCAAGGATGATCCCAACAGCGATGAAAAGCAAGCCAAAGGCGACTACGAGGGCAAGGAGAAGGAAGCTGGGTCGTTCCTTCTGGAAGAACGCGTCGAGCGGACCGAACACCACGATCAAGATGCCGATGTCGCGGATGGTCTCGCCGAGCAAACGTTGGACCTTGCGCCTATCGATCATTGGAGGGGCCGAGAGTCAGAGCTTCGCGCAAACTAGCGGCGAGAGATACTCGCACACCGAGACGTAGATGACAAGGAGCCAGAGTCATGTATAGGTGGGGGCGGCCTAACGGATCGCGCTTAAGCTGCGGGCGACTCGCTTGCCGGGGCAAGTAGTGGACGACAGTCCGCGCCCGCCAGGGCATAACACTCCCCTTCCCTTAGGGCGATCACCGCCCGTCAGCTTCAAGCGCTTGTTAGGCGTCAACGCCGCTCCTGCCACCGACGTGGGTCTCGACGGCCATGCGTCACGGCCGTCACGGCTACGACGTCAGGGTCGAGGACATAGAAGACCGCATATGGGAACCGGCGGACGAGCACCCGGCGCGTCTGCCCGCGAATGACTGCATGCGCCGCTGGACTCCGTTCGATGCTATCGAGGACAAGCGCTACCTCAGCCAAGAACTCGCTTCCGAGGCCTGGGCGCTGCTGCTCGTACCACGTGAATGCCTCGGCGAGATCTGCCCGAGCCTCGTCCTCAAGCAGCAAGCGCGGCTGCATCAGCCGCGCCGGCGCTCAATCTCGTCGAGGACCTCTCGCCAAGGTCGGCCGCGTTTGGGATCGGCGTGGTGCCGCGCTTCCCGACGGTCAAGTTCCTTGGCTTGGGCAGGCGTCAAAGGGATGTCAGCAGGAGTTAGGCTGTCCCACAGCTCTTCGACGAGTTGCAGGCGTTCGCTCGGACTCAGCCGGGAGATATCGATACGAGTAGTGCCCACGATCTAAATATCAGCACGCGGGATTCGGCAAGCAACGACGGCGTTGAACGCCTAACGGATCGCGCTTAAGCTGCG
>QHUY01000218.1 GCA_003223415.1 Gemmatimonadota bacterium
GACATCGCGATCTCGCGGTCGGTGGGGGTGGTGACTTTGAGGTTGCTCATTTCCTCTCCTTGGCTCTCAGCTCCTCGAGCAGGGCGTCGAGGCGTTGGTAGTTCCCTTCCCACAACCGGCGGTAGCGCTCCAACCACCTGGTGGCTTCCCCGAGCCGCTTGGCTTCCAGCCGGCGGGGCCGGCGCTGCGCGTCGCGGCCGCGCGAGATCAGGCCGGCGCGCTCCAGGACCTTCAAGTGCTTGGAGACCGCGGGCTGGCTCATCGCGAACGGCCGGGCCAGCTCCGTCACCGGCGCCTCGCCCGCGGCGAGCCGGGCGAGGATCGCCCGCCGGGTGGGATCGGCGAGGGCCGCGAAGGTGGCGTCGAGACGAATGGCTTTCATAACTGATAGGTTATATAAGCCACGACCCGTCGGCCGTCAAGGGCCGAGGCCCAGACTCAGTGCGTCGCGTTCGCCAGGTCCGTGACGGCCGCCGCGAGGGTGAGCACTCTCGCCTGATCGGCCGCGGCCGCCGCGTCACCGCGCAGCTGCGTCGCGAGCTGCGTGAGCGCATCCCTGCGCCGCGGTCCCGATTGGCGCTCGGCGCGCGCGAGCGCACCGCGCGCGGCGGCGACCTTGGTCGCCGCCAAGCCGTTCGACCGGGCCAACTGATCGAGATAGGCGCGCGCGACCACGAAGCTCGGCGGCCAGGAGAGCCGCGGCTGGTCCTGGACGTTGAGATAATCGAAGTGCACCAGCTTCGCCGCGGCGATCTCGTTCTGCGAGAGCAACCCGCTCGGCACCAGCTCGAACACGTCGAGCCCGCGCCCGATCTCGGAGCTGACGATGTATCCGTTGTACCAGTACCCGGCCCACGAACCCGCGGCCACGAGCTTGGTCGAATCCATCGGGCCGCGGTCGAAGAACGCGATCTCCTTGGGGTGCGCCGGGTCGGTGAAGTCGAAGACCGACACGCCACCCTGATACCAGCCCTGGGCCATGATGTCGCGGCCGGGCACCGGAATGAGCGAGCCGTTGTGCGCGACGCAGTTCTCGAGCGGCGTCTGCGGAGCCGGCATCTTGTAGTAGCTCCGGAACGTCAGCGTATCGTGGGAGAGCGTGAAGATCGCGTCCGCGCCCCATTCGGGCTTGTCGGTCACGCGGCACTTGGGCTGCAGACCCCCGCCCCACTCGTCGGTGAACAGCACCTTGCTGCCGTCGTTGTTGAACGTCGCCGAGTGCCAGAACGCGAAGTTCGAATCGGCCGCCGCGGTCAGGCGCCTGGGATTGGCCGGGTCGCGGATGTCGAGGAGCACGCCGTACCCCGCGCACGCGCCGCCGGCGAGGCCGATGGCCGGGTAGACGGTGATGTCGTGGCATTGCACCGGGCCGGGGCGCGTGCCACCCGGGCCAGTCGGCGCGGCGGGTTTGGTCAGCGTATCCACGATGCTCTGGATGGCCCCGCGCAGCACGGCGCTATCCATCGCCGTGGGGGGGCCGCTGTTCCCGCGCGCCTTGACGATGCCGTCCAGCAGCGGCTGGGTCACGCGCGGCGGGAGGACGCGATCCGTACCGCGGATCTTCGCAATGAACGCGCCCTGCGCCCGCGCGGCCGCCACGATCGAGTCGGCGCGCGCGATGTCCTGCGCCGCCTCCGGATGGCTATGGGGCTCGACCAGGTCGGCGAGAATCGCCGGCTTGCTCACGACGCGCGCCTGGTCGGGATGCGCCAGCGGCACCTGGATCACTTCGATGCGAAACAGCTCACTGTTCGGATCCTTGTCCGGCGCCAGCGCCGAGCACCCCGCCAGCTCGCTGGCCGGGCGGACCGGCGCCCCGCCCGACACGTAGATGTAGACGTTCGCCGTGTCGTTCGGGTCGGCCACGAGCGTATGCGTGTGCGAGCCGCGGCAGGTCTGCACCGCGGTGATGGGCTTCGGATGCGTGATGTCCGAGATGTCGAAGATGCGGATGCCGCGCATCCGGTCCTTGCTGACCGTGTCGGGCACGCCCTGCGTGCCGCAGTCGAGCCGCCCGTTGAAGTCCTCGCCGGATGTGAACAGGAGATTGCGATAGACCGAAACGTCATTCTGCGCGTCGGGACAGATGTAGGACGTCACCAGGACCGGCTTAGCCGGCTGGGCGATGTCCCACACCTGTAAACCGTGGAAGTTGCCCTGGATCACGTAATGTCCGCTGAACGCAAGATCCGAATTGAGGAATCCGAAGTCGCCGGGATCGGTGTCGTTCGTGAACCGGGCCGGTTTCGGCGCCGCGCCCACGAGCCGCAGGTTCCAGGCCGCCTGGGCCGCATCCATCCGACCGGCGCGCAGGCCGACGCGCGGGTCGGGTTTGGGCGTCGTGGTGGACGGGGCGACCTGGCCACTGCTGGCGGAGACGGCGACCGCGAGCAGGCCCGCCGCGAGCAAGAGAGACGTGGATCTCACTGGAAGCTCCGTTGAGAAAAGGTGGCTGGCGAAGCCTTTGATCAAACTCCGAGCACCTGCGCAGCGAGCTGGGTGCCGGCCACGCGGGCGCGGATCTTCGCAAACGCCGTGTCGCGGGGAGTGGACGTGTCGTCGCCGAACGGCGCGAATCCGCAGTCGTCGGTCGTACCCAGCTGAGAGAGCGGGAGGACTTCCGCGGCTTCCAGGGCGCGATCGCGAACCTCTTCGGGCGTCTCGATTC
>QHUY01000222.1 GCA_003223415.1 Gemmatimonadota bacterium
CGACGGACCCGACGAGCCCCTCCAGTCCGAACGGCCCGCCGGACACGGTGAAGAACATCACCGCGACGAGCGGCCCAAGCCGGAGTCCGCCCCTCCCGCGCTTGGCTTCTATGCTGCTACGCCCCTGTGTACCTCACCCCCAGTTGGCATGGAGCTCTCCTACTTCACGATCACCGCCGGCACGTCCTTCGCCTTCACCAGGGCGTTGAACGCCGGGACATCCGCGTCGAGCACCGTCTTCAGGCGATCCAGCTGGGCCTGCAGCAGCCCGGACAGCGCGTCGAAGACCTGGACCGCCTGGTCCGTGGGCGGCGCGTCCGCGCTCCCGACGACGCCCGCGAGCGAGGCGATTCTGTTGTTGAGCTTGATCGGGTAATTGAGCGGGTCCTCGCCGCTCTGATTCTTGACCTGGTAGATCTCCTCCTCGATCGCGCCGAGGCGCGCCTTGAGCGAGTCCGCGCCGGCGGCGATCTCGGCTGCGCCGGGCCGGCCGCGGGCGTGCTGCACCGCCGCCTCGAGCTGCGTCTTCACCTCGCGGATGCGCGTGACCGCGTCGTTCGCCGCGGACACCCGATCCCGGATCCGCAGCAACAGGTCGAACTGCCGCTGCAGGTCGGCGGTCGTGGAGTGGTTCCGCGGGTCCAGCCGAACCGTGAACGGTTGCGTCGCGCTCCAGGCGCCGACCGTGAGCCGGACTTTGTAGGAGCCGGGCACGGCGAGCGGCCCCTGCGTGCCGGCCGCCCAGAAGACGAGGCCCCGGAAGCGGTGGGCGCCGGGATAGCGCAGATCCCAGACGAAGCGGTTGAGCCCCCCCCCTCCCCCCCCCCCGGCGGCGACCCGGAGCGAGTCTTCGGGGTTGGCGGGCCGGGTGGACCAGCGGCGCACCAGCGAGTCCCGTGCATCCAGGATCTCGAGGAGCACGTCGCTATCGGCCCGCTGGCGCAGGTAGAAGTAGATGAGCGCGCCGCTCGGCGGGTTCCGGCCCACGCCGGGCGTCTCTCCGGCCCCCCCCCCAAACCCACCACCGCCCGGGGAGCGCCACGCGTCCGCCGGCGCGTACAGATGGCGCTCGGCACGGGCAACCTCGGGCGTCAACTGACGCAGTGGCGACACGTCGTCCAGGATCCAGAATGAGCGGCCGTGCGTGGCGGCAGCGAGGTCGTTGCCCTTGATCACGAGGTCGTGAACTGGGACGACGGGCAGGTTGCGCTGCAGCGGCTGCCAGGTCGCGCCGGCGTCGAAGGAGACGTACACGCCGAACTCGGTCCCGGCGTAGAGCAGGCCCCGCCGCACCGGATCTTCCCGCACCACCCGTACGAAGTGGCTGGGGGCGATGCCGGTATTAATCCGGCGCCAAGTCTTCCCGTAATCGTAGGTTACGAAGGCGTAGGGAGTGAAATCGTCGAGTTTGTAGCGGGTCGCGGAGACGTAGGCAGTCGCGGCGTCGTGCGGCGATGCCTCGACCGTGCTGATCTGCGTGCCGGCGGTGACGCCGGGCGGCGTGACGTTCTGCCACGTCTTCCCGCCGTCCCGGGTGAGCTGCACCAGGCCGTCGTCCGTCCCGACCCAGATGAGCAGCGAGTCCCGCGGTGAAGGCGCGATGGTGAAGATCGTACCGTAGTACTCGATGCTGGTGTTGTCCTTGGTGATCGGCCCGCCCGAAGAGCGCTGCTTCGTCGTGTCGTTGCGGGTCAGGTCGGGGCTGATCGCGTCCCAGCGCTGTCCCTCCGTGGTCGAGCGGAACAGCACCTGCGCGCCCGCGTACAGCACGCCCGGATTGGGGGGGGAGGCCAGCACGATCGGGAAGGTCCACTGGAAGCGGTACTTCAAGTCGGCCGCCCCGTGCCCCATGGGGTTGTCCGGCCAGGCGTTGACGTTGCGCAGCTGACTCGTGCGATGATCGTACCGCGTGAGATAGCCGCCGTAGCTGCCGGCGAACACGACGTCGGGGTCGTCGGCGCGCGCGGCGATCCAGCCGCTCTCGCCCCCGCCCACCGGGTACCAGTCGGTGGCGTCGATGCCGCCGGCGTCGCTCTTGCTCGCGATGCACACGGTGCTGTTGTCCTGCTGCGCCCCGCAGAGCTTGTAGGGAAAGTGCGTCGTGGCGATCACGTGATAGAACTGCGCGGTGGGCTGCCCGCTCTCCGGCGACCACGTCGCCCCGCCGGTGAGCGAGACCGCCGCGCCGCCGTCGTTGCCGACGATGAGCCGCTGGGGATTCTTGGGGTCGATCCAGATGGCGTGGAAATCGCCGTGGGTGCCGCGCACGGGGCGGAAGCTCCGCCCGCCGTCAATGGTCTTGAGCAGCGAGACGTTCAGCCCCCACACGGCGTCCGGAT
>QHUY01000223.1 GCA_003223415.1 Gemmatimonadota bacterium
CAGGGCTTCGCGCGCAAGCTGTGGGCCGCGCCGGTCCCCGCGTCCGACAGCATCAAGCCGATCCAGTCGCTCGGTTACGTCAACATCCCGCGCACCACAAAGCTGTTGTTCGAGGTCTACCACGCCGACGCCGCGGCGCGCTCGCGACCGCGGGGCTGGGTGGACAGGCCGTCGGAAGGGATCCCGGCGCTGTACGGCCTCATCTACCAGGCGATGGCGCCGGTGCTGCGGGACAAGCACCCCGACCTCGCGACCAAGGCGCTGGTGCTCGCGGACTCGATTTTCAAGAACACGAGCTACGGATTCACGCCGCCGCCGGAGCGCTAACCGCCTATGTTTCCCCCGGGAGGGCTGGCCGAACGGTAAGGCACCGGTCTTGAAAACCGGCGGGCGCAAGCCCTTGGAGGTTCGAGTCCTCCGCCCTCCGCTACACTCGTGGCAGACCAGTTGGCCCGCCTTCAGGTCGCCCTCACCGGGCGTTACACGATCGAGCGCGAACTCGGCCGCGGGGGAATGGCGACGGTCTATCTCGCCCACGACGTTCGCCATGACCGGCCCGTTGCGCTCAAGGTCCTGCGCCCTGAGCTTGCTGCCGCCATCGGGCCCGAGCGCTTCCTGCGCGAGATCCAGATCGCCGCTCGGCTCACCCATCCTCATATCCTCCCCCTTCATGACTCAGGCGAGGCCGACGGCTTCCTCTATTACGTCATGCCCTACGTCGAGGGCGAGTCGCTGCGGGACCGGCTGAGTCGGGAGAAGCAGCTGCCCCTCGACGAAGCGCTCGAGATCGCTCGCGAAGTGGCCGACGCCTTGAGCTATGCCCACAGTCACGACGTAATCCACCGAGACGTCAAGCCGGAAAACGTCTTGCTTGAAGCGGGCCACGCGGTCGTAAGCGACTTCGGGATCGCGCGCGCCATCACTGCGGCCGGGACCGAGAAGCTGACGGAGACGGGGATTGCGCTCGGTACCCCGGCGTACATGAGCCCGGAGCAAGGCGCCGGACGCGGCGTCGTGGATGGTCGCAGCGACGTCTACAGTCTCGGGTGCATGGTGTACGAGATGCTGGCGGGGGAGCCCCCGTTTGGCGGCCCGACCGGGCAAGCCATCCTCGCGCGCCACTCGCTCGATCCGGTGCCGCGGCTCAAAACGGTACGAGCAACGGTCCCGGAGGGTGTGGAGTGGGCGATCACCAAGGCCCTGGCCAAGGTGCCAGCGGATCGGTTCACTACGCCGGCGCAGTTCGCAGATGCCCTCCGCGCACCGATCCAGCTGGTCAGTAGGGCCAGCAAGCGACGGTGGGCGAAGACCGCCGTCCGTCTCGCCATCGGCCTCGCGCTATTCGTCGGCGCCGCTTGGACCATTGCACAATGGCGTTCGAGACCGCCAGCGCCGATCTCGCCCACCCGGATCGCCGTGCTTCCCTTTGCCATCCGCGGGAGCGGAAGCTTTGCCTATCTGGCCGAAGGGCTGGTGGATCTCCTGAGCCGGAACCTCGACGGGGCGGAGGGCCTCCGGAGCGTGGATCCGGGAACCGTGCTCACGACCGTGGTCAGGAGCGGCGGCACCGCCACACTCGATGCGGAGCGCGGCCGGGCGGTCGCGCGGCGACTCGGAGCCGGATTGTACGTCCTCGGCAGCGTGCTCGCGGCCGGCGGGCGGCTGAGAATCCAGGCGCTGCTCTACCAAGACGACAGGCCGCCGTCGGCGACCGTCCCGCAGGCGACGGTGGAAGGCGACACGACGGAGCTGTTCGAGCTGGTGGATCGTCTGTCACGCGACCTGCTCGTGGGACGAAGCCGCGGAGTAGGCACCCGGCTAGCGGAGAACGCCGCGGTGACCACTCACTCCCTGTCCGCGCTCAAGGCCTACCTCGGCGCAGAACGGCAGCTCCGGGCCGGACTCGAGTACTTCGACTCGGCCGTCACCGGTTTCCAGCGTGCCATCGCCGAGGACACGAGTTTTGCCCTGGCGTATTACCGCCTCGCGGTCTCGGCGGGCTGGGCGGGTCGGTGGAGCATCGTGGGGCAGGCCGTGGAGCGGGCGCACACCTTTGCGGCGCGGCTGGGCGACCGCGACCGCCGTCTCCTGCAAGCGTACGATGCCTACCGGGGCGGCGCCGCCGAGGCTGCCGAGCGGCAATACCGCGCGATCCTCCAGGATTATCCCGACGACCTGGAGGCCGAGTTCCAGCTCGCCAACGTTCTCTACCATTACAACGCGCCGCGGGGCCGCCCACGAGCCGAGGCGCGCGAGCTGTTTGACAGAGTCCTGTCCGTCGACCCTGAGTTCCTCTGTCCGATATGACCGATGTGGGACCTCGCCGTGCGCGAGGGCGATTACGCAAGGGCGGACTCCCTCATCCGTCGCTTGTCACGGCCTCCGTTCAGCGGTCGGGCCTTGGATGCGTTCGCGCGTGGCGATTCGACCGCGCGGGCTCGGATCCTCGATGAGGCCAAGGTATCAGACCGGCCAACGGCGCTGCTGGACGCCGCTGAATTCGTCGCGGTTTACCTTGAGGACTTCGCCACGGCGGAGCAGTTCCTCCGCCTTGCCCTCGCCCCGCGCCAGAAGCCGAGTCTGCGGGCGTCCGCGCACCAGCTGCTCGGCATGATCCAGATCGCCAAAGGTCGGTGGAGTGCCGCGGTTGCGGAATACGACTCCGCGGAGGGGCTCGGTGCTCCGAACCTTGTCAGGGAAGGTCGCGCTTGGGCGGCAACGCTGCCCTTCCTCTCCGTGCCCCGCCGCGAGGTCGAGGCAGCCCTCGCGGACGTTGCGCGCTGGGCGCCCGGCGGGGACGCGCGGGAGCGAAGCCTGGGACTCTCCGGGACACTGCGCCCCGGGCTGCGACTCTATCTGCTCGGCCTCCTGAGTTCCCGCCTCGGCGCTGACGCCGACGCACTCCGTCACGCGACCGAGCTGGAACGCGTGGACGTTCCGCCGGTCGCCAGGGGCGTGACGCACGCATGGGCACAAACCGTGCGTGCGGACGTCGCTCGGCGGCGCCACCGGCCGGCTGACGCGCTGGCGGCACTCCAGAGCGTCCGCGGAGAAATCCCCGTGGAACTCGAGCCGACGATCGATCCCGGCCGAGCCTCCACTATCACCATCGACCAGCGCCTCTCTTCAGAGGAGCACGCGCGCTACCTCCGCGCCGAGGTGCTCCATGAGCTGGGGCGGGACGAAGAAGCGCGCCACTGGCTGGAGACATCCTTCCAGAACACGCCCAGCGAGCTCACCTATCTGGCCCCCTATCACCTCGGTCTGGCCCAGATCTACCAGCGCATGGGGGAGCGAGCAAAGGCCGCCGATCACTACAGTCGGTTCATCGAGCTTTGGAAAGACTGCGATCCCGAATTGCGGCCGATCGTGGAAGACGCGAAAGCTCGGCTCACAACCGTCACGGGCGAATCGGCTCGAACGGTGCCGCACGGCGGACCTCCTTGAGAGCCTCACCCCTTCACATCGCAATCAGCGGATCGAGTCGACGAGCGACCGGACGCGCCGGAACACGGCGTGCCACATGGCTCGCGTCAGCCTCCCGGTATTGGTGTTCTGCCGGCTCGGATGGTAGGACGCGATCAGGATGGTGCCGTCGGGAAGACGCGTCACAGCGCCGTGGCGGAACGGAGGGCGCGCGGCGGGCGGGAGCCGGCTCCACCACCCGGCGGCCCTGAGCCACGCGTCATGAGCGATCCGGCCCAGCGTGAGCACCACGCGCACCCGCGGCAGCAGCCGCAGCTCCGCCTCCAAGTAGGGCCGGCAGTTCGCGAGCTCGGCGGGCGCCGGCTTGTTGGCGGGCGGGGCGCAGCGGGCGGCGGCGGTGACG
>QHUY01000224.1 GCA_003223415.1 Gemmatimonadota bacterium
CGCCGCCGCCGGAGCGCTAACCGCCTATGTTTCCCCCGGGAGGGCTGGCCGAACGGTAAGGCACCGGTCTTGAAAACCGGCGGGCGCAAGCCCTTAGAGGTTCGAATCCTCTGCCCTCCGCTGCACCCGTGCCAGACCAGTTGACCCGCCTTCAGGTCGCCCTCACCGGGCGTTACACGATCGAGCGCGAACTCGGCCGCGGGGGAATGGCAACGGTCTATCTCGCCCATGACCTGCGCCACGACCGGCCCGTTGCGCTCAAGGTCCTGCGCCCCGAGCTTGCTGCCGCCATCGGGCCCGAGCGCTTCCTGCGCGAGATCCAGATC
>QHUY01000225.1 GCA_003223415.1 Gemmatimonadota bacterium
TTACGTCATGCCGTATGTCGAGGGCGAGTCGCTGCGGGACCGGCTGGGTCGGGAAAAGCAGCTGCCCCTCGACGACGCGCTCCAGATCGCTCGCGAAGTGGCCGACGCTTTGAGCTATGCCCACAGTCACGACGTAATCCACCGAGACGTCAAGCCGGAAAACGTCTTGCTTGAAGCGGGCCACGCGGTCGTAAGCGACTTCGGGATCGCGCGCGCCATCACGGCGGCCGGGACCGAGAAGCTGACGGAGACAGGGATCGCGCTGGGCACCCCGGCGTACATGAGCCCGGAGCAAGGCGCCGGACGCGGCGTCGTGGATGGTCGCAGCGACGTGTACAGTCTCGGGTGCATGGTGTACGAGATGCTGGCGGGGGAGCCCCCGTTTGGCGGCCCGACCGGGCAAGCCATCCTCGCGCGCCACTCGCTCGATCCGGTGCCGCGGCTCAAAACGGTACGAGCAACGGTCCCGGAGGGTGTGGAGTGGGCGATCACCAAGGCCCTGGCCAAGGTGCCAGCGGATCGGTTCACTACGCCAGCTGGTCAGTAGGGCCAGCAAGCGACGGTGGGCGAGGACCGCCGTCCGTCTTGCCATCGGCTTCGCGCTACTCGTCGGCGCCACCTGGACCATTGCACGCCTACGCTCGAGACCGGCTGCGCCGATCTCGCCCACCCGGATCGCAGTGCTTCCCTTCGCCATCCGCGGGACCGGAAGCTTTGCCTACCTGGCCGAAGGGTTGGTGGATCTCCTGAGCCGGAACCTCGACGGGGCGGAGGGCCTCCGGAGCGTTGATCCGGGAACGGTGCTCACGACCGTGGTCAGGAGCGGTGGCGCCGCCGCACTCGATGCGGAGGGCGGCCGAGCGGTCGCGCGGCGACTCGGGGCCGGATTATACGTCCTCGGCAGCGTGCTAGCGGCCGGCGGGCGATTGAGGATTCAGGCAGTGCTGTACGACCAAGAACCACTGCCGTCGGCGGCCATTCCGCAGGCGAGCGTCGAAGGCGACACCTCGGACCTGTTCGAACTCGTGGACCGCTTGTCGCGAGACCTGCTGGTGGGACGAAGCCGCGGCGTTAGTACCCGGCTCGCGCAGACCGCGGCCGTGACCACGCACTCCGTGTCTGCCCTCAAGGCCTACCTGGCTGCGGAGCGGGAGCTACGGGCTGGCCAGGACCATTTCGACTCGGCGGTTGCCGGTTTCCAGAGCGCCGTCGCCCTGGACACAAGTTTCGCCCTGGCCTATTACCGCCTCGCAGTCGCGGCGGGCTGGGCGCGGCGGTTGGGCATCGTTGGGCCGGCCGTTGAGCGAGCGCTCCGCCTGGCGGCGCGCCTGGGCGAGCGCGACCGCCGTCTGCTGCAGGCGTACGACGCCTTCCGCCGCGGCGCCGCCGATGCGGCCGAGCGACAGTACCGCACGATCCTCCAGGATCACCCCGATGACCTGGAGGCCGAGTTCCAGCTCGCCAATGTCCTCTACCATTACAACGCGCCGCGGGGCCGCCCACGAGCCGAGGCGCGCGAGCTGTTTGACAGAGTCCTGTCCGTCGACCCTGAGTTCCTCTGTCCGATATGACCCATGTGGGACCTCGCCGTGCGCGAGGGCGATTATGCAAGGGCGGACTCCCTCATCCGTCGCTTGTCACGCACTCCGTTCAGCGGCCGGGCCTTGGATGCGTTCGCGCGTGGCGATTCGACCGCGCGGGCTCGGATCCTCGACGAGGCAAAGCTCGCGGACCGCGCCGCGGCGCTGCCGGACGCCGCTGAATTCATCGCAGTTTACCTGGAGGACTTCGCCAGGGCGGAGCAGTTCCTCCACCTTGCCCTCGCCCCGCGCCAGAAGCCCAGTCTCCGCGCGTCCGCACACCAGTTGCTCGGCACGATCCAGATGTCCCAAGGCAGGTGGAGTGCCGCGACTGCGGCATACGACTCCGCCGAGGGACTCGGCGCGCCGGACGTTGGCAGGGAAGGCCGCGCTTGGGTCGCAACGCTCCCCTTCCTGGCCGTGCCACGCCGCCAGGTCGAGGCAGCCTTGGCCGACGTGGCGCGCTGGGCGCCCAGCGCGGCAGCGCAAGACCGCGGCCTGCGACTCTCCGGCACGCTGCGCCCCGGCCTGCGGCTCTATCTGCTCGGCCTCCTGAGTTCCCGCCTCGGCGCCGACGCCGACGCGCTCCGCCACGCGACCGAGCTGGAACGCGCAGACGTCCCGCCGGTCGCACGGGCCGTGACGCGCGCGTGGGCGCAAACCGTGCGTGCGGACGTCGCTTGGCGACGTCACCGGCCGGCCGACGCGCTGGCGGCACTCCAGGGCGTCCGCGGAGAAATCCCCCTGGAACTCGATCCGGCGATCGACCCTGGCCACGCTTCGACTGTCACCATCGAGCAGCGCCTTTATTCAGAGGAACACGCGCGCTACCTCCGCGCCGAGGTGCTCCATGAGCTGGGGCGGGACGAGGAGGCGCGCCACTGGCTGGAGACAGCCTTCCAGAACACGCCCAGTGAGCTCACCTATCTGGCCCCCTACCACCTTGGTCTAGCCCAGATCTACCAGCGCATGGGGGAGCGAGCGAAGGCCGCCGACCACTACAGTCGGTTCATTGAGCTTTGGAAAGACTGCGATCCCGAATTGCGGCCGATCGTGGCAGACGCGAAAGCTCGGCTCACGACCGTCACTGGCGAGTCGCCTCGAACGGTGCCGCACGGCGGACCTCCCTGAGCGCCTCACTCTTTCACATCGCAATCAGCGGATCGAATCGACGAGCGACCGGACGCGCCGCAACACCGCATGCCACATCGTCCGCGTCAGCTTGCCGGTGTTGGTATTTTGCCGGCTCGGATGGTAGGACGCGATCAGGATGGTGCCGTCGGGAAGACGCGTCACGGCGCCGTGGCGGAACGGAGGGCGCGCGGCGGGCGGGAGCCGGCTCCACCACCCGGCGGCCCTGAGCCACGCGTCATAAGCGATCCGGCCCAGCGTGAGCACCACGCGCACCCGCGGCAGCAGCCGCAGCTCCGCCTCC
>QHUY01000232.1 GCA_003223415.1 Gemmatimonadota bacterium
CAACAGGGACAACGACGTTTTCACCGACGTCATCGGGGTGCGGAGCTCGTGGCTGACCACGGAGACGAACTCGGACTTCGCGCGCTCCACTGCCACTTCGTGGGTCACGTTCCGGTACAGCACGATATGCCCGAGCGGCGCGCCGCCGCGGTCGCGCACGGGTGCTACTACGCGCTGATAGACCGCGCGCCGAGGGAACGCGAGCTCCACCCGGTCGCGTAGCGGCGCTCTGCCCGCCAGGGCTTCCCCTTGCGCGGCGAGCGCGGTGGGCTCGACGAAGGATCCCGCAAAGAAGCGCTGGAGGCTCTCCAGGCTCGCCCCGAGCACCGCCTCCCGGGGGATGCCTACCAGCGTGGCCATCTCGGCGTTCGCATAGGCGATCCGGTGATCGGGCCCGACCAGCATGATCGCGGCGTCGCTCGCATCAATCAGCGCCTCCAACTGGTTCCGCTGGGCCTGCACGGTCGCATGCTCCCGCGCCAGGGCCTCGCGCTGCTGCGCGATCGTGCTCAGCAGCTTGGAGTAGTACAGCGAGGTCTCGATCTGCCGGCCCAGAACGACCGCCCAGTCGAGGTCCTCCTCCGTGTAATGGCCCTCGTTTTCGTGCCCGAAATTCAGCGCGCCGATCACGCGGTCCCCGACGTGCAACGGCACGATCATCGCCGAGACGCGCTTCCCTTCCTGCAGCAGGATCCCCTCAGTGCCCGGCAGTGAGTCCACCCGCATGGGCCGCCCCTCGTGAATCGCTTTTCCCGTCACCCCCTGGTCGACGGGGAACATCGCTTCCCCTGGGACGAACCCGCCCTGCGCCCGGTCGTACAGCGTATGGACGTAGTAGTGCATCGCCGCTTCGTCGATGAGTACCACGCTGGCCCGCCGGAAGTCGAGCACGCGCTGGACCTTCTGGATCGCGCCCTGGAAGATCTCGCGCATGTCCACCGCGACGTTGATCAGGGACGACAACTCCCCGACGACCGCGAGGCGGGCCGCCGACGAGCGGGCCGTGCCCGACTGCAGGGTGGCGCGGTATTCGCGCGCGGCGAGGTCGAGCTCCCCGACGGCCGCGGCCGCGGCGCTCCATTCCTCCGGCAACGCCACGCCGCGCTCCAGCCAGCTGCGCGCCAGGTCCTCGAGATCGCTCGCCACGTGCGCTAAGCCCTCCGCCCCGAAGCTCGCGGCCGTCCCCGTGAGCGAGTGCGCGGCGCGGTACAGCCCTTGCGCGTCCTCGCTGCGAAAGCCGCGCTCGAGCCGGTGCAGCGCCGCGCGCAGCGTCTCGATGCGCACCGCCAGCCCGGCCGCGAACTCGGCCCGCACCGCGGCGAGCGGATCGATGCTCGTCAGGGGCAGAACTCCCGGACCTGTCGGGCCAGCTATTCCGGCTGGAACGGCTTGAGGACCACGCCCGCCGCCCCGGTCTCCGCCAAGCGCGCCTGGTTCAGATCGCGGCGGGCGGTGAGCAGCACGATCGGCACCCTGGCCGTCGCCGGGTCCGCCTTCAGCCGCCGGCACACTTCGTACCCGTCTATCTCCGGCATCATGACGTCCACGAGGATCACATCCAGCGTCGTCGCACTGCGGGCCAGCTCGATGCCGGCGGCGCCCGACCCCGCCGTCACCACCTCCCAGCCGGCAGTGAACTCGAGCGTCCGCCGCACGAGCCGGAGCAGGTCGGGGTCATCATCGATGATCAGCGCGCGGAAGGGCTTGGCCATAGGTCCTGGCTGCGCGCGGGGATGTGGCCAATATTAGCGGGCGCACGAGAGAATATTGGAATCATGAACCCCAAAGTCTACATCCTCGACGACGATCTGGTGCACGCCAAGCTCGTAGCCGCCAACCTGGGCCCGGGGCGGATGCGGACCCAGGTGTTCGATCGCCCGGACGCGCTGCTGGCGCGCCATGCCGAGGAGCCCGCCGACGCGGTCATCACCGACCTCGTCATGCCGGATCTCGACGGTGTCGAGGTAACCCGACGGTTGCGCACCGCCGACCGCCACCTCCCCATTTTCGTGCTCACGGGGCACGCCGACGTCGCCACCGCTATCGAAGCGCTCAAGGCCGGCGCCACCGAATACCTCACCAAGCCCGTCAACATCGACGAGCTGACCACGCTCTTGACCCGCGCGCTCGCCGAGCGTCCGCTGCTCGAAGAAGGGGCCTCGCTCGAGCAGGCCCGCGGCGAGCAGTTCTCGGTGCAGGCGATCCTCGGCGGGCATCCCAAGGTCGAGGGGGTGCGCGCATTCGTCCGCAAGATGGCTGCCATCCCACGCCCGACCGTGCTGCTGCTCGGCGAAAGCGGCACGGGCAAGAACCTGGTCGCCCGCGCCATC
>QHUY01000233.1 GCA_003223415.1 Gemmatimonadota bacterium
CCGCCTCCCGCCGCAGCGCCGCCGAGCGACTCGGCTGCCCTTCCGTGTACACGAGCCGCAACGGCCGGCGGGCGCGCGTGTAGGCGCTCGCTGTCCCGGCGCGGTGGCGCGCCAGGCGGCGTGCGAGATCATTCGTGATTCCCGTATAGAGCGAGCCGTCGCGGCAGCGCAGCAGGTAGACCGTCCAGCTCACTCCAGCTTCGCGTCCAAGGTGATCTGGGGGATGCCCGTGAGCGCCTTCGACACCGGGCAGCCGCGCTTGGCCTCGTCGGCGGCCTTCTGGAACGCCGCCTGGTCGAGCCCCGGCACCCTGCCCCTCACCGTGAGCTCCATCTTCGTGATCTTGGGCGCGCCGTCCACGGTGTCGATGGTGCAGGCGGCCGAGGTCTCGACGCGGGTCGCCGGCCTGCCCGCTTTTTCCAGCCCCGCCGACAGCGCCATGCTGAAGCAGGCGGCGTGCGCAGCGGCAATCAGCTCCTCGGGATTTGTGCCCTTGGCACCCTCGAAGCGGGTGGCGAAGGTGTAGGGCCCGCTGAAGGCGCCGCTGCCGGCCTTGAAGCTACCCCTGCCGTCCTTGAGCTTTCCTTCCCAAACAGCGGACGCGCGACTCGTAGGCATGGCTCTGTCTCCGTGAGCGGTGGGGCGTAATCTGGCGGGGCCGCCGACCGGGCGCTACGCTTGTTCCCGACGCCCCGAGGAGGGTTGGTTTCATGGCCACGAGGAAGAAGACGACGCGCCGCGCGGCGCCGCGGAGGACGGGCGCCCGGCGGCCCCAGCGCCAGCAGCCCGAGTCGCTACGCCTCCGCTCGTTGGCGGTATCGCTCACCGTCAACGATCTGGAGCGCAGCATCGCCTGGTACCGGGACATGCTCGGCTTCACGCCGGGCGAGCGCTGGGAGGACGCCGGCCGGGTGCGTGGCATTCAGATGAAGGCGGGCAGCTGCGACATCATGCTCAATCAGGACGACTTCGCGAAGGGGCGGGACCGCCGCAAGGGCGATGGATTCCGTGTGTGGGTCGAGACGGTCCAGGACATCAACGCGATCGCCGCGCGGGTCAAGTCGAGGGGTTGGCCGCTCGACCGGGAACCGTCGAATACGCCCTGGGGAGACTGGGCGTTCGCGCTCACCGACCCGGATGGCTTCAAGTTGACGTTCATCCAGGCGGAGTGAGGCCGACGCGGAGCAGTTCAGGGGAGCGGCTTCGGAGTCGGGGAGCTCCCGGACCCAGCCAAGGGCCCAACTGCTGCGATGACCGCCGCGATGGCGGCGCCCCCGGCGCCGATTGCGAGCCCGGTCTTTACGCCGGACAGGCGCTTCGCACGCAGGGTGCCGATTTGCTTCCTCGGAATGGTGACCCCGATGTGCGCCCCGTCGTAGGAGTCCGAGGCCGACCACAGCTGCATGGCCGCTAGGACGAGCGAGTCGGCGTCAGCGTACATGACGCGCCCCTCGGCGAGAAGGACGCCGTGCACCGTGATCTCCCGCAGCGTGATGTCAGCCGGCACTGCGAGCTCCGCCTTCACTTCGGCGCCGGCCTTGGGGACGGTCTCGAGCGGAACGTAGGTGTAGCAGCCACCGAGCGCGACGACCAAACACATCGACAGCAGCTTGCGCATGCGAACCTCAACCTTTCCGTGCTTCACGGCTGATTAGCGACGCGAATCGGCGCCCCACTCGAGAAGGTGCTTCCGTCGCCGAGTTGCCCACGGTCGTTGAACCCCCAGCAATAGGCCACTTGTCCCGTGGTGACGCCGCACGAATGCTGTGTCCCCGCACTGATCGCGGTAAAGCTCAACCCCCCGCTCAGGAGCTTAGGCTCGGGCGTGCAGGGTAGACTCTGACCCGACGGCAGCGTACAGAGCGCCGGCGACTCGCTGCCCAGCTGACCGCTGCCGTTCGCACCCCAGCAATAGCCCGCGCCAATGACGCTCACCCCGCAGGTGAAGGCGGCACCCGCGCTCAGCTGGACGAACACCTGGCCCCCGGGCACCAGGTTTGGAACGGCCGACGATCCCACCAACGGGTCGCCAAGCTGCACCTCAGAGTTGTCGCCCCAGCAGTACGCGTCGCCCGCTGCCGTGAGGCCGCAACTATGCTGGAACCCCACCGTCACCATCGTGAACTTGAGACCTCCCTGGACGGCCACGGGCACTGTCGCGTCCACTTGGGAATTGTCTCCCAACTGGCCAAAGCCGTTCCTCCCCCAGCAAAACGCCGTGCTGTCGGCAGCGATGGCACAGGTGTGCAGCGTCCCGGCACTGATCGCCGTGAACTTTCCGGCTAACGCCACCGGCTCGCGACTGCATGGCGTCGGACCACTGCTAGTCGCGCACGACCCCGACGCGGCAGCTCCGAGCTGGCCGGTTCCGTCCCAGCCCCAGCAGTAGGCGGTCGAGTCGGCCGCGAGCGCGCACGTGTACGCGCCGCCGGCCTCGACGCTCTCGAGCGCGAAGCTGGCCGACCCGGACGACACCGACAAGGGGGTCGCGTGACTCGCCGTGGACCCGTCACCGAGCTGTCCGGTGAGGTTGAACCCCCAGCAGTATCCCACGCGGGTCGTCGTCACCCCGCAGCTGTGTCCCCCACCGGCAGTGGCGGCAGCGAAGCTCAATCCCCCCAGAACGTGCTGCGGGTACCTGCTGTCTGTCGTCGAGTTGTTTCCGAGCTCCCCGTCGCGGTTCCAGCCCCAGC
>QHUY01000231.1 GCA_003223415.1 Gemmatimonadota bacterium
TCGCCGCCATCACCGGGGCGGTGAGCACGATACTTACGGCGGCGACAGCGACGTTGACGGCTCGCCGGGGTGCCTCGGGCGGTTCGGACGGCCGCAGCGCGCGCGGCCATACTTCGGCGTGGCGCGGCGTGCCGTAGACCGGTCGGGATCGGATGCTCGTCACGTCGCCGCATGAGGTGCAGACGCCGTGCCCCGAGCGCCTCCGCGAAAGCGATGCTCAGATCAAGCGATTAGCGTCACGCCGGCGGGATTTGTGGCAAAGCGGCGACACGCCGATTGTCAGCGACCTGCTACAAACGCGAGACCGTCACTCGTCCGGCGGCGTCAACAGCGCGCGGTGCAGTCCGTGCCGCTCCATCAGACGGTACAGCGTGGTCCGGTCGACCCCGGCGAGGCGCGCGGCCCGCGACATGTTGCCGCCGGCCTGCGTCACGAGTTGCGTCAGGTAGTGGAGCTCGAGTCGGCCACGAGGCGGTCGCGCGCAGCGTAGTACGGCTCCTCGGTGGAGACTTCGGGCAGAAGGATGCCTTGCTCGGGCAGTTCTGTGGCAGGCGCGTGACACGTCCCGGGAGCCGGCGCCGTTCCGCAGCCGTGTTCCTTGGCGAGTCGGCGGCTCTCTACTTGCGCTACCGCGAGACGTCCACGGGAGTGCGTCAATCCGCAGCACGTCCGGCGCTGCAAAGTGGAACGGGCGTGATTCGGCCCAAGTAAGGGGGGAGCAACGATGACCGTCGCGACGAAGGCGTCCGGGAGAAAGTTGCACACGGTCGAGTATCTGACGCTCATCGGCGTGTCGCCCCTGCGACCGGCCATCAGCCCGTTCGACCCGGGCTACGATCCTATGACGCTCGACGGCCACCTCGGGCAGAGCGCCCATCTGATGTCGATCCTCAAGATCTCCATGGCGTGCTGGCTGATTGCCGCCGAGCGCGCCACGAGAAGGAAGATCGCGGCGGCAAGGCGGCACGGCGTTCCGACGGTCGTCGGGGGTGGTCCTTTCGAGGTGGCAGTCGCTCAGGGGCAGTTGCCTGCCTACCTCGATCTCTGCGCCGACCTTGGCGTGACGCGTGTGGAGTGTGGAGAAGGCTTCACCGATTTGCCGTTCGAGCCCCCAGTGGTGCTCGCCATGGCACTAGACCGTGGCCTGGACGTGCAGTACGAATTGGGGAAGAAGCACGGCGGGGCCTTCACCGAAGCAGCCGTAGAACGGCTAATCGAGCGGGGTCGACGCTGGTTGGATGCCGGAGCACTGCAGCTTGTCGTGGAAGCACGAGAGAGCGCCCTGGGCGTGGGGCTGTTCGACGAAGCAGGCGCCCTGAACCGCGCCTTCGCCGACCGCTTCGCTGAGGCGTTCGGCCTACCGACTGTGATGTTCGAGGCGCCCAACAAGTCCAGCCAGTTCGCCCTGCTCGACCACTTCGGACGGGAAGTGCACCTCTGTAACGTGCGGCTGGAAGAGGTGCTGCGGGTAGAGATTTACCGCCGAGGGCTTCATTCCGATGCATTCGCGCGAGATAATCTGCGCCCGCGCCTCCCGGGCGGCGCTCCAGTTGGCGAGATGGTGGGGTAGCGGGCCGCAACTTGGTCACCAACAGCAGCGCTAGAGGGCGAGGGCCGGCCGTGGTGAGGATCGACACATCCGTCCCAGTGGTCGTGGTCGGCTACGATTTCTCTCACGGATCCCTCGGCATCGCGCGCAGCCTGGGGCGCCTTGGGATCCCCGTCTACGGCGTGGACAGGAATCCCGGGGATCCTGCACTCGCGTCGCGCTACTGGCGAGGGACGTTCAGCTGGGACCCTGAGCGGGCCCCGGCCGCAGACACGGTAGCGTTTCTCAACACCTTGGGCCGCAGGTTGGGCCGACGGCCGGTGCTGATTCCGACCACCGATACGATGGCCGTGTTCGTCGCGAGGCACGGTC
>QHUY01000072.1 GCA_003223415.1 Gemmatimonadota bacterium
CCGGCCGTTCTCCCCCCGCACGAACCGGACGGCCTGCGAGAGGCGGTCGGCCAAGGCCGACAGGTCGGTGGCTCCCCGGCCGAGTTCCTCAATGGCTCTCAGCTGCTCGGCTGCCGCCGTGGCGACGGCCTGCGCTTCCTGGGTCGAGGTCTGGGCGCTGCTCTTCGCCTGCTCGAGGGTCTGCGCGATGCGCGCGGCCAGCTCCACGCTGGCGCGTGCCACCTCCGCCACGTGCTTGCCGGACCGGGCGGTGCGGGCCGCGGCGTCGGCGATGCCGTCCAGGTCTTGTACCCACTCAGCGGAGCTTTGGACCACCTCGCCCAGGTCTCCGCGGATGCGCTCCAGCAGTTGTGCGGCGCGGTCCAGGGCGCGGCGCGTGTCTTGGACGGCTTTGCCCACGTTGCGGGCTTCGCGGGCGCTTTCCTCGGCGAGCTTATGTACCTCGTCCGCGACGACCGCGAAGCCGCGCCCGTGCACCCCGGCGCGCGCGGCCTCGATGGTCGCGTTGAGGGCTAGCAGATTCGTCTGGTTGGCGATGAAGCCGATCGTCTCGGAGAACTTTTCGACCTGCGCGGCGACGTCCCGTAGGCGGACTACTTCGGAGACGCTCTCCTCCGTGGTGACGCCCAGATCTGTGAGCCGCCGCACGGCCCCCTGCGTGGCCGAGCGCACTTTCGCGGCGGTCGTCTCCATCTGCGCTCCCGCGTCCCGGGTCTGGTCGCTCCCGGACGTGACGGCACCCGCGCTGCGGCGCAGGTCGTCCGCTTCACGCGTCGCGGTGGCGAGCACGGCCGCCGCTTGAGCCGCGCCGTGGCTCGCGCGCTGCGCGGCGGCCGCGACCTCCTGGCTCGACGCGTGGATCTCTTCGGCAGTGGCCGTCAGAGTCTGCAGGTATTGCGTCATCTGATCGGAAGCGCCGACGACGGGTCGCACCGCGCCGTCCAGCGCCAGCATCAGGGCGAGCTGCGGCGCCAGCAGGTTCAACATGTCCCCGTCGGACTCGCGATACATCTGCGGGTCGGAGTGCCGCACACTCCACAAGCCCATGAGCTGACCGCCGTGGTACAGCGGCACCAGGACTTCCGAGCCGGGGGTCTCGCCCTCGGGGAGCACCACCTGGTCGCGACGCAGCGCGTGCGCCACGAGCGGCCGCCGGGCTCGCACCGCCTCGCCGGTCAAGCCAGCGTCGGCGTCAAACCGAAACGCTGGTTGGTGGCCGCCTGCCCCCCTCGCACCTCCTGCTTCCGTGGCCGTGTCCGCGATCAGCTCCATCTCGCGACGCTTGGCGTCGTAGCGCGCGAACCCCATGTGCTCCCACGGGACGAGGCGGCGGGTGAGGTCCTGAATGTGCTGGAAGCTGCGGGCCAGGTTGATCTCCGCCGCGATGGCCTGGGAGAGCCGCTGGATCAGTTGGAGTTCGTCGGCCCGCACGCCCATCCGGATGATGTAGACCGTGCCCACGGTCGCGGCGGCCAGGGCGACCGAGAGTGCAGCCAGCGGGCTACTGGGGAGCCCCCCGCGCGCCAGGGCGAGCCACCCGAGCGCGAGCGTCGCCGACGTCAAATAGACGATCGCCTCCCACCGGACCGTGAGCCGCGCGTCCACCCACGCGAGCGTGCGTCCGACGGCGAGCTCGAGGTAGAAGGTGCCGTTCACAACGAGCGGGAGCAGGACGAAGAGCGCGACCAGGGGAAGCAGGTTCGCGATAGTCAGGGCGGCCCGGCCGGTGGCGCCCCCCACCCAGCCATACCCGAGCCCCACGAGGGCGGATCCGGTGGTGAGATGGGCCGCGTTGCTAAGGGCGGCGCGCAGGGGCAGACGCCGCAGGAAGACGTCTCCGAGGATCATCGCCCAGGGCGCGACCACGGCGGCGAAGGTCCACCCGCGGCCCAAGATCGCGAAGACCATCGTGCCGAGCACGTAGGAGGAGAAGCCGTTCCCCGGCAGCGAGACGCCGTAGCGGCGGGTGAGCGCCCCGACGGCGACGAGCGCGAGCGCCGCGAGCCCGAAGCCGGGGCCGAGCGGGACTCGCCCGGATCCGTAGGCGAAGAGCGACCAGCCGACGGCGAATGCGGCGCCGAGGGTGATGGGCACCTGCACCGCTCGTGCGGGAGACCGGGGCTGCCGCAGGCGCGGGCTCATGCGACGGGGTCCGGAACGTCTGGAGTGTAGAGGATGCCGCGCAAACTCGGCCGTGTGGCGCGGCGTGTCAAGCGCGACTATCGTTCACGGCATGCTTGTCACCATCGAGTATTGCGTCGTCTGAAACTATGAGCCTCGGGCCACCGGTCTGGCGGCCGAGATTCGCAAGTCATACCCGCACGCCGACGTGAAGCTCATCCAGTCTTCGGGTGGCGCATTCGAGGTGGAAGTGGACGGGCGCCGGGTGTTCTCCAAGAAGGGGCTGGGACGGCACGCGGAGGCGGGCGAGGTGGTGCGGCTGATCAAGCAATCCCTGGGCTGACATGAAGATCGCCATCTCGACGGGGGGTGGCGACGCGCCGGGCCTCAACGCCGTCATCCGGGGCGCGGTGCTGTCGGCCATCCACCGTGGCTGGGAATGCGTCGGGATCCGGCGGGGCTACGGCGGCCTGTTGGGCGACGACGGCATCGTGCCGCTCGGCGCGGCAGAGGTCCGCGGCATCACCCACCTGGGCGGCACGATCCTGGGCACCTCCAACCGCGGGGATCCGTTCAAGTTCCGCGAGCCGGCGCCGGGCGGCGGCGGCGGCGGGTGGATCGAGCGCGACCGCTCCGACGAGGCCGTCGCCGCGTTCCGCGCCCACGGGCTCGACGCCATGATCGCTATCGGCGGCGACGGCTCCCTGGGGATCGCGCTGCGCCTGATGCAGAAGGGCATCCCGGTAGTCGGCGTGCCGAAGACGATCGACAACGATGTCGGCGGCACCGTGGCGACGTTCGGGTTCGACACCGCCGTCGCCACGGCGACCGACGCCATCGACAAGCTCCACTCGACCGCCGAGAGCCACGAGCGCGTGATGGTGGTCGAGGTCATGGGACGCCACGCCGGCTTCATCGCCCTCAATGCCGGGATCTCGGGGTCGGCCGACGTGATCCTGATCCCTGAGATCCCGTTCGACATCCAGACGGTCTGCGACAAGATCCGCCGCCGGGAGGCCGAGGGCCGTCACTTCAGCATCGTCGTGGTGGCCGAGGGCGCCAGGCCACGCGGCGGCGCGGTGTCGCTGATCGACCCCGAGCATGAGCGGCTCGGTGGCATCGCCGACAAAGTCGCCCACTCGATTCAGCAGATGACCGGCAAGGAGACCCGGTCCCTGGTGCTGGGGCACCTGCAGCGGGGCGGCAGCCCCACGACGTTCGACCGCCTGCTGGGCCTGCGGTTTGGTACTGCCGCGGTGCGCCTGATCGCCGAGGGACGCTTCGGCGACATGGTGGCGCTGCAACCGCCCATCATCGCCGCCGTCCCGCTGGCGCAGGCGCTGGCCGCCCCCAAGCGCGTGCCCCTCGATTCGGACACTATCACCACGGCGCGGGATCTGGGGATCAGTCTGGGCGATTAAGGGCGGACCGTCGGTCGGTCGGTAGTGTCGGACAGTGTCTCTGCCCAAGGACAGTCGGCACCGCGCATCGGTTCGGTGGTCGCTCCGCAACTCTCGATAGCGCAACCGATTATGTGACGATCCCCTGCTGGCACGGGTCTTCCTAAGAAGCAGCTCCAGGAGGTAAAAATCACCATGAAAAAGATCGCCGTGCTGTTCGCGATGCTCCTGGCCGTCGGCGCCGCTGCGGCTGCGGCCCAGGCGCGCTGGCGTGTCTCGGTGGGCTTCGGCGCGCCACGCCCTTATGTGTCGGGGTTCGTGTTCGTGAGGCGTGCCGCGCCGCTCGTCGTGCACCGGCCGCGCTATCGGCGGCCGGCGCTCGTCGTGGTGGAACCCGCGCCATTGTTCGTGTACCCGCGGCTCTACGTATTCGAGCGCGGGTACGTGAAGCGCTTCCGCGGGCGTTTCCGTCCGTACCGTCCGGTGCGCGCGTGCTGGACACACCACCGATGCGGCTACTGACGCCCTAGGCAGAGCCGCAGCGTACGGAGGGCAGGCGGGAGGCGCGCGCGCGTGCCTCCCGCCTTCTTATATTGCGGCCGTGCGTCTCAGCCGCGATCACTTTCTTCCCCCCGATCCTCAGGCCTTCCTCGCTGCCGAGCCCGACACCGGGCGGGTGATCGTGATCGCACCGACGCGGGCGGCATGCGAGACGATCGAGCTCGCGCTCGGCCTCGAGCTCGAGACGCTGCTCGAGCGCGAGCACGGCGCCGACATTCGCCGGCTCGCCGACTCGGGCCGTGGCTTCGGCATCGTCGCCGGGACGGGCACCGGCAAGACCCTCGCGATCCGCTCGATCGCCCAGACCATTCTGCAGGGCCCCCTCAAGGTCGGCGTCGTGAACCGCGAGCGCGAAGCCACGCCGGCCACGCCCACCTGGAACGTCGTGATCGTCACCACCGGGATCGCCCGGCGCTGGTTTCAGGACGGCCTGATCACGACGCGGGATTCGCTCGTGGTGGACGAGATTCACCAGACTTCGGCGGAAATGGAGCTGTGCCTGGCTCTGGGCAAGCGAGCGCGCTGTCGGTTCATCTGGCTATCGGCCACGGTGGACCCGAGCTTCTACGCCCGCTACTTGAGCTCAGCCGAGGTGCTCCAGACGCGGGCGTTCGACCCGGCCCGGGCGGCCGACGTGCGTGTGCTGCCCCTGCGTCCACAGGAGTTCCTGAACGATCGTTTCATTCAACGCCTCGTGCGCGAGCGCCGCGGGGTGGCGGTGTTCGTGCCCACTCGGGCGGAAGTCGAGGAGATCGCCCAGGATATCGGCGACCGCTGGCCCCGACTCGCGACCGCGTTTTACCACGGCGGGGAGCCGATTCGCGTCATCCGGCCGTTTCTCGACGGACAGGTGAAAAGACCGTTCCTGCTGGCCATGACAGCGGCGGGGCAGTCCGCCCTCAACATCCGCGGGCTGGACACGGTGGTGATCTACGACGCCCGGTATGCCAACGTGGTTGAACGGGGCCGCAACGTGCTCACCAGACTGTACCTCGGCGCGAATGAGATCCTGCAGATGGCCGGCCGCGTTCACGGGCGGGTGGAGGGAGGGGAGGTTTACATCCTGAGCGATCGGGATCTCAGCTTCGATCGGCTGGTGCCCACCCCCCCCGAGTTCCAGCTGGCCGGCGATGCCGAGCGCGTGGCCATCACGTGCGCGGCGCTGGGCGTCGACGCGCAAGATCTGGAGCTGCCCGTGCCGCTCGACCGGCGCGCCTACCGTGCTGCGGTGCAGCTCCTCACCGACCGCGGCCTGATCGAGGTCGGGCGGCTCACGTCCTACGGGCGCGAGGTGGAGGCGATGCCGGTCGAGCGCCCCTGGGGTGAGCTGCTGGTGCACGCCGACGCGGAGCTGGTGCCGATGGTGGCGGTGGCGGCCAACATCGAGTCGCTGCACCGGATGACGCGCGAAGAGCGGGACCTGCGCGGCTTGATCGTGTCCGGCAGCGACCATCTCACCGCCTACAACGTTTATACGGATGCCGTGAACAAGCACGGCTACTTGGGCGAGGTCTATGGTCTGCCCCGCCACCTGTTTCACGACACCATCGACAGGTGGGCCGAGGGGCGCGGGGTCCTGGTGAAGGCGATCGAGGACGTGGCCCTGGGAACGGCGTCGGTCTACCGCCAACTGGAGGTGCCGCTGCCCGAAAAGCTGCCGTTCGCACGGGAGCAGACCCTCAACGCCTTTGCCGAGCTAGTGGCCAAAATCATGCCCTTCGATCTCGTCATCGATGAGGAGACGGCCGACGGCCAGGAAGCGCGGGTGTCGCGCGGGTCGGTGTGCGGGAGCTGGGGAGCGATTGCCGGATCCCTCCGCTATTTCGCCGACCGGTTCGGCGTGCCTCGCGCCAGCATCGAGGGCACCCAGATCCCCGAGCGCGCCATCCGCCGTTACGCGCGACGCAGCCCGCCGACGGTCGTGTTCGAGCGTCAGCGCCGCCGCGAGGGCCTGGTGGCAGTGCGTGAGATGCACTACTTCGGCTTCCTGCTCGAGCGAGACGTGGAGCCCCTGGTGTCGCCATTTCCCCGGGAGCTCGCCGGTGCGGCGCGGCAGGCCCTCGTGGCCGCCCTGCTGGCAGGGGAGACAGCCCATCCGGATCAGGGGCGGCTGCGTCGCGCGTGCGAGCGGCTGGGGGAGTTTTGGCGGCGCTCGGGGGGCAGCCTGACGGCCGCGGCGACGGAACGGATCGGCGAGCGAATCGCGGCGCAACTCGAGGGGGTGGGCTCCTGGGAGGACTTCCTGGCGACGCGAGTGGGGCTCGATGTGGACGCGCTCATCCCGGAAGCCGAGCGCGCCCGGCTGGACGCCCTCCCTGCTTCCGTCCACCTGTACGGGGACCGCGTGCCGCTCGAATACGACGTTGAGGGGGGGGTCGGCCTCGTGCGGCTGCGGCTGAAAGAGGGGCAAGCGCGGCGCCTGCAGTGGCGAGACCTCCCCGCCTTCGATCGTCCGGTGCGGTTCACGGTCGTGCGCGGGAGGCGACCGGCCGTGCGGGGGGAGAGCCCAGAGGAGCTGCGGCGGCAGCTGTCCGAACTGCCGCGGGTCGAGCGGGTGCGTCTGGTGCGGGGCGGGCGCCGCCCGCGGCGCCGTTAGGGGCGGGTCGCCAGGTCGAGCAGCGCGAGCCACCCGGTGTCGAAGGCGTCCCGCACTTCTTGCAGCGGCGCGCCGGTTGCGATGGCCACCGCACAGCCGTCCAAGAGCATTGCGCGGGCGGTCTCTTCGAAGTCCGCGTGTCTAGTCGATCGGTCAATCACGTCGGCGCTGCAGAGGGCCAGCCAGGCCCGGGCCGTGCCGTCGGACTCCTGGCTGAGGAGCTCTTCCCAGCAGGCGTCGGCGGCCGCGGCGCCGCTGCCGACCGCCTGTGCGGCCGCGAGTCGGCGCGCGCGCTCGTCGGCGATCGCCGAGCCGCAACGGGCCAGGAGCTGCCGGCGGGACCCGAAATGGTAGAGCACGAGGCCCTTCGCCACGGCGGCGCGCTGCGCGACGGCTGCGATCGAGAAGCCGTCGAGCCCGACGCGGCGGAGCGTGTGGAGCGCCGCGGCGAGGATTGCGGAGCGAGCGGGGGTGGAGTCTCGAGGCATGATATTGATCGTTCGTTCAATAATGGGGCACGCAGGCTCCTCTTGCAAGGCCGCCAAGGCTGGGGCGCAATGGGTTATTAGGAGGCTTGCTACCGTGTCGCGGGATGGGACGTCGGCTGCGTTGCTGCCGTGACGCGTCGCGGAAGCGGGGGTCTCACGTATGGTCCTGCAGTGAAACAAACCGCTCCGGGAGTACGGCGTATGCAGACGCGTATCAGCGCCGTTCAGGGCAAGATGCCGCAGCTGCCACCGCCCATCTCGTTCGCGCCGTTCGACAAGGCCGTCATGGAGTCAATGGGCGAAGGGATTGTGGTGTTCGATTCCTACGAGCGCCTCGTGTACGCCAACCAAAACGCCCGGCGGCTGGTGGAGGGGATAGATGATCTCGCCGCGATGCGCCCTGACGTGCTGCGGCGGCGGCTTACAGCGCTGGGGGGCCGGACCAAGCGGCTGCAAGTCGGTGGCTCGCAGCTCGGCGATGCCGTGTTCCTCCCGGTGTCCGAGCACGACACCGGGGGCACCCTTGCGGAGCGTGAGCGCAAGGCGATCATGGAGATGCTGGAGGCGACCGGCGGCCGACTGGCCGAGGCATCCCGGCGGCTCGGCATCAGCCGCACTACGTTGTGGCGCCGCCTCAAGTCGTATGGGCTCCACCGCTTTCGGGAGACCCGCTAGGCGTTAGCTTCCCGGGGCATGCCCGCCCCATACCTCGTCGAGGAATATGTCCGCTGGTCCGATGTGGACTTCGCGGGCATCATTTTTTACGGGTCCTACGTGCGGTTCTTCGAGATCGCCGAAACGGAGCTGTTCCGGGCGTGCGGCCTCGCCTATGCCCGGGTGTTCGACCGCTACGACATCTTCCTGCCGCGGAAGGTGGTGCACAGCGAGTTTTTCTGGCCCGCGCGGCTCGACGACCGGTTGCGGGTGGCCGCATATGTCGGGCGGATCGGCACCAAATCCATGACCCTCAACTTCGACGTCTTGCGGAACGACGCCGCCAGGCTAGGCGCCGCCGGGTGGATGGTTTTGGTGTGCGTGGACCGAACCCACCTCCGGCCCAAGCCGCTGCCGGCAGGCCTGATTGAGGCGCTCGCTCCGCACACGCTCACCGTCGAGGCCGCCCGCGCGGCGCTGGGCGTGCAGGCCCCGTGAGCCGGTCCGCGGTGCTGCTGGGGCTGGTGGTCGTCGCGTGCCGCGCAGCGACCGGGGACACGGACGGCCACCTCAGCGCCCGGGTGGGGTACTCGCCGCGCGACAGCGTGCGCTTCGAGACGCCGGCGTGGCTGCGGCGCTGCGGCGGCGCGCGCGGGTTCGTCCTGGAAGGTGAGGTTCGGGGCAACGGTGTGCTGGTGTGGCTGCGGCCCGGCGACTCCCTCCCTTCGGGGCGCTACCCGGTCCTCACGCGGGGGGACACGCTCACGCCACGCGGCGCCGTCGTGGCCGCGCGGTTCATGACGCGAGACATCGCGCACGGCGTCGTGCTCGACAGCGGGTGGGTCACGGTGAAGGCCAACAGGGGGACCGGGGTAGAGGGGGAGCGGCTCCAGGTCTCGGCCGAAGTGGGGGGGGCGGGTCTGGAGATCGCGGGCGGGCGGCGCGTGCGGGTCGAGGCGGAGTTTGACCAGACAACGCCGGCGGCGGACAGCGCGCGGTGCGAGGCGCGGCCATGACCGTTCGGATCGGGATCATCGGCACGGGCTTCGCGCGGCGGGTGCAGCTGCCCGGGCTGCGGCTCGTGCCCGGCGTACGCGTGACGGCCGTGGCGAGCGGGCGGCGGGCCAACGCGGAGGCCGCGGCCCGCGAGTTCGGGATTCCGCACGTCTTCAGCGACGGGGTCGAGCTGGCCCACTCGGGCGAGGTGGATCTCGTCGTGATTTCCTCGACGCCTGATAGCCACGCGCGCTACGCGCTCGCCGCGCTGGAGGCCGGCAAGCACGTGCTGTGCGAGAAGCCGACGGCGTTGAACGCGGGCGAGGCGCAGCGGATGCTCGCAGCGGCTGAGCGGCGACCCCGGCAGCTGGCCTGGATCGACCACGAGCTGCGCTACGAGCCGAACCGCCGCAAGGTGCACGACCTGATCCGCGCGGGCGCGATCGGCGAGGTCCGTCACCTCGAGCTGGTGCTGCGACCCTACCTGCGCGGCGACGGGCGCCCGCAGGCGGCCGACGCGCCGTGGACCTGGTGGTCCGACGCCGCGAAGGGCGGCGGCATCCTCGGCGCGGTAGGCTCCCACCTGATCGACTTGTGCCGCTATTGGACGGCAAGTGAGGTCGTCCACGTTGCCGGCGGGGTCGCGACGTTCGTGGCGCAACGCCGCGACGAGAGCGGCGCGGCCCGGCCCGTGACGGCCGACGATTTCGCGACCTTCGTGCTGCGGCTGGGCAGCGGTGCGGTGGCGACCGTGACGCTCACCGCGGTGGCGTTTCATGGGACGGGCCACCACGCGCAAATCACCGGCAGCGACGGGACGTTCGTGCTCAGGGGCGAAACAAAGCTCGAGGTCGGCCGGTCCGGCGCGCCGCTCGAGGATATCTCCGTGACGGACGACCTCTCCGGGCAGGTCCCGGTCAACAACATGTGGGCCCGCTCGTTCGTTCGGCTGATGCGCGAGCTGGTCCGGGTGCTGGAGGGCGGGGCGGCGGAGGGCACGCCGGCCACGTTCCGCGACGGCGTCCAAGTTCAGCGCGTGCTCGACGCGGTGCGCGCGGGCGGCGCGACGCCGTTAGATTGAGGGCGTGGAGCAGACCTACTACCGCAAGGGCTTCGGGCTCAAGGGCGCCATCGAGGGCGCCCTTGCCGCCGACTACCACAGCCGCGTCGTGGACGCGGTCCGTAACGCCGGGTTCGCCCTCACCGTCGGCGACGTGACCTTCCGCTTGGCCCGGGAGTTCGGGTTCTGCTACGGGGTGGATCGCGCCGTGGAGTACGCCTACGAGACCCGCACCAAGTTTCCGGCAAAACGCACCTTTCTTGTCGGCGAGATCATCCACAACCCGCACGTCAACGCCAAGCTCCAGTCGATGGGGGTGCAGTTCCTGCACCGGCCGGAGGGGGAGGAAGCCGGAGGACGTGGTGATCCTGCCCGCCTTCGGGGTGACGGTGCAGGACTTCGAGCGGCTGCGGGCGCTGGGGTGCGTGCTGGTGGATACGACCTGCGGCTCCGTGCTGAATGTGTGGAAGCGGGTGGACTCCTACGCGCGCGACGGCTACACAGCCGTGATCCACGGCAAGTACTTCCACGAGGAGACCAAGGCCACTTCGAGCCAGGTCACCAAGTACCCCGGCGGGCATTACCTGGTGGTGCGGGACATGGGCGAAGCCCGGGTGGTGTGCCGATACATCGAGGGAGCCGGGGGGGGGGCGGGGGGGGGGGCGAGCCGGGAGCAGTTCCTGGCCCGTTTCGGCCACGTCATGTCACCGGGATTCGATCCCGACCGGGACCTGGTGCGGGTCGGCGTCGCGAATCAGACGACGATGCTGTCGGGTGAGTCGCTCGCCATCGCGGCGGAGCTGCGCAAGAGCATGGAGGCGCGCTACGGCGCCGCCGCGATCGGCGAGCACTTCCGTACCTTCGACACGATCTGCTCGGCGACGCAGGACCGCCAGGACGCGGTGCTGAAGCTGATCGCCGAGCCGCTCGACCTGATGATCGTGATCGGCGGCTACAACTCGAGCAACACGACCCACCTGGCCGCGATCTGCCAGCAGAAGGTCACCACCTACCACATCGAGGACGCGAGCTGCATCGACGCCGAGGCCGGGAGCATACGGTTCAGACCGGTGGGCGCGAAGCATGAGGAGCAGCGCGAGGGCTGGCTCCCTGCGAGCCCGGTCACGGTCGGCGTGACGGCCGGCGCCTCGACGCCGAACAACAAGATCGGCGAGACCATCGAGCGCATCGCCGCGAGCCGCGGCGCGTCGCTCGAGACTATCCTCGCCTAGCTCAGGGAAGCTTCTAGTGGTGGTGAGTTATTCTTTCCCTTCTCTCCGCTCTCTTCATCACTTCAGCAGGGTCATAGAAAAACGCGTTTGGTGCGGCCGCATCCTGCAAAATCGCTTCCGGGCGCATCGGGCCGCCGATCCTGTCAGCTCTGCGTCGAAGTTCCGCGATGTAGTCCTTGTCCAAGACCATCCCGGCCGGTATGGGCTCGTTCAGTAACAGATCACGAGGACCAAGGTACAGATAGCCATCTACCCTCGCTGAGATCCGGTTCCTCCCCCGTTCATCCGGAAAGAAGTAACCGTAGTCCAAATCGGCCAGCCAGGTGCCCTTGAGCGGCACAAGCGACGGCACCGGCCAAGAAGCGATTCGCCTTTCCAGTGCATCGTTGTACTTGGTCAATGGTGTATGGTTGCCAAAACCATTATGAGCCATGATGACAAACGTTACGCTCGGGTAGCCATTCCGTTCGTACCTTCCAACTGCGCTGCCGCCTCCATGCATGAGATGAAGTACTCCAAAGATCATCAAGGCCTTGCGATGCTTCGCGAGCACTTCTCGTTCCATCACGGAGGCGATGCTCGCGTCCCGATCCATGAATGGCCTCATGTCCTCCCGACGCTGCACCTTGCTCCAATCAACGGGAGAATCGCACGCCAGCACGCGCAGTTTCTTTTCCGGTGGAAGGCTCCGATTGATCCGGCGTACTAAGGGGAAAAGGTCTTCGTAGAAGCCGGAAAGACCGCACATCGGCTGAGTCGTATTGCGCCAAACTCGCCGCGTTTCGGAGAGCGGCACGTCCTCGCCCGTGATATACCGGTCGAGAACGGGCTGGTACAGCGAGTTGCCGCATTCGACGGCGATGTCATTCACCCTGTCTGGAAAAGCGGGACTGCGAATGAGCGCGAGGATAAAATCATCGAAATCCTGGTTGGCATAAGACAGGATACCCAGCCCCACCACTTCGTACCTGACAAAAGCGGCCAGAGTGGCTGTTTGGGCATCCTCCGGCGTGGGGTTGCTTCCTTGAGGATGC
>QHUY01000073.1 GCA_003223415.1 Gemmatimonadota bacterium
ACCGGCAGCGTTACTACGCTCTCCTGGAAGGCGCGCAGGCGCTGCACCGAGTCCGCCGCGAGCGCGGCGCGCCACTCGGGCGTCGTGAACTCGAGCGCGCGCAACGGGAACGCGACGTAGTTCCCCACCCGGCCCACCACCACGTTCTCGATCACGTCGCTCAGCGCCCGGCCCTCGGCGTCGCGCAGCTTGGCGAGCGCGAAGAAGCGCTCGCTGGGGTCGCCCGCCGCGATGATCGTGGCCGAGTAGTAGGGCAGATGCGCCATGATGTGCGCGTACAGCCGCCGCTCGGTAGCTGCCGGCGGCTCGTCCGCCGCGAGCACCTGCTCGATGTCGGGCAGGAAGGCGCGGTCGAGCAGCGCCCGCCGCAGCGCGTGCCCGAAACGGCGCACCACGTCGCGGGTCGCGATATTCGGCAGCCGGAACGGCACCAGGATCGCCGGCCGCGGGCGCGGCGTGCGCACCACCACCCGGTAGGACTCGACGGGCTCGATGAAGTGGTAGGTGAGCACGCCGTCGGGGCGCATGTTGCGCACGGTGCGGACCGTGGTGCCACCCAGTCTCTCCGACTCGAGTGGCGTGACGCCGAGCGGGCGGTGCCGCAGCGCCTCGGTCGCCCGCACCGTGCGGTGGTCGAGGAAGCGGACCGTGTCCATCGCCGCGCCCGCGAGGTCCGGCACGACGAACGGCTCGAGCGGCGTCACGTCGAGCCCGTCCCCGACCAACCGGGCGGCAACCATCTTGGCGACGATCTGCAGCGGCCGCTCGCGCGCGTCGGGCTTCTTGCGCCAGCGGCCGTCCTGCACGGCCACTTTCACTTCTTCGCCCGGGCCGAGCGACACGCTGTACAGGAGATCGCCGGCGCGCGAGCCGAGCGACTGCCAGACCTGCTCGATCTCGAACACCACCCCGTAGCGGATCACGCCGGGGTCGTCCGCGGGCGCGACGAACCGGGCGCGATCCGCGGCCGCCGTCTCGGTGACGTCGGCATCTTGCCGCAGCACGCCGATGCGGGCGAACCGCAAGAGGTGCCCGGCTCCATGCTCGGGCACCGCGATCGGATGTGAGGGAAGGGGCTGGGCCACTTCTTCTCCTCGCGGGGCGACGATCGGTACGGGCTCGTCGGGGAGGGAGCGGGCGTCGAGCTCAATGACCTCGTCGTTATGCAACCCCACGCGCAGGCGTAGCCGCGGGCGATCGTGCTTGGGGATCCGGACCGTCCCATCCACGTCGCTCACCCACACGCCCGCGGAGCGCCCGCCTTCGTCCAGCACAGCGACGGGCACCCCGGAGACGGACGCCCCCGAGTCCTGATCCACGATCCTGAAGGTCCAGGAGTCCTGCCAACGACCGGTCATTACGGGCCTGGGGGGGCAAATTTAGGGCCAGCCGTCGTAGCACTCCAGCTTTCGGCGTAACGTCATGGCCCACAGGTGGTTGGCGGGGAGGAACGGACGCCCAACTGGAACGCGGCCTGGCTCAGGATGGCCCATCGGGCCCGAACCGTGGGGTTGTGCAGTCCGCCCGGTCCCAGACCGGGCGGCCCTACATTGAGGGCATGAAATGGCTCACCGTCGTCGCGGGCATCGCGCTGCTGCTCGTCGTGCTGTGGGACGCGTTCGAGACGGTCGTGCTGCCGCGACGCGTGAACCGCCGCGTGAGGCTCACCCGGCTCTTCTATCGCGCGACCTGGCGCCCGTTCGCCACGAGCGCGCGGCTCGTGCGCCGCGGCAACCGCCGCGAGGCGTACCTCAGCTTCTACGGTCCACTCTCCCTCCTGTTCTTGCTGGCGCTGTGGGCGGCAGGCTTGGTGACGGGGTTCGGATTGCTGCAGTACGCCATCGCGGGAGAGCTCGCGACCGAGCTCTACATGAGCGGCACCACCTTCTTCACGCTCGGCCTCGGCGACGTAGCGCCGCACGGCGCGCTCGCGCGGCTGCTCACCGTCGTCGAGTCGGGGCTGGGATTCGGGTTCCTGGCGATCGTCATCGGCTACTTCCCGGTGCTCTACCAGGCGTTTTCCCGGCGCGAGGTCAGCATCTCCCTGCTCGACGGGCGGGCTGGCTCACCGCCGAGCGCCGGCCAGCTGCTGCACCGCCACCGCGGGCCGGGCGGGCTGGCGGCCCTGGAGCGGCTGCTAGGCGAGTGGGAGCGCTGGTCGGCGGAGGTGCTCGAGACGCACCTCTCCTACCCGCTGCTCGCCTACTTCCGCTCGCAGCACAACAATCAGTCGTGGCTGGCCGCCCTGACGACGGTGCTCGATACCAGCGCCCTCATGATGGTCGGAGTCGATGAGGAGGAGGGAGGAGAGTGCGCCCGCCAGGCACGGCTCACGTTCGCCATGGCGCGCCACGCGGTGGTGGATCTGGCGCAGGTGTTCCGGACCGCGCCGCGGGCGCCCGCGGCGGACCGGCTGCCGGCGCCGATGCTCGCGCAGCTGCGGGCCGAGCTCGCCGCCGCCGGCTTCCACCTCGCCGAAGGGGCGGCGGTGGACGCCGGACTAGTCAAGCTGCGGGAGATGTACGAGCCCTACGTGGAGGCGCTGTCGCGCTATCTGCTGCAGCCGCTGCCGGCGTGGCACCTGGACACGCCGCGGCGGGACAACTGGCAGACCAGCGCCTGGGATCGGCGGCGGGTGTCCGACTGACGCGCCATCACCGGGATCAGCTCGCGGGCGCCTCGCCGTCTTTGGGTTCGCTGTCCTTGGGTTTGCGCAGCCACCACACCACAAGGAAAGCGAGTCCCGCGAGGAGAGCCACCTTCAACAGGACGCCAAGGAGGGTTCCGAGGAGCGGGAGCATGAAGACGGAAAGCACTTTCCAGAGCGCGACGCCGAGGACGCCGACGGCGGCCAGTTGCAGGACCGGCTTGAGCATGGGGTGGGCTCCGAGCATGGGGGACGACGTCCTTACGGGGAGCGAGATGAAGAAGTGTCGCCCCGGAACCCCTTGGCCCAGACTCTCGTGACGACGGTCACTCCGCGGAGACTAAAGTAGCACCATAGTGGAGCACGACCCATAGGCAGCACTCTTTCAGGCAAGCCCCGTTGCGCCCGCGACCCAGCCGACGGGGCTTACGCGTTTCAGGATGCTGCGGCGCCCCAGGATGAAAACGGGTCGATCACCATCACGAGGGGGTTTCATGCGCACCACATTCTGCCTGGCGGCCGTCCTGGCGGCCGCGACGCAGGCTGTCACTACCGTGGCCGCCGCGCAGCAATCGACGACCGGGAACGGCGCTCCGAGCGGCACGCATTACAATCTCAACATCATCGGTGTATCGCACGACAAGAGCGCCAACCCGAATTGGGGGAGCGGGAACGTCATCTTCGTGGGCCTGGGGACGAGGGACGCCAGCGTCACCACGAAGATTCTCCTCAGCCAGAGTGCCGCATCCGGGGTGTTCGAGGTTATCGACAAGAACGGGACCGATGGAGAAGCGTCTTTCTCGCTCCCGGCGCCCGGGACCTACACCATCTGGGCGCGCGCGCTCGGCACACCGGGTGGCAAGGCCAAGATCACCACGTGCGCGACCGACATTTCGCTCAGCGACGCGGCCGTGGTCTGCTCGACGCAGCACGAGGTCTTTGTCCGCGGGACAGGTAAGAGCAGCTTCCGTAACGTGACGACCGCTCTCACGACGATCACTCTCGATCCGGTCGCCGATGCAGCGGCGGTGACCGCCTGCAGCGGCGAAACGACGGTGAGTCTCTTCGACACGTGCCTGCAAGGCTTCTTCTGGCAGTACGACAACAACGGGTTGCGGCTCCTGCAGGTTCGCTTCTACCCCAATCCCACCTAGCGCACGTTAGGCAGCCCCCCCCCCCCCCAGTCTCGGTGTCGCCGAGGCGGGGGCGGGCGCGGGGGCAGCCCCTACGGCTGCCGCTCCGGCCGCTCGACTTTGGGAACCCGGATCTCCATGTGGCTCTGATTGGAGAGGGCCCTGTCCGCCCCGATCTCGGGCGCGTACACGCTGCGGAGCTGCGCCAGGTAGCGGTCCTGCAGGCCAGCCAGCACGCGATGCTCCTCCGCCACCGCGCTCCGGAACGCGGATTGGCTGAGAAAGTCATACAGCACGGCGGCTTCGATCTTGGCGTCGAACAGGAAGCCGCGGTGCCCGATCTCGGTGAAAGCATCGTCGCGCATCCCGTAAGTATGGTTGGGGAATGACGAGCTCCGCACGGTGATGCCGACGCCGGGGATCTCCCGGCTGACGAAGCCGGTCTCCTCGTAGCCGGCGGGCCGTCCCAGCTCTTCCTTCAGCCCCGGCGCGCCCAGCTTCTTGGCATACGCCCAGAACAGCTCTTCCAGCGAGGAGACGGTGATGCCGTCCCGGTCCTCGCCGTAGCGGGTGATCGCGACGTCGGTGCCCGTCATCTCGGCCGCACCCTGCGCGGCATCCCGCATCATGCGGTCGATGTGCTCGAGGTACACCTCGTCCGGGTAGCGGATGAAGTAATCCACCACGGCGTGGTCCGGAACCACGTTCGGCGCCACACCGCCCTCCGGTATCACGCCCTGGACACGGTGCTCGGGCCGCCAGGTGGAGCGCAGGTGATCCACCGCCGAATAGAACTGCACCGCGGCTTCCAGCGCGTTGCGGCCGTTCCAGGAGGAGAGCTGGTGCGCGGGACGGCCGGAGAACGTGTATTTCACCGCGTTGATGTTGAGGCAGCACACCCCGAAACCCGGACGATCGCGCCGCGTTTCCACCGTGGAGTGGCTGCGCACCAGGATGTCCGCCCCCCGAAAAACGCCCGCCTTCCAGAGGATGAACTTGGCGGGGGGATCGACCTCCTCGGCCGGCGTGCCGTACACGACGACGCGACCCAGGACCTTGGCGCCGGCCATGTACTCTGTGAGCGCTGCGGCGGCCGCGAAGGCCACCGGGCTCTGCGCGTTGTGCTGATCGCCGTGGAAGTCCCCCTGCGTGCCCCGCAGGGCGTCGTACTCGGCGATCAGGCCGAGCGTGGGACCCGCCGCGCCGGCGGGCGAGGTCCACGTGGCGGTGAATGCCGTCTGGAGGCCACCCACGCCAAGCGCCACCTGGAAGCCGTAGCGCCGCAGCACGGCCGTGAGGGTGTCCACCGCCAAGAACTCGTGCCAGCCTACCTCGGGGTGCTGCCCGATCCAATCGCTCAGCCCCTGCATCTCCCCGTTCCAGATCGCCTCCACCCGCGCCAACAGGCGATCGCGCCCGGCATCAGCGCGGGCGGCCAGACGCTCGGCCGTCCGCGCGGGCTGCAGCCGCGCTTCGAGGGAGTCGATCTGCCGCACGATATCCGCCGCGGCCTCCCGCTCGGTGTCTGTGGACTGGGCCGCGAGGCTGGTAGCCGCGAAGACGAGGGCGGCGAGCGGGACGGCGCAACGCATGCGATTCCTCCGCGAGGAAGACCGGGAGAAGGTCGCGTCGAGGAATCGCGCCGGCAAGCAGGGCTCGCCCCGCTCAGCACCCGTGTCCCACCATGGCAGCCATCTCCGCGAACTCCCGCGCCAGTTGTGCGAGGTCCACGTGCTGCTCGTCGAGCTTGCTCAGCTTCAACGCGAGCAGCAGCTCGTACCACAGGTCGTCCCGGCCCGGCTGGAGCTCGAGGGCGCGGGCGAGCGGCCCGACGGCATGATCGAACGATCCGTGCAGCATGTACAGGTGCGCAAGCTCGGTCATCGCGTCCACGTTGGCCGAGTCTTCCTGGACCGCGAGCATCAGCGAGTCCTCGACGCGCGCGAGCGCTTCGAGCTCGGCGAGCGAGAGCGAGTCGAGCGACTTGGTGAGCACAGACGGCACAAAGGGCATAGCAGGCGCTGGGGGCGCAGGGGGAACAGACCGCGTCCGGGCGAGCTGATCGTACGCGTAGCCGATCAGCACGACATGGGCGGCAACCAGGACGGCGGGCAGGGTGCGCATACACTCCTCCGGGGGTGGTGTGGCGGTGGCGGTCGGCCGGAGTAAGGCAGGCGCGATGCCGTCGGCCCCCGCGGCGGGAATGGGCCGCGGCGTGAGCCGAACGTGTTCGCGGGGACACAGCTGTGCATGAGGGAGGGTGGACGGGTGGACACGCCGGTTCGGGAGCCTCGTCTGCCCTGGGCTGTCCGCTGCAGGGCCTCCCGAGGTTCTGCAGCGGCAGTGCCGAGCCACGGCTCTCAGCCTCGCCAAGGGAGTCATGCGTTATGTTGGGTGGTCCCACAACCACCGCTTCCGAGAGGTCACGAACATGAGGGAACCGAACGGCATGCCCCGTATGCCGCTGCGTCCCGCGACCGCGGTGCTCCTGGTGACGCTATCGGGGTTCGCCTGCGCGTCGCACAGGATTCTAGTCCCGCCGCGACTCAATCTGGTCCCGTATGGGAGCGTCGGCCTGGTCACGTTCACGATGGAGAATGCCAAAGGCTCGTTGCACGAGTTCGCCACGCGGCGCTTCGAGGAGTACGTGCTGGCCGCGCAGACCGGCATCGAGGTGCGGGAGTTCCCGCGGGCCGACTCGGCGCAAGCGTTGGCGGGGGGCGACCGAGGCGTCCCGGTGGTCTTTTTCGGGCACCTCAAGGTGTCCAACGTGAAGCCGAGCGGCGGCCTGATCGGGCTGTCGTTGCCGCACGTGGAAGCGACGGTCTCCGCGGACCTATCGGTGGAGCTGCGCTCCACGAAGACCGGCGGCGTCCTGTGGCGATCCAGCGCGGCGGCCACGGAGAAAGTGGGCCAGCTGGCGATCGTCGGCGGCCAGCCCGAGTTTGCGGCGCGTGATCCCAACGACGCGTACGGGCACCTCGTCAACCGTCTGGTCTACGCCGTGACGTACGACGTGCGCTCGACGTGGGTGAAGCAATAGGTGCCGGGTGGAGCGGGGAGCGCGATGGCTCCCCGCCCTCAACACCTCACGGGCATGGGCCCGGCTTCGCGTGCAGCTTGATGTTGCCGCCGGCGAGCTTGCCCGACGCGCCGTACCCGTTCGACAGACTGATCGAGAACGTGTCCTCGCGACCGGGTTCGCCGTTGTCGGTCACGTCCACGGTGTAGCCGACGCCGTCCACACCGTTCACCTCGGCCGTTCCCGTGATTTCACGCGAGGTCGGCCCCGTGACCTTGTAGCCCGTCACCGCGGTGCCCTTCACCTTCATCCCGCTGCCGTGGTCGATGTAGGTCAAGTGGCCCCACAGCCCGTCGTTCTTAATCCCGCCGGCGACGCCGAAGTTGGCCCGGGCGCCCGACGGGGTGCCGGTGATCCAGCCACCGCCGGTCACGAAATCTCCGACGGGCGGCGTGCAGGCGCCGCACGTGATGTCCGCATGCGCCGAGGAGATCACGACATCGGCGAGCGTCGCACCGCTCGTTGGGTTGAAGGCCGTCACGTGCAGCGCGTTGACGGTGATGTCGGCCTGGTTACCCCTCGCTGCGCCGGTCTGCTCGTTGATCACGACCCTGAGGCCCGGCAGATCCACTTCCTGGTTCGGCTGGCCGCTGGCGTCGATGGCCTGGCCGTCGACGACCAGCCCCACGAGCTCCGAGCTGCCGCTGGCGCTCGCGGATCCGGTGCCGTCGCAGGTGGCCTGCGCCTGGGATCGCAGCAGGTCGGCCTGGATGGGAGTGCCCGCCACGGTGAGGCTCACGCTCGCAACGGACGCTTCCGCGCTGCTGCTGTTGCCCTGGCCGATCGTGGCGGAGTGTACGACCACGGCCGAAGCCTCGAGGATTCCCATAGTCTGGTCCTTCGAGACGGCGAGCGTGACCAGCGACCCGTCGAGCGCGCCTCCTCCCTCGGGGAGCGGGCCCGTGTCTCCCAGGTCGATCGACACGACGCCCGGTACCGTCGCCTGCAGAACCGTCGCGCGGCCGCTGAAGGTCGTGGTCGTGGCAGGCGCGGTGAGCAAGGCGTCGGGCCGCTCCCGACTCGCCGGCGCGGTGGGCTTCTCGCAGCCCGCCAGCAGGGCCGTTGCGAGCGCCAGAAATACCGTGCGCTTCATGGTGCCCTCCTTCGTGATGTACCGAGACAAGCCTCGGTACCGCCACCGTAGCGAGAAGCGGGGCGATTGTCTGTCGGGAAAATGCGTCGGAGAGTGTGGGGAGACTCCGGCGGGCGGCTGTGGGAAGAACTCCCACGCGCCGGCTACTCGATCTTGAGCAGGCCGGCGCGGAGCGCGAAGCGGACGAGCTCGGAGCGGTGCTTCAGTCCCAGCTTGTCCATGATGCGGGCGCGGTAAGTATCCACGGTCTTCGGGCTGAGGCGCAGCAGCTTGCCGATCTCGGTCGAGGTATGTCCCTCGGCGGCGAGCGCCAACACTTCGCGCTCTCGCACGCTGAGCCGGGCCAGGGCGCCTTTCGTCTCCTTCGAGTGGGGTTCCTTGTAGTGCTGGACCAGCAGCCTGGCGGCGCTGGGGTCGAGGAAGACCTCGTTCTGCGCGACGGTGCGGATCGCCCGCGCGAGATTCTCGGCCGCGCTCTCCTTCGTCACGAAGCCGCTGCCGCCTGCCTCGAGCACTTCCAGCAGCATGTCCTCTTGGAGGTGGGCGCTGAGCACGAGGATCTTCGTGCCGCCATGGAGGGCCGCGATGCGGCGCACCGCCTCGAGCCCCCCGATGCCGGGCATGACGAGGTCCATGAGCACCACGTCCGGCTTCAGGGCCCGGGCCTTCTCGACCGCCTCTTCCCCCGTCGCCGCCTCGCCCACCACACGCACGTTGGCTTGGCCATCGAGCACCGCGCGCAGGCCGGCGCGGACCACCCAGTGGTCGTCAGCAAGAAGAATGTGGATCGGCGGGGGCACGGGCGCGGGTGCCAGCCGGGGATGCCTTCTCACGATCCTCCGTATCCGGGCGCCCGAGTACTGCAGACAGGCTCCTTCAGGATACGAAGCCGGGCCTAGGTGTGGCAAGGCTTGCGCCCCTGCGCGATACCTAACCGGAACGGTGGTGACGCCCGTCACTAAGGGGGGCGCCACACCGTCGAGGAGCAGAGCGGTAGCGACCACGTCGGGCCCGCCGATGCCGCAATCGCCTCACCTACTGCCTTCCTGATACAGGCCGAGCAGCCGTTTCAGCACCAGCAGCTGTCCCACGTGATAGGAGTTGTGGTCGGCGAGGACCAGCGCCTCGCGCAGCACGGTCTGCCCGGTGCCGTGCGGAATGCGCGCGAAGAGATCGGTCTTGGAGTCGGCCACGAGCCGCACCATCACCCGAAGGTCGCGCTCCACCTGGGCGACGCTCGTGTCCCAGGCTGCGGCATCAGGTGGAGCGTCTCCGGACGGCCAGTAGCCCGCCGGCCATTCCGGGGATACATGCTTTGCGCTCTTCGTGAACTCGACGATGTCCCACTGCGAAATCCGGATGTGCTCGAGGAGGCGCCAGGGGGTGAATGGCTGACCCGACGGCTTCGCGCCTCGCAGCGTCGGCGGCCAGTCGGCCACGGCGTCGGTGAAGCCGATGTGAGCGTGCCCGGTGCGCAGCAGGTCGACGACGTGGTCCCGGAGCGGCCGGTGGGGATCCGGTCTCTTCCGCTTCGGCCTTTGAGCTCGTTTGGCGGCCATGCGCCGCTCCTGGAGGTGGTGGGCGTCGGCAGGGAGTCTACCGCTAGCGCAGGGGACGTCAAACGGCCGTCATCGGTCGATCGCGAAGCCGTGCACAGCCGTGGCGGCGACGACGACGCCGGCCGCATTCCAGTGGGTATCGTCGGGGTAGAAGACGTAGTCGCCGCGCTCGAGGGCCGCCGCCGCGGCCGCGCGCAGCGGCGCGGTCAGGTCCACCGCCGGCACCCCCACCGCGGAGAGGCCCCGCCGCAGGCGGTCCAAATACGCCGCCGATTCGTCGGGTCCCGCGTCTCCGCGCTCGAGCAGCGGAGCGTAGACCGTGTACTTCACCGGCACCAGCACCACGAGCAGTGCGTACCCCTCAAGCCGGAGCCTCGAGGCGAGCCACCGGTAATACCCTACCGCCTCGCGCTCCGAGCGGCGCGCGTGGTACTCCGCCCGCTCATCCGCGAGGAACAGCATCTCCGATCCATCGCGCAGCCGCTCCCGCAGCACCAGCCCGGCGTAGGGATTCGGCAGCCAGCGGCCGTCCTCGACCCGCTTCAGGACGTGCTGAGAGAGGATCACGAGCGGCGACACCCGGGCGTGCCGGGTGATCCAGGCGTAGGCCGGGCACGCGCGCGTCAGGCGCAGCGAGGCCATCGCCTCCCGGCACCGCCCCGTGCGGTTCATCACGTGGAGGCGCGTCACTCCCGGAACCTGCCGGTTTTCGGGAAGCTCGAGGATGACGAG
>QHUY01000229.1 GCA_003223415.1 Gemmatimonadota bacterium
AGCCCATCACCACGTCGGCGTCCTGCTTGATCAAGGCCAGGTAGGGGAGGTAATCCGCCGCATCGAGGGGCGTGTAGCCCACTTTCCGCACGTCGCGGCCGAGATTTCTGCCCCCACCTGCCGCCTGGCGTCAGACGTTCATAAACGCTTTCGGGGAGATGCCGAGGAGGCCGACGAGCTTACGCTGGAGGTCGGTCAACTCGGGATCAAATCGTTGGACCACACGACCGGCCTTGTACAGCAGGTGGCGTTGGAGGGGCGCGAACGTCTCGAGGATCCGGTCCGTCGAGGGGGCCTTGCAGTCGCGATCCTCGGGATAGAGCGGTAACTCCGTGATCCCGCGCCGCGCCATCGCGCGCCGCACCTCGCGCTCGAGGAGCGCATGCACGAGGAGCGCGACGAAATGCAGGGCCAGGACGGCCTCAATTCGGCTGATGCTCTTGAGGTACATGGGCGTGGCCGCTTCGACGTTCTTGAGCAGGTCGTGACGCTTCTCCACCAGAGGCTGCTTGGTCTTGTAAGCGTCGAGAATCGCGGGGGCGGTGAGGTCAGGATCGTTGGTGAGGAGCGGGAAGAGTCCATCGGTGCGGGCGTCATAATCGATCTCGGCTTCCCGGCGCTCCCAGGTGAGGCGGAAGCGCCGTTTGAGGCGCCGCCGCCAGCGCGTGTTCTTGCCCGGCCGGCCGCGCGTTTCCTGGCGGAACACGGCTTCCTCGACGGTTTCCACCTGGTACGCCACCCATCGCGCGGCGCCGGTCGTCGCGAGGAGCTCGTCGACGGCCCCGGCGACTTTGGCCTGGGTGCCGAAGCGCGGGCGCGGCCCCTGGAGCCGGGCGGCTAATTCCTCCAGCTGCTTCCAGGCCTTCTGGAGCGCATCGCGGCGGGCCTGGGCGTCGCGCTCCTGCTTGTGGGAGCTTTCGTACCAGAACAGGTGGAACCCGTCGGCGTCGGGGATCGGCGACGGGATCGCCCGGAAGACGTCCGGCGGGCCGTCCTTCCACCGCGGGTGGGGCTTCCGGGCCACCTCCTCCCACGCCGCCGTGTGCGTCTGGAGCCAGGCCTTGAAGAGCGCATCCTCCTTGCGGGTGCGCGGCAGCACCGTGATGAAGCGGCCCCCATGCTCGTGGATGTGCTTGAGCGTCTCGCGCGTGCAGAGCTTGCTGTCCGCGACATAGAGGAAGTTCGCCGAGCCCACCAAGGCGCGAAGCACCTCCCATGTCTCGCGGTGGGTGGTGCTGTCTTCCGTGTCGCCGTCGGCCACCTTGACGTGGACGGGGACGGCGCCGTCGGCGCTCACCGTGAGGATCCAGAGGAGCTGTTTGAGATCGGGCCGATGGTCCTTATTGTGGCCGAACGTCACGACCAGCGTGGGCCGGCCCCGGACCAGGCGGCCGGTGGCCTCGGCGTACTCGCCGTGGAGCGTCAGGCTCGTGGAGTCGTTGTGCAACTGCTCCAGCGAGACCGCGAACTCCTTGACCATGTGCACCACGAGGGTGGTCAGCAACGCGTGCGGGTCGGCATCGAACAGTCGATCCAAGGCTCGGCCCACGCGATCGTCGTTGAGGAGAGCGACCTGCTCCGCGCGCAGTCCCAGGAGGGCGGGGACCCACCCCCGCGCCCATTCCCCCAGCCCGTAGAGCGGCACGCGGGCCAGCACGAGATTGCGCGTGAGGACACCGAGAGCGGCACTCGGCGGCAGCTCCGCGCGGGCGTCGGGCGGCGGCAGGTGGCGCGCCAGGAACTCCTCGAATCGCAGGCGCCGCAGGACGTGGTTCACGAGGGGCAGGCCGCCGAGGGTGTGCGAGACGAGCGTGAAGCCGCCGGGCTCTCTCATCCGCGCGTCCTCCGCCGAAGGAAGTTGACAGCGCGTGGTCTGACGGTATACATACCGCAAGAGCCATGCGCCGCCAAACAAATTTGCCTCAGCCGTCAGCCGATCCCGTCCTGCAGCGGTACGAGACTCAGTTTCGGGCCCTCCGTGCCCAACTCGCGGAGCTCTGGTTCTTCTGCAAGGGCACGATCCTTCAACGCCGCCTGACGTGTGGGAAGCCCGCGTGTGCGTGCGCCGCGACGCCGGCCCGGCGCCACGGACCGTACTTCGAATGGACGTACAAGGTGGCGGGGAAAACCGTCAACGTCCGGCTCGCCGCCGAGGAGGCGGCCGCCTATCGGGAGGCCGCCGCGCAGTGGCGGCGCCTGCGGACCCTGCTGCGCCGCTTGGAGGGGCTCTCGCGGCGGGCGCTCAAACGGAAAGGCCGATTGCTACGCTCGCGCTAGCCGCCTCGGCGCCTCGATGGTCGGTGCGGTCTCGGCGGCCTTTGGGCGATCGTCGAGACCAACCACCCATAACCTGTGCC
>QHUY01000075.1 GCA_003223415.1 Gemmatimonadota bacterium
GACGTGGATGTACTGCGAGTCGATCCCGAACGCCGTGCCCGCCACGGTCGTCGTCCATACCGGCTTGCGGCGCTCACGCTGCTCCTCGGTGAGGATCTGGTTCAGCGAGTCCACCATCGCCCGTAGCCGCTCCACCGCGACCGAGTCCTGGCGGTCGTGCGCGCCGTACAACGCGTCGGCCACCTCGGCGGGGAGCGCGGGGCGCGGCGGCACCCAGGCCAGGCCGTCCCCCATCCGCGGCTGCAACGACTCGAACAGCGACAGCTCGACGTCGCGTCGCGCCGGCGGACCGGAATCGCGAGCGACCGGAGGTGGCGGCGGGACGGGAAGCGGAGCCTGCGGGATGGCGGTATCCGTCGGCTGCTTGGACTTCGCGAACCCGCTGGGTCGCCGGCTGTGGGGCCGGTCGGTCCCGATGTAGGGCGGCGTCTCGGGAGCGAGCGTCACGTAGGTCACGCGGTCCTTGCCCCACGGCGCGGCGAGCGGCAGCACGAACAGCGCCACCACCGCGACGGCATGCAGCACCGCCGCGACGATCCAGCTCGTCTTCGGCCGGAGGCCGGGAACGCGGCGCAGGTTAAACAGCGGCGAGCACCTTTCCGAGCCGCTCGGCCGCCTCGACCAGGCGCGGCGTCGCGGTCGTGAGCGCGATGCGGAAGAATCCCTCGGCTCCCGCGCCGAACGCGCTCCCCGGCAGGACCACCACGCCCACGTCTTCGATCGCCCGCTGCTGGAACGCCGCGGAGGCGATCCCCTCGGGGAGCGGCACCCACACGTACATCGTGGCGCGCGGCGACTCGACCTCAAACCCGCTCGACGCGAGCGCCGGCAGGATCGCGTCGCGCCGGGCGCGGAACTGCGCCACGTACCCGCGGGCGATCGTTTCGGCGTCGGCGAGCACGGCGGCACCGGCCGCCTGCACCGCTAAGAAAGCGCCGGTATCGATGTAGTTCTTCACCTTCGCCAGCGCGGCGATCAGCTCTGGGCGCCCCACCACCCAGCCGAGCCGCCAGCCGGTCATGCAGAAGCTCTTCGAAAGCGAGTGGAACTCCACCGCGACGTCCCACGCGCCCGGGATCTCGAAGATGCTGGGCGCCACGTAGCCATCGAAGGTGATCTCGCAGTACGGGTTGTCGTACGCGATCAAGATGTCGTGCCGGCGGCAGAGCGCCACGGTGCGCTCGAGGTAATCGCGCGGCGCCACGGCGGCGGTCGGGTTGTTCGGGTAGTTGAGGTAGACCAGCTTCGCGCGACCCAGCACCTCCTGCGGCTGCTCCTCCAGCTCGAGCAGGAAGCCGGTCCGCGGCGTGAGCGGCACGCCGTACGGCTCGGCATCGGCCAGTACGGTGCCGCCGTGGTAGACCGCGTAGCCCGGCTCGGGCACGATCGCCACGTCGCCCGGGTCGAGCACGGCGGCGGCCAGGTGGGCGATCCCCTCCTTCGAGCCGAGCAGCGGATGAAGCTCCTTGAAGGGATCGACGGTGAACCCGAAGCGCCGTTGCAGGTACGCCGCCGCCGCCTCGCGGAACGCCGGCAGGCCGAGCTGAAAGGCGTAGCGGCTCATCGCGGGATCTCGTAAGGCCTTGGCGATCGCCTCCACCGCCACGGGCGGCGGCGGGAGGTCCGCGTCCCCGGCTCCCACGTCGATCACGTCCACGCCCTGCTGGATCAGGCGTCGCTTGATGGCGGGCAACTCCGCCATCGGGTAGGTGTGCAGGGTCGCCACCCGCTTGGCGAGCTTCGTCACCGCGTCTCCTGCGTGGGCGTTTGCACCGGGGGGTCCGTCATGCAATCTACCCCGCTGCCGTCGGGTCCGCTCACCGGCGCTCATCCCGCACGCGCGGGGGGATCAGACCGCGGGGGTTCGCGATCGCGTCGATGGCGATCAGCATACCCTCACGCGGCAGCGATTGCACCCCGAGGACGATACCAGCGGGCGGATTGCGTTGCGGGAAGAAGTCCGCCCCGGCCTCCTTGATTACGGCGAAGTCGCCGGGGTGGAGATTCACGACGTAGATGTCCAGCTTCGAAACGTCGGCCGGGGCGGCGCCGGCGATCTGTAGCACGAACGCGAGGTTGGCGAACGCCTGCCGCGCCTGCGCCCGCAGGTCGCCCGGCCCGACCAGGTGCCCCGTGCTGTCGAGCGGGACCTCGCCGGAGACGTAGATGGTGAGGCCGATCTTGACCGCGTGCGTGAAGCCGTCGAGAGCGGCCAGGGTGCCGGGGTTGATGTAGCGGGTCCCCTCCGGCCCGAACCCGCCCGGGCCCATCCCCCCGGCCCCCCGCTGCCCCGCGGCTCCGGCCATGCACGCCAGCGTCAGCGCGGAGAGGAGCGCCGCACACGGTCCCTGCAGGCTACACCGCATTCGTCGTTACTCCGGAAAAGAGGATACTGCACAGATGCGCCCGGCGGTCGCACCGTCGCCGGGTCAGGCCGGCGCGCCGATCCCATGCCGCGCGAAGAACTCCTCGCAGGCGTCCCGCACGTCCGCCCACTGGCCGATCGCCGTCTCGGCCCGGGGCAGTCCTTCCAGAATCATGGCGCCGTACCGCTTGGTGACCACACGCCTATCTAGAAGAACTACGGCGCCCACGTCCGTCTTGCTGCGGATCAACCGCCCGAATCCCTGTTTCAACTTGAGCGCCGCGAGCGGGACCAGATAGTGCGTGAACCCGTCGAGCCCGCGCGCCGCGAGGCGCTCGAGCCGCGCCGCCGTGAGCGGCTCCGTCGGCACCTTGAACGGAAGCTTGGCCAGGATCAGCACTCGCAGCGCCCGCCCCGGGACGTCCACGCCCTCCCAGAACGAGTCGGTGCCGAGCAGGATGGCCGAGCCCGCCTCGCGGAAGCTGCGCAGCAGCTGGTCGCGCTGTCCCTCCCCTTGAGCCAGCAGCGGACACCGCCCGCCGATCCGCCCCCGCACCGCGTCCGCCGCGCGCCGCAGCGCGCCGTGGCTCGTGAACAGGCAGAAGACCCCGCCGGCGGCGGCGTGGCCCAGCTCGAGCAGCACGCGCGCCACCGCCGCGTCGTGGCCCGGCTCGTCGTCCCGCGGCTCGGGCAGATCGGTCGGAATCCCGAACAGGCACTGCGCGGCGAAGTCGAACGGCGAGGGGAGGATCTCCCGCACCATGACGCGCGAGGGCTCCAGGTCGAGCCCGAGCCGCTCTTCGAGGAAGGTGAACTCGCGCCCGGCGGCGAGGGTCGCGCTGGTGAGCACGACGGTCTCCACGCGGTCGAACAGTGCGCTCTTCAGGATCGGGGCGAGGTCGAGCGGTACCGACGCGAGCGACAGATTGGCGTGCCGCCGGCCGCGCCGCTCGATCCAACGCACCGCCGCATCCCCCCCTCCATCCGCTGCCGGCCCGGGCGGCGGCCGGAGCGCCGCCGTGAGCCCTTGGGCGGCGGCCTCGAGCCGGCGCACCACGCCGCGTAGCTCGCCGATCAGCTGCGCCTTGCGCTCGGCCGGATCGTCGAGCGCCAACGCTGAAGGCGTCGAGCAGGTTCTCGAGCGTCACGGCGAGTCCCTGCCCCCACACCGGGTCCGCGGCGAAGTCGTCGGTGAGCCGCAACACGGGACCGCCCAACTGGCTGGCCGTCGCTTCCTCGAGCCGGCGGGCCAGGATCGCGAACAGCTCGTCCGCGGCGCGCCGCGCCGTGCGTAGCGCGTCCCGCAGCCTCTGGGTGACGAGGTCGCGGCTCGCGGCCGAGAGCAGGTCCTCGCGCGACCGCAGCTCGGCGGCGAGGGTGGGCAGCAGCCCGCGACCGTTCCGCTCCAGCCGGCCCAGCAGCCGCTGCACTCCGCCCTGGCTCACCTGCGCGCCCAGGTGCGTCGCGGCGACGTCCTCGAGGTGATGCGCTTCGTCCAGGATCAGCCGGCGGTAGGGCGGCAGCACGGCCGCCTCGAGCCAGTTGTCGGAGGCGAGGCGCACGGCGAGGTCGGAGGCGAGCAGGTGGTGATTCACCACGACGACGTCGGCCTCGGCGGCGCGGCGGCGCGCCTGGAAGACGAAGCAGCGCTCAAAGTGCGGGCAGGCGAGCCGCGTGCACAGGTCCGACTCGGCGGCGACCGCGTCCCACACGTCGGGCGAGGGCTCGTCGGCGAGATCGGCGAGACTGCCGTCGGCGGTGCGCCCGGCCCAGGCGGCGATCGTCTCAAGCTCGGCCGCGCGGTTGGCCTCGAATAGCGAGTCCTGCCCGGCGCGCGCCTGCTCCAGCCGTGCCAGGCACAGGTAGTTCCGCCAGCCCTTGAGCAGCGCGAAGGTCGGCGTATGCTCCCCGGTCGCGAGCGCGCGGGCCAGCACCGGCAGGTCCTTGCCAACCAGCTGCTCCTGCAGGTTGATCGTGTTGGTGGAGACGACCGTGCGCTCGCCGTTCTCGCGCGCCCACACCAGGGCGGGGACGAGGTAGGCGAACGACTTCCCCACCCCGGTGCCGGCCTCGAGCAGCGCGATGCCGCCGTCGTTGTAGACATCGGCGATGTAGGCCGCCATGTCGCGCTGGCAGGGCCGGTCCTCGAAAGCGCCGAGCAGGCGCGCCACCGGGCCGCGCTCGGAGAGCAGGCCGGCGACGTCCACGGCATCGAGCCGGGAGGCCCGGCGCGCGTGTGGCACCTCGACCACCACGTAGAGCTCGGTCACGGCGTTGTCGACGATCCCGAACCCCACGCCGCCGTCGTGGAGCCGGGCCGCCACGGCGAGGTCCGCGCCCGAGGGCTCCAGCACGCCGCTCGGGTGGTTGTGCAGCAGCAGCTCGCCGCGCGCGGCGATGCCCGGCAGCGCCAGCACCGAATCCACGGTGCCCCGGGCGGCCACGCGCGCTTCGACGATCCGCCCGTTGCCGTCCAGCCGGGCGACGAACGAGACCTCGCGCCCGTGCGCGGCCGCGATCTCCGCGCGCAGCAGCGCGCCCACGGCCGGCGCCAGTCGCTCGACACTCACGTCTTCAGCTCGCGCTTCTTGGCCGCCGGGAACAGCACGTTGTTGAGGATCAGCCGGTAGCCCGGCGAGTGCGCGTGCAGCGAGAGATCGGTCGGCGGGTCACCGATCTGGTGCTGCGGGTCCTCGGGGTCGTGGCCCCCGAAGAAAGTCCAGGTCCCCTTGCCGAAATCGTTGTGGATGTACTTCACCCATGGCGCCCCTTCCTCGTCGGCCAGTACGGTGACGCCGGGCTTCAGGCGCTGGCGCATGAACGAGGTGGTGAGCCCGTAGAAGTCGGGGATCACCTGGCGGTGATCCTGCACCAGCATCGTCGGGACCGGGTCGATCTTGGCACTGAAGTTGAACAGCTTGAACGCGCCGAGCGGCTGGCGGCGCGGGCCCGCGTTCACCTGGTGGCCGTCGATGTCCGAGAAGCTCGCGATCAGCGGGTTCGGCTCGATGTGCCCGCCGCTGAACGCGAACGCCTTGCTCCAGTCGAGGTTCGCGTCCGCCTGCGGGTCGATCGGGGTGCCGTCGGCGAAGGTGGCGGCGATGTCCACGTGCTCGGCCGCGAGGGCGAGGTCGATCGTCTCGGTGGCGGTGCACATCGCGAACAAAAACCCGCCGTTCGCGACGTAATCGCGGATCGCGCGGGCCACGGCTTTCTTCAGCTCGGGCACGCTCGGGAAGCCGAGCTGCCGCGCCGCGTCGCCGTTGTAATGCACCATCTCGGCGAGCCAGAGCTGGCCGGTGTAGATCAGGTAGAATTTCGAATATTGGCCGGTGAAGTCCTCGTGGTGCAGGTGCAGCCAGTCGTACTGCTTCAGCCGGCCGGCGATCACCTCGAAGTCCCACACTTTGTCGAAGGGGATGCCGGCGTACTGCAGCGCCATCGTGACCGCATCGTCCCAGGGCGGCGCGTTGGGCGGCACGTACACCGCCACCTTGGGCGCTTTCTCGAGCGGCACCGCGTCGGCGTTGGCGCCCTCGATCTCGCCGCGAATGGCGGTGACCTGCGCCCCGTCTACCGCCTCGAACCCCACCCCGTTCAGCGCCGCGTCGCGGCGGATCGCGGCGCCGTCGGGCACCAGGAACGACCCGCCCCGGTAGTTCAGCAGCCACTCGGCCTTGATGCCCGCCTGCACGACGCGGTAGGCGACGCCGTACGCTTTGAGATGGTCGCCTTGGACGTCGTCCATCGGAATCAGCAGCGACGGATTTTCGGATAGTCGGATAGTCGAATGGAAACCGACCAGGTTGGCACTAACAGACAATCCGACTATCCGACTAACCGACTCGACGAAGTCCCGCCGCTTCATGACCGCGGAATCGCTCCCTTCGCCCGCTCCAGCTCTCGCCGTGCCTCGGGCACTACGGCGCTCGTCGGATAGGTGAGGATGAGATGCTCGAAGTGCCCGATCGCCTCTTGCGCCCGCCCCTGCAGCAGCAGCAGCTGCGCCCACGCCAGCTCGGCCGCCGGAGCGGCGGCGCCCTCGCCGCCGTCCCGCACCACCGTCTCGAATAGCTGCGCGGCGACTGTTGCATCCGGCCCCCCGAGCGCCGCGGCGACCCGGCCTGCCAGCACCAGAACGTCGGCACCGCCGCCGCGGACCGGCAGCAGCTCGGCCGCTCGTCGCAGCGTCACCAGGGCGCGGGCCGAGTCGCCGCGGGCGAGCTGCTGCAGCGCGCTCCCCAACTCGGGGCTGCGGTCGGCGTCCACCTGCTGCAGCAACGCCAGCATCGTCGTGCGCTCGGTCGCTTGTGCGCGGTCGCCCGCATAGGGGCCGGCTTCCCGAAAGTGCTGGCGGGCGCCCTTCAGGTCGCCGCGGTACAGGGCGGCCCACCCCCGCACCGCCAGCGCGTCCACGCTCGAGTCTCCGGCGAGCACGGCGTCGGCTTGGTCGAGCTCGCCTCGCGCGATCCGCGCTCGCGCCAATCTCAGCCTCAGCGTTTCCTGCGCCTCTCCCCCGATGCGGTCGTGCAGCGCGGCGAGCCGTGCGGTGGCGGCGTCGAGTTGCCCGTCATCGATCAGCACCTCGAGCAGCACCGCCTGCGCCAGCGCCTGCGCGTCGGCCGGGGCCCCCGGATCCACGGCGATGCGCTCCAGCACCGCCCGCGCGTCCACCCGGTCGCCGGCGTCGAGGAATGCCCGCGCCGCGTCGGCGCGCGCCCTCCCCGCGAGTTGCGGCGGTACCAGGTCGGCGTAGCGTGCGAGCGCCAGTCCGCGCACCCGCTTGGCCTCGGAGCTTACTCCCCCTCCCGCCCCCCCCCCTCCGGCCGGCGCGGTTGACGCGTGCTCGGCGAACTGACGCAGCGCCGCCGCCGTTTCCGGGCTGGGTGGGTCGAGCGTGCCCTCGAGCACGGTCCATGCCCGGGCCGGCTCCCCCCAACCGAGCAGCAGGAGCGCGGCGAGCCGGCGCGCCCGCCCGGTGGCGTCGGGGAGGGTCAGGGCCCGGATGACCTTGTCCCGGTCATCTCCGGCGGCCGGTGCGTCGTCGAGCTGAGTGGCCGCGTTCAGGAGCTGGGCCGGCGACTCCGTCACCACGCGGCCCCATTCAGCCGCGGCCGCTCCCCACTCGCCGGCGCGCTGTGCGAGATCGGACAGCTCGGACGCCAGCGCCGTCGGCCGGCGAAGCGTACGCCGCCCCTCGAGCAGCACGCTGCGGGCCTGGTCGAACAGCCGCTGGTCTTCGAGCGCCACCGCCCATTCGCGCCACGGCGCCTCATCGCCGCCCCCCCCCCGTCCCTGCGCCGCCCACCGCCGCGCCACGACCTCCACGCTGTCGAGGCTCGACGCCGCGCAGCGGCGAGCTGAGCGAATCCCGGGCGAGCGCACGATGCACCAGCGGCAGCAACTCGCGCAGCCGGCCGAGCGGCGGCAGGACGCGCTCGAGCCCAAGCAGCGCCGCGAGGTTCGCCGTGTCGCCGCGCAGTGTGGCGAGGTAGACCGCCGCGGCCTGGTCGAGCTTCCCCTGGCGCTCCAGCTCGAACCCCTGCCCGATGGCCTGCGCTCGCGCCGTGCCACCCCCCCCAAGCGGGGCGAAGGCGAGCGCCGCGCCCAGAACGAGCGCGAGGCTAGCGCGGTGGGGTGGCTGGCAGGGCGGCAGGCGCATTGAGGCGGCGGAAGTACTCGAGCACCAGCCTGCGCTGCTCGGGCGTGAGACCGCGCAGGTCTTCCCAGGTCGGGTAGCGCAGCCGCGGGCCCGCGCCCGTCGCCCCCGGCGTCAAAACGCCGGGGAGGTGGACGCTGTCGCCGATCGCCGGGCGGCTGGTGCGCTCCTGCTGATCGTCGGGCTCGGGCCCGGTGAGTGTCCTGCCCGCGTCGAGCAGGCGGCGGTACAACTGCTGCTGCCGCTCGATCGTGGGGCGGTCGAGCCGGCCCGCGTCGAGCTGGCGCGCGAGATCGCGGGCCTCCTGAGCCAGCGGGCCTGCCGCCGAGCTGGCGCCCTCGGCTTGCAGCCGCTCGAGCTGCTGCGCCAGCGCGCGCTGTCGGGCCGCGAGCGCGCGCAGCTGCTGCAGCACCGCCTGGCCGCCCGGCCCGATCATCGGCAGCAGGCTCTGGGCGTCGCCGTTCAGTCCCTGCTGTTGCCCCGCCATGCGCAAAAGCTGCTCCATCGCTTCCTGGAAGCCGGTCCCCGACTTCGCGTCGGCGACCGCCTGGCGACTGCGCGCCAGCGCGTACGCCGTCGCATTCAACGCGTCGAGCGCCTCCCCGGCGAGCGCTTGCGCGGCCGCGGTGTTGGGCTGGGCCTGCTCGAGCTGCTCGCGGGCCGCCCCCATCTGCCGTTGCGCGAAGCCGATGGCGCTCTCCAACCCGGGGGAGACGAGCGCGTGCCGTCCCGACGCCGCCCGGATCTGCTGCGCCACGGCCTCCGCCCCTTCCTCTATTGATGCCTGCTGCGCCCGGGTCGCGGCGCCGCCCTGGGCACGTTGCAGCTCCGCCGCCACTCGCTCCTGGCGTTGCGCCAGGTCGGCCGTCTCGCTCATCGCGCGGTCCAGTGCCGCGAGCGCTTCCTGGCGCCACTGGGCCGCGAGCGAGTCCCGCTGGCCCCGCAGTTGTTCCGGGAGCGAATCGAGCGCGGCCGCGGCCTCACGCCCCGCGTCGCCGGCGCCGGCCCGGTCCGCTTGCGCCGCGCTCTGTGCCGCCCGCCCCATCGCGTGCCGGGCGCGCCCCGCTGCGGCGCGCGCCGCGGCGAGGGGGAGAGGAGCTGCGGCGGCCTCGCGTCGCGTCTCCTGCGCCAAGTCCCGCGCCGCCTCGGCGATGCCGCGCGAGAGCGTGTCGGCGCGCTCCGCGAGCGCGCGCTCCGCCGCCGCGGCCACCGAATCGGCGCGCGGCGCGGATTCCCGGTTCCACTCCTGCTGGCGACCCCGCAGCTCCTCGGCGTCGGCAGCGAGCGAGGCGAGCTGCCCCTCTACGGCAGCGCGCCGGAACAGCTCCCGGCTGCGCTCCAGCTCCTGCCGCAGGTCCTGTTGCGCCTCCGCCAGCCGTTGCAGCGCCTGCCGCATGGCCTCGGGGTCGAGCCGCGCCAACGCGTCCTGCAGGTCCCGCAGCCGCTGCTCCAACTCGGGGGTGATCGCCCGCTGCAACATCTCCTGCACCTCACGCAGCCGCGTCTGGAACGCGGTGTCGTCCACGCCGGCCGCGTGCGCCGCCCGCGCGATCTCGTCCACCGCACGCGCCAGCTCGCGGACCCGCTGCGCCACCGCCTCCTGCTGCCGGGCCACCTCGCCCGCGCGCTGCGATGCCTGGAACGGCAGCGTCCCCGCCTGGGAGGCGGCCGGGGGGGGGAGGGGGGGAGGGGTGCGGCCGTTGGCCGGGACGCTCGTCGCATCCCGGGCGCGTTCCTGCGCGAGATCGGTCGTGCGCTCGCTCAGCGCCCGTTGCGTCGCGCTCAGGGACTCCACCGCCGTGGCCACATCGCGGGCCGCCTCGCGGGCCGCGGCCCGCAGCTCCTCGCGACTCGGCAGCCGCAGCGCGTACTCCCTGCTCACGCCCTCGTGCGGCACGGGCGCATCGTCCCACGCTTCGACGCGGAATCGCAGCGTGTCGCCCGGGAGCAGGCCGCGCTGCACGGCGTTCAGCTCGCCCTGCACGATCGCCCGATCGCCCAGGCCGCTCACGTCCAGCAAGTCGCGCACCGGGGCGCCCACCTTGCCCGTCTGGCTCATGCGCCAACTCACCACGCTCAGGCGCGAGAGCCCGTGGTCGTCGCGCACGTCGATCACGAGGGGCTGGCGCAGCGACAGCGGCAGGGTCGTGTCGCCGCCCGGCACCGGCACGGTCACGACGGGCGCGGAATCGGGAACGATCCGCACGACGAGCTGCGGCGGCTCGCCCTCGAACGGCGTCGTCCCCTCCCCCGTGAGCGTGAGTCGCCAGCCGCCGCTCGCGCGCGGTGCGAGGCTCCCCGTGAACCGCGCGCCGTTCACCCGCAGCGGCAGCGTCTCCTCTCTCCCTCGCCCTCCCCTGTCGCGCGTCCACACCGCTGCCGCCAGCGGCACGCTCGCGAGGCCCGTCGTCTGCAGCACCGTGCCCTCCGGCAGCGCCACCGTGTCGGTCCCCAGGAGCACGGGCTCGTCGGGCCGATCGAGGTATGCGGGGTAGCGGGCGGTAACGGCGAGCTCGGCGAGGAAGGCCGGGAGGGCCACGGAGACGCGCAGCTCGGCGCTCCGCCGGCCGCCGCTCGTCGCGCGGAGGTAGAGGTCGTTCTGGAGGGGGCCGAGCCGTCGGATCGCGCGGCCCGCGGTATCGAGCGGCACGGCGGCAGGGCGCCATGTCTCGCCCGGCCCGCGCGTCCACAGCGTGGCGCGCGTGCCGCCCGGCACTTCGAGCGTCACGGTGACGCGGTCGCCGCGGCGCACCGTGCCGCGGTCCACCGCGAGCCGCACGGGCGCACGCGCGTCGGCCAGCGCGCGCAGCGGATGCCAAAACGCGGCCGCGCGACCCGACGCCGGCGCGGCCGCGAGGAAGAGGGCTGCGCCCGCCGCCGCGACCACCGCCCCGGCCGCCAGGCGGCGCCGCGTCACCCGCGACAGCCGGCGATGCACGTCCCCGGCCGCCCGAGCGACGGCGTCGACCGCCCGGGCGTCGGCGGCGGCGAGCAGCGCCGCGCTCGCCCGCTCTCCACCGGCCGCCGGCGCGAGCAGCGTAACGACGCTCCCCGCGCGGCTCCCGGCGGCGCGTTCGACCAGCGCGCCGAGCACCCTGGGCGCCGCGGCGCGGCGAGCCCGCCGCACCACCCAGACGGCCAGCCCCACCACGGCGAAGATCGCCGCCCAGGCGCCCAGCACGCCGGCGAGATGCGGCGCCAGGCGCAGGCCGCCCGCCGCGGCCGCGAGGGCGAGGCCTGCGCCAGCCAGCGCCACTGCCAGCGTGCGGGCGCGGGTGTGGGGCCGCCCCAGCCGCCCCAGCCGGCGCGCTGTTTCGGTCATTGCGCCGAGCTCACCGCGTAGGTGAAGAGATTCACGCCCATTCGCAGCGCCGCCTCGTGCAGTTCGGGAGGATCGTGGTGGACCGTCGAGTCCTCCCAGCCGTCCCCCAGGTCCGATTGATAGGAATAGTACACCACCAGGCGGTCCCCCAAAAAGATGCCGAAGCCCTGCGCCGGCAGGCCGTCGTGCTCGTGGATCTTGGGGATCCCCTTCGGGAAGTCGTAGACGATGTGGTAGATGGGGTGCGTCAACGGGACTTCAACCAGGGGGTGGTCCGGAAACACGCGCGCGATCTCGCGGCGAAACGACTTGTCCATCCCGTAGCAGTCGTCGGCGTGCAGGAAGCCGCCTTGCTCCAGGTAGCGCCGCAGCACCCGGAGCTCCGGATCGGAGAACCGGACGTTGCCGTGCCCCGTCATATAGATGAAAGGGACGTCCCACAGCTCGGCGCCGGTCAGCGTCACCACCCGCTCGCGCTCGGCGACCGGCAGCGCCGTGCGCTCGTGCAGCGCGGCGAGGAGATTCGGCAGGCTGGAGGGGTTGGCATACCAATCGCCGCCGCCGTCGTAGTGCAGGCGGCCGATTGTCAGCAAGGCGTCGGATTGTCGGATCGTCGGATTGTCGGATGGAAAGACCGCCAGGCCGAATAGTACCAGTCCGACTATCCGACCATCCGACCATCCGACGATGCTCATAGCTCGTTCACGAGGCGATACGCGCTGTTGCGGGAGATCCCGGTTTCCTCGGCGAGCCGCTCGGCGACGTCCTTGCGCGTCATGCCCTCGGCCAGGAGCGCTCGGGCGCGCCCTTCCGGGTCGGCTCGCGGCGGCTCTCGCGGCGCTTTGCCCGTCCCCGCGACGACGACGGTCACCTCGCCGCGCGCCGGCGCTTCCGCGTAATAACCCGCCAGCTCCGCCAGGGTCCCGTCGCGCGTCTCCTCGAACACTTTCGTCAGCTCGCGCGCCACGGCGGCGCGACGCGCCGGCCCGCAGGCGGCCGTCAGGTCGGCCAGCAGCTCCGTCACACGGTTGGGCGCCTCGAACAGCACCACCGTCCACTCCGATCGGGCCACCGTCTCGAGCAGCCGCGTGCGGTCGCGGCCTTTGCGCGGCAGGAACCCCACGAACAGGTAGCGGTCCGCGGGGAGGCCCGAGACGGCGAGCGCCGCGCCCACTGCCGTCGGCCCCGGAATGGTGACCACGGGGATGCCGCGCGCCCGCGCGCCCGCCACCAGCTCCGCCCCGGGATCGCTCACCGCCGGCGTGCCCGCGTCGGTGACGAGCGCGACGTCCCGACCGCCCATCAGCAGGTCGAACAGGTGGCGCTGGGCGCTCGCGGCGGAGTGGGCGTGGAAGCTGATCAGCTCGGCGCGCGAGCCCACGTGCTGCAGGAGCGTCTTGCTGCGGCGCGTGTCTTCGGCGGCGACGACGGCCGCGCGCGTCAGCGTCTCGGCCGCCCGCGGCGAGAGGTCGCCCAGGTTCCCGAGCGGCGTAGCGACGACGTACAGGGTGCCGGCCACGTCACCACGGCACCGGCCACGGCATGCGCCCGTAGAAGCCGGCCGCCTGCAGGACGTAGCGGTGCTCCTTCGTCGCGTCCTTGAGCACCTTCGACGCGGTGCCGGGCATCATCACTTCCAGCCCTTCCAGCAGCTGCAGCGCCCACCCGCCCAGCGCCACCGGCAGCTCTTCGGGCTGCACCACCGAGTCGGGCGTCTCGCCGCCGCGCGGCACGGACAGCAACGCCAGCGCCTTGTGGGTGCCCGCCATGGCGCCGCACACCTTCTGCGCGCGCTTCTTCGCCTCGCCGGGGAACTCCAGTTCCACGGCGTCCACGATGCGCCAGTAGAGCTCGCGGTAGGTGTTGACGAGCGCGGCGGGCGCCTGCGCGGGCAGGTCGCTGACGGCCGGCGCGACCGCGGCGGCCAGCAGCGGCGCCGCGCCGTCGGGCCCGGGCTGGAACAGGGATTCGACGTACTTGGGGACCGACATCGCCTCCGGCTTGTCGCAGAAGTAGCCGCCCGCGTAATGCCCGTCTTCCACGTGCAGGTAGGAGACACGGCCGGTGGAGATCAGCTCCAGCACACCGGTCACGTGCTCGGCCTGCAGCGCCGGGAACAGCGCGGCCGGCTGGTGCGGGTCCACGAAGTGCGGCTGCGCCGGGGCGGCACAGCACTGGTACATCCACGCCAGCTGCTCCATCGGGGCCTGGCAGTACGCCAGCTCGCCGCGCTCCATTTCCGTCCGCATGCGCCGCAGCCCCTCGCCGATCGTGATCACCTGGCGGCCGGCCGTGTGCAACGACGCCGCGTTCACGGCCTCGCCCTTGCGGAAGAACAGCAGCAGGCACTCGTCGGGGAGGTAGGCGCTGATGTAGCCGTCCACCCGCCCGTCCCGATCACGCTTGGCGAACGAGAGGAGGTTGTCGAAGTGGATGAACGCGAGTCGGGTACGATGAATCAGCCGGTGCGTCTGCGGAAACACCAGGTCCGCCAGACGCACCGGCGAGTTCATCAGGCGAGCGGTGCTCGCGCGCATGGTCCTCCGCCGAGGGCCCTACGTGAGATGCTGCTGAATCTTCTCCAGGAACGCCGGCTTGGGATAGGCACCGACCAGGGTGTCGACGTGGCGCCCGTCCTTGAAGAATAGAATACTCGGAATCGAACGGACATTGAAGCGCATCGGCGTCCGCTGATTGGCGTCCACGTCCATCTTGGTCACCTTCACCTTGCCGTCGTACTCCCCGGCGATCTGCTCCATGATGGGGGCCACCGCGCGACAGGGCCCGCACCAGGTGGCCCAGAAATCCACCAGCACCAGGCCTTTGTGCTGCTCCACTTCCGACCCGAACGTGGCGTCGGTGAGCTCCGTGAGATGTATTGTATCCATGACCTACCACTCCTGATCAGACAATCGTTAAGTTGACATTCATGACGGCCGACCCTCGCGGTCCCGCTCCCGCCCCCCGCGTCGCCCATGTCGGCATCGCCGTACGGAGCATCGCCGACGCCTTGCCCTTCTACCGCGACGTGCTGGGTCTGGCCCCCCTCCCGGACGCCCCCGAGACCGCCGACGGCGCTACGATCGTCAGCCTGCACTTCGGCGAGGTCGACGTGGAGCTGCTGGAGCCGCGCGGCCCCGACAGCCCGGTGGCCAAGTTCCTGGCCCAGCGGGGCCCTGGAATCCACCACATTTGCTACCGTGTCTCGGACCTCGACGCCGCCCTCGCCCGCTGCCGGGCGGCGGGCTACCGGCTGGTCGACGACGCGGCCCGAACGGGGGCCGGCGGCCGGCGCATCGCGTTCGTGCACCCGCACTCGACGGCCGGGATCCTACTGGAGCTGACCGACTAAGAAACGCCGGACGCCTACGGGCGGTTTCCGCTCGGCTGGCAGGGGCCGGCCGGATTGCTCGAGGCCTCGAGGTGCACGTCGAAGACGAGCCAGCCGCCGCTCCGGGTCCGCATCAGGTCGATCGGCTGCACGTGGTTGCAGTCCCGGTGCTGCAGCTCGACGCGGAACGTGCGCACGTTGGGATTCGCCGGGGCCGCGATCGGCCCCTCGACGACGCGGTAGCCCGTGTGGTTCAGATAAATCTGGATCACCGTGAGCTTCTTCCTCAGGTCGCCGGGCTGCATCCAGTCGGCGGCCGGCCCGCGGTCGGTGCCCCACAGCTGGCTCATGCGGTTGAGGTCGTTCGCCTTCACCGCGCCGAGGAACTGGTCGAGGGCCTGGCTCAGCGTTTGCGGGACCGGCGTCTGCGACGCGCGCCCTCCGCCGCAGCCAAGGGCCAATACCGTCGCCAGCACCGCGTGTCGTCGCATTAGGAGAGCCAAGGTAAGACGCCATGCGCCTCTACGTCAACATTGATCATGTGGCAACCTTGCGGCAGGCGCGCCGCACCGACGAGCCCGACCCGGCCCGCGCCGGAGAGGCCGCCGAGCGCGGCGGCGCCGACGGCATCACCGTCCATCTGCGCGAGGACCGCCGCCACATCCAGGACGCGGACGTCCGCGCGCTCGCCCGCACCGTCACCACCGTCCTCAACCTCGAGCTCGGCGCTCATCGCGAGATCGTTCGCATTGCGTGCCGCGTGAAGCCCTTCCAGGCGACGCTCGTCCCGGAGCGGCGCCAGGAGATCACCACCGAGGGCGGCCTCGCGCTGCGGTCCGGCGACGCCAGCGTCCGCGATGCGATTCGCCGCCTGCAGGACGCCGATATCCGGGTCAGCCTGTTCATCGACCCCGACCGCGTCACGATCGACCGGGCGCACGCGCTCGGCGTGCCGGCCGTCGAGCTGCACACCGGGCGGTACGCCCGCACGTGGAGCAAGAGCGACCGCGCCCTCAGCGCGCTGCGCCGCGCCGCCGCCCATGCCCGCGCCGCGGGCCTCGCCGTCCACGCCGGCCACGGCCTCACCTACCGGAACGTCCAGCCCGTCGCCGCCATCCCCGAGATCGAGGAGCTCAACATCGGACACAGCATCGTGAGCAGCGCGGTGTTCGTCGGGATGGAGGAGGCGGTGCGGCGGATGCGGAAGCTCGTAGATGAAGCCATCAGCCATCGGCCATCAGCCGTCAGCGAAACCCCTGATAGCTGACGGCTGACCGCTGACGGCTTAACTTAGAGTCCCATGACCACCCCGAATCCGGGCGCCCCCCTCGGCATGTCGGATTTCTTCGTCCTGGAGGCGGGCGAGTACCTGGAGCGCCTCGACGCCCAGCTCCAAGCGCCGGAAGGGACCGCCCCCGCCCCCGACGAGTTCGTGCGGCTGGCCCGGGCGCTGCGCGGCAGCGCGCTGATGGCGAGCCATCAGGCGATCGCGCGTGCGGCGTCCGGGCTCGAGGCGCTCGCGCGGGCCGTGCGCGAGGCCCGCAGGCCGTGGGACGCCGCCACCCGGCAGATCGCCATCCGGGCCGTGGACGACCTCAAGATTTTCGTGCGCCGCGCGACCAGTTGGACCGAGGCGGACACCGCCAAGGCCGAAGCTCTGGGCAGCCAGCTCGAGCAACTGGGCGGGCGGCCCTCCGCGCAGATCCGCGCCGCGGAAGTGCTGGGGCTCGACGCGGGCGCCCGTGCGTTCGTGGCACGCGAGGGCGCGGCCATCGCCAGCGCGCTTGACCGCGCGGCCCAGGCCCTGCGCACCAACCCGCTCGCGCATGACCCGCTGCAGCACGTGCTGCGCGCGCTGCAGCCGCTGCGTGGCCTCGCCGCCTTGAGCGACCTGCCCCCGCTCCCCGACCTGCTGGAGGGCATCGAGCGCACCATCGGCGAGTTCGGCCGGCCAGGCGTGCCGCCACGTGAGACGGGCGAGCTATTTCAGGCCGCCGCCGGCGCGATCGCCAAGGCGGCGCGTCAGGTCGCCGAGCGCGGCCGTCCCGACCCCGAGGCCCCCGAGTTCCAGGCCTTCGCGGCCCGTCTCGTCCGGCTCGAGGACGCCGCGCCGGAAGTGGTCCCGATCGCGAGCCTGTACTATGCGGATTCGGGCCCGCACGTCGTGCGGCGCGGCACGCCGCCCGCGCGCCCGGCGACCCTGGGCCGGCTCGAGCTGGTGAGCCACGGCGAGCATCTGCGGCAGGCCGCCGATTCGCTGGAGCGGGCGCCCAGCGCGACGCAGCGCGAGCTGCGCGCGCACACGCTCGCGGGGACGTTCCGCGCCCTCGCCAGCGCGGGCGGCGGGCCGCTCGCCGACCGGGTGGCGGAGTTCGCGCGCGCCGCGCGCGACGCGTTGACGGCGGGCCTGGCGGTGCAGAACGCCGTCGCGTTCGCGGCCGAGCTGCGGAAGGCCGGCGACTTGCTCGCCCGTTCCTCGAGTGAGGACGAGGAGGGGCTCGCCGCGCAGCTCGCCGAGCACACCCGCGCCGTGCAGGGCCTCGCTCGTTCCGGGGCCGCGCCGGCGGCGCCGGTCGTGCCGATCGAATCCCTTGCCCCGACCGCCGCGACGGGTCCCGCTCCCCGCCTCCCGGTGGGCGACGACGCCATACCCCCCGAGACCCCCGACATTGTCGGCTCGTGGGTGACGTACCGCCGCCTGGTCGCGGCCGGCGTCGGCCCGGCATCGACGGAGGCCCTGCTCGGGCCCGGGGCGGCCGGGCCGCCGGTCGTAGACATCCGCACCCTGCTTTACAGCGGCGTGCGGGCGCAGCAGCGCGCTCAGGAGCTGCGTGTGGAGGCCAAGCACGCCACCGGCGAGCAGCTGCGGGCGCTCGTCGAAGAAGTCTGCGACCTCGTTGCCCTCGCCCTCGAGTCCCCCCCCCCCCCCCCCCCCCCCCCCCCCCCCCCCCCCGGCGGTCACAGGCGCCTTTCTGGCGTGGGCCGTGCGCGGGACGCACTGGAGCGAAGTGCGCGCCGGCCTCAGCGCCGTCGATCCGGTCCTGCTGTTCGTGGCAGTCGCGCTCGCGACCCTGACGTTCCCGCTGCGCACGATCCGCTGGCGAGTGATGCTGCGGAACAGCGACGACCGCGGGACCCCGTTCCCGTGGCCCCCGCTCTGGCACGCGGTGGCGATCGGGTTCATGGCCAACAACCTGCTCCCGGCCCGGGCCGGCGAGTTCGCGCGCGCCTACGTCGCCAGCCGCCAGCTGCCGGTGCGGTTCACGACCGCGCTCGCGTCGATCGGCGTGGAGCGCGTGTTCGACGCCCTGGTGATGCTGGCGCTGATGGCGGTGGCGATCGCCGCCCCGTCGTTCCCGGCGCACACGACCCTCCTCGGTGCGCCGCTGTCGCGCCTCGCCGGACGGACCGCGGTGCTGTTCGGCGCGATGTTCGTCGTCGCCTTCGCCGTCGTGCTCCGGCCGGCGCCCTGGCTCGCCCTGTTCGAGCGAGCGGTGCGCGCAGTGTTCCCGCCCCGGCTCGCGGAGCGCCTCGCCGGCATAGCGGAGGGGCTGGTGGCCGGGCTCGAGGTCCTGAAGCGGCCCGGGCGCTTCGCGGCGGTGCTGTTCTGGTCGCTCGTGCTGTGGCTCACCAACGCCGCGTCGTTCGCCGTATGCTTTCGGGCATTCGGGTTGCACCTGCCGCTGGAAGGATCCCTGCTGCTCCAGGGCATCCTGGGGTTCGCGGTGGCACTGCCGGCGTCGGCCGGCTTCTTCGGGGTGTTCGAGAAGGGGGCGCAGCTGACCCTGCAGATCTACGGCATCAGTCCGAGCCTGGCCCTGGCGTACGCGGTCGCCTACCACCTGTCGACGTTCCTGCCGATCACACTGCTCGGCCTGTCCTCGCTGTCCCGAGTCCGGCTGCATCTGCGCGACCTCCGCCGGGTGCCGGCCGCCGACACCGTGGCTCCAGGAGGTGCAGAGTTGTGACCGACGCCGTTCGCGTCGCCGCCCACGCCAAGATCAACCTATTCTTACGCATCCTCGCGCGAGAGCACGGCGGCAGTGGCTTTCACCAGCTGGAGACGGCGTTCGCGCTCCTCGAGCTCGCCGACGAGCTGGTGGTGCGGCGCACCGCGACGCCCGGCGACGTCGCGCTCACCGTGAACGGCCCCGACTTGGGGCGCGCCGAAGAGAACCTCGCCGTGCGCGCCGCGCAGGCCGTGTTAGCGGCCACGGGCCGCAAATTCGGGGTCGCCATCGAGCTGACCAAGCGCATCCCCGTGCAGGCCGGCTTAGGGGGCGGTTCGAGCGACGCCGCCGCGGCTCTCCACGCCGTGAACGCGCTCGCCGGTGGTGCTGTCCCGCGGGAGGAGCTGCTGCATTTCGCCGCGCGGCTCGGTAGCGACGTCCCGTTTTTCACGAGCGGCGCGGCGGCCGCGCTCGGCTGGGGCCGGGGAGAGCGGCTGTTCCGGCTCGCGCCGTTGCCGACGGCCCCAGCCCTCGTCGCCTTCCCGTCCACTGGCGTCGCCACGCCCGACGCGTACCGGTGGTGGGACGAGCTCCACGCCGCGCCCCCCTCCCCGGCGCGCGGGCCTGTCGTGCTTGACGCGGTGGCGCTCGCGAGCTGGGGAAGCGTCGGTCGCCTGGGTGGCAACGATTTCGAGATCCCGGTATTCGGCAAGCGCGCCGAGCTGCGAGCGCTGTTCGAGCGGCTGGCCGGGACGCGTCCGCTCTGGGTGCGGCTGTGCGGCTCCGGGAGCGCGGTCGCCGCGGTCTACAAGAATCCGCGCGACCGCGACGATGCGGCGACGCAGCTGGGCGAGAAACAGCAACGGCTGATAAAAACGGAGACGCGAGCGGCGCATGGGGCCGGACCGGAGCCGCTCATCGGAGGCTGACGATGCGAGCGACGCTGTGGCTGCTGGCGGTGCTCGGGAGAGTCAGCCTCGCTGCGCAGGTCGCGACCGACACGACGGTCACTGTGACGGGGATCCTGAAGGCCGCGCCGGCGGGCCCTTCCCGTTGGGGGCTGTCCTTGCCGGCGCCCCTCGTCGTGCGCGGGGCGCGTCTCAATTGGCTGGTGATCGAGGGCGAGGTTCGCAACATCGACAACTACCGCGACCGCTTCGTCGAGATGAGTGCGCCGGTGCGCCTCCGAAGCGACTCCACCGGCCACGTAGTCACGGCCCTGGTCGAGCCGCGCCTGAAGGAGCGCGATCCGCAGGCCATGGTGCGCCGAACCGTGCAGCTCAGCGTCACCCAGCGCGCCACGGTCTCGCTGGCGGTGGAGCCGTCACGGTTTGCCTGGCACGACTCTACCGGCGGTCCGAGCGGCGTCCAGCCGATTCTCCTGTTCGCAGTCGTGAACCACGGTGACATCCCAATCAGGGTGTTTTTCTCCCGCAACGAAGTGTTCTGCGTGCACGTGCAGTCGCTGGAGCCCGCTCTGGTGGACACCACCTGGGCCGTTCTCCGACAGGGGGTCCCATAC
>QHUY01000074.1 GCA_003223415.1 Gemmatimonadota bacterium
GAGATCCGGGGGCAACTGATCAAGCAGTAAGCGACGCGGGAGTGAACGCCACGGGGGGAGTCGACTCCGCTCCCCCTTCGCTACGGCACCGCCTTCACGGTGTCCGGCTGCTCGCCCCGCCGGCGCTTCTCGGCATCCCGCTCGGCCTGCTTGCGCGCCCGCAGCTCCTGCACGTAACGCTTGAAGTCGTGGTAGGTCTCGGCCCG
>QHUY01000019.1:0-75073 GCA_003223415.1 Gemmatimonadota bacterium
GCGGACCTGGGCTACCGTGCCGTCAACGTCCGCGGTGTCGGTGTTGGTCATCGATTGGACGACGATCGGGTGGGCGGAGCCCACCGGAACGCCGCCCACGGAAGCGGTGACGGTGCGTCGGCGCGGGGTAATGGTCATGGCGCCTTCAATCTAATCAACGGAGGACTGGAGGCATCCTGATCGAGGCGATGGCGCCGAAGGCCAAGCCCGGTTGGCGGCTTACCTCAGTCTTGCTGCAGGGCGTTTCCGTCTCCATGTTCAGCCCCGTTACACCTCAGTGCGTATGCACGTGCGGCGCGCGCGCCCCAGCAGTTCCCGACCTCGTGAAGACTGGTCTCTCCATCCAGCTGTAGCTCGTGTGTGGGCGGGCGCCGCCTCAAACCTAAGGAGGCAGCGTATGATTGCTCGCGACGTCGCGCGGGCGTGCCTGGTGTTGCTCGGCGTGTTCGCGCTGGCGTGTACCAACAACGACCGGAATCTGCCGCTCGCGCCGTCGTTCTCGCTCGGCGGCGACCCGCTGCTAACGGGCGCCGTGCTCGGCCCTGACGGCACCAGCAGCATCTGCAATTCCCTCCCCGACCCCTTTGGCTCGGTCCTGCGGGTGCGTCCCATCGATCCCGCGGCGGGTGATTTCGCCGCACCGGTCCAGCTGGTCCGGTGCTCGGTGGGGAATACTTTCACGTTTAACAACCTCGCGCCCGGGAGCTACCTGCTCCGGGCGATCTTGCCATCTGACCCGGCGATCGGCACGTTGCCCGTGCGAGATGTCGAGCCGGTGACGATGGACGGCGGGGACGTGGTGCACGACATCGTCGTTCATAACGGCACGGCGCTCGGCGGCAGGGCGACGCTGGACGGCGCCCCGCTCGCGGACGTCAGCCTAACCTTTGTGTACGATGCGGCGCCTGGATTCGGCGCCGCGTTCGGCGGCAGCGGCCCCGACGGGGCGTGGACCGAGTTCTTCCGCTCGCCCTTTATCCTCCAGAATGACGTCCGTTACCGGACAGGGTGCGCCGCGCTCGGGGTGAAACTCATCGAGGGCCCGCCGTCTGGGGGCTTCCTCTTCCCGTCGGTAGGGAGCGCGATCAACTGCACGATGGTGACGGCACCGGCGGTGCAGTTCTCGCACACCCTCACCCGCCTCGTGGTCACCCCGCTCCCCGGCGACATCGGCGGGCAGTCGTCCGAGCTGTTCGATCAGTACGGCAGCGGCTGGGGCGTGCAGTTCCCGGTCGCGGCAGGCACGTCGCCGGCGCACGCGCCGCTGGAAGTGTCGCACATATTCCTGGGCGGGCTCATCATCGGCATTGCTCCCGACCGCGTCCTAACAGGGACCACAGTGGAAGGGGAGATGGCGTGCGGCGCCGCATGCCGCGACTTCGGGCTTGACGCGACCCTCGGGTTCACCGATCAGACGCCCGCAGGCCGGAGGGTGTTGTGGCAGTACTCGGATGCGCCGTCGCCCGAGGGCGTCGGGCTGCGCATCCGACAGCTGTCGTTCGACGGCGTGCCGCCGAACGATTACGTGCTGTTCCAGTTCTCGATCCAGAACCAGAGGTCGTCCGCCGTGACCTTCAACGCCGGTTTCTGGGCCGATTGGGACGTGGACATCGACGCGGGCGACGACGTCGGATTCACGGAGATGAACGGCAAGCTGATGTACCAAACGAGCTCCGATCCGGACGACGCGGGTACGTACATCGGCACCCTGCTGCGGGGCGATGCGCCGATCTCGGGCAACTTCTTCTTCCCGGGCCAGGTCTCGCCCTCAACAGCCGAGCAGGTGCAAGCCCTGAGCGGCGGGCTCCGTCAGGAGACGGCCGGCCCCTCGGACCTGCGCTACATCCACGCGATCGGTCCGATCACGCTCGCGCGTGGTAGGAAGGCGGACCTCTGGGTCGCTATCGTGGCCGGAGAGAACCACGACCAGCTGGTCGCCAATGCGCTTGCCGCGGATACGGATATTGGCAGGCGACAGCGACAGGTGGGTAGCGCCGCAGCTGGCTCGATAACCGTCAACACTCAGCCGCTCGGCGTTCCCGGACGGCCGCTCTCGAAGCGCGGCAAGCTGGAATAGCGCCGGCCCCGGCGCCTGAGACAGTACTGAAGGCCCCGCGCCCGGGAATCCCGGGTGCGGGGCTTCGCCCGGAACGCCGCCGATGAAATACGGTGACGGTGCGTCGGCGGGGTATCGAGATCATGGCGTTTTCAGTCTAATCAAGCGAGGACTGGAGGCATCCTCAACGGACTGTGCGCCACTCGAGTTAGGGCGAGATCGCGGCGATGGCGCCGAAGACGTCCTCCGGATTGAACGTCCCCCGATCGAGCCGGTCCACCACGAAGAAGAATTGCCCGCCCTGCAGCCCGCCCACCAGCACGATTGGGTCTCTGCCGTTGGCCCCTGCTTGGGCGAGCACCGTCTCCTTCCCCGTGGCGGCGCCGGTGGACGTGAAGAACTTGGCGCGCGCCACGGCTTGTGGGGTTCCCCAGCTATCCGTGTAGGTGACCATGAAGTTGCTACCGACTCCGATGACGCTCCCCGCGATCTGGTTCCCGGAATTCGTGGTCAGATCTACAGGGGACCCGATGAGTGCGCCGGCGGGCGAGACGACCTGACCCATGACATCGAATACGGACGGGCTGCTCTCCTCATGCCACAGGACGAAGTAGTTCGCGCCGTTGAACGCCACGGTCACGGGATTGTCTCTGAGCCTAGCACTGGTATTCACGGTGATCTCGCTGCCGAGCGTTCCGTCGGTCCCGACGAAGCGCCCCATCGTGACGGGCTGAACGGAATTGTCCGCCCAGGCGACGAAGAAGTTGCCCCCCCCGTCAAATGCAACGTTGTTGAAGCCGTGGAAGGCCGTAGCGCTGCTGATGGCGATTTCCGGCCCAACGACGCCTGACGGCGAGACCCGTCGACCAAACATCCTACGGGGGCCAAGTGCCGGGTCGGCGTGCCCACGAATGTACGAGATCAGGTACGTGCCGCCGCCATACGCGATGCCTTCGACTTCGTTGTAGTCGGTATCGGCTGCGGCTATGTCGAACACGCTCCCGGGGGTGCCCGATGGATCCACGAATTGGCCAGCGATTCTTGGAATGGGCAAGGTGTTGTCCCACCACACCAGCAGGAAGTTGGTGCCGTCGAACGCGACGAAAGGAGCATCGCCGATCCGCCCCGGGACCGTTATGGACGAGCCGACGAGAGCGCCGGTTGGAGAAACACGCTGCGCATTGACGGATGGCTGATTAACGACTGCCCTCTGCTGGAACCCCACCAGGTAGTTCGTTCCATCGAACGCCGCCCCTGATGCGAACTCGCCGACAGAGGAGGCCGCGATGGGGAACTCGCTGAGCGCGGGGGGCGCAGAAACCAAGTTCACCAAGAAGCGCGCGGGCGGGAGCGCACCAGAGATTGCACGCGCTGTGTCGGTCTCAGCCGTCGCCCCTATCGTCCAGAAGGCGGCTGCGCGACCGCCAACATCAGTGGTCGAACTGGACGGCAGCACGCTCACCGTGTTCGTCGTCCAGTTCACGACTTGACCCGCGACGCCGCGCCCACCGGCGTCCACTACTCGCGCCCGGATCGAATCAATCGTGTTCCCTACGAACGCGCCCTGCACGGAGTCTTCGCCGACTGCAATGATCTGCGCCGGGGCGCCGATGGCGCCCGGGAAGAACGGCGCCGTGGCGAACGGCACGAACTGCACCTGATAGGAGGATGCTTGGGCCAGCGAATACGTGTCCCGCGGGAAGCCAACCGAGAGCCCGCGCACATCGCCCCACCAGTTGTTGGTCGCGTTAATCGAGTCGTTATTGGCTACCGAGGTGTTCACCACGACGGGCTTCGCGTAATGATAGATATCGGACTCCGTGACGCTCAGGACCGCGCCTGAGCTGGCGTGGAAGAGCGCCGCGTTGGCGTAGAACTGGCCGCGCCGGATCACCACCGCGCCAGTCCCGGATGGCAGCGCTTCCACCGCGTAGGCGTTGGAATTCCGCACCGTCACGGTGTCGAGCAGCAAGCCGAAACCCGACGTGTTGGCGAAGCGGATCGCGCCGATCGGCGCCGGCCCGATACTATGCCCCGCCTTCTCGACAATCACGTTAGCCAGCGTGTCCGGCTGCGAGACGTTCTGCAATGACAGCCCGAACCAACCCAAGTGGCCCGGTGTCGCGGTCAGCCTGATCGGGCTCTGGCTGGTGCCGGGCGCCCGCAGCGCCGCGGCAGCGGCTCCGCCGACAAAGATGCCGGCCGAATCATCGAAGACGACCGTTTGGCCCGGCCGGATCGTCCACACCGCACCCGAATCGAGCGTGATGCTCCTGCGCACGCGGAAAGTCAGCGGCGCGGGGTTCGGCAGTACTGCGGACTTCGTCAGTAACCCGCCGTCGATGAGCAGGGTGTCACGCAGGTTACCAGCATCGCTGATCGGAGCGTGGAACATCAGCTCCGCACCAATGAGGACATCGGTCGCGTAGACATTGCCGGGGCCGAAGACGTCGCGGGCGAAGGAGTCCGCCGCGGTGATCTGCGAGCCGCCATTGATGAACGCGCCCAGCCCGATCGTGTTGTAGGAGGCCGTATCGTCCACCAGTCGAAGCGGCACAACCGTTGCGAAGCCAAACCCCGCGTTGGAATCGGCAACCGTGTGGCTGATGCTCACCCCGGCCCCGCGTGCGGTGACCGCCAGCCCGGCGCCATTGGCCTCGGCGCCCACCTTGCCGTTGTGCGCGAGCTGGACACTGTCCACCGTGAAGGTGAACGGCGCCGGACTCCGGACCCAGAGCCCGGCCCGCGGACCGGTGCGGCCCGGCAGCGAGTCGCCTGCGAACTCGATCCGCACGTGCTTCAGCGTGTCGTTACCGGCGAGTCGCCCGATTTCCAGCCCGAGCCACCCTCCAGGCACGCTCCCTCCGCGGAGCCTCGGCTGATTGCCAGGAGAAGTCCCGAGTGAGCGGATCATGCCGCTGCGCGATCCCGAGCTATCGCCGATGAGAAGTCCGGACTGGGGAGTGAACTCAATCCTCACGTTGGAGTCGAGCGTGACGGTCTGCCCGCCCACGCGTCCGATGTCGAGCAGGCCCGGTGATGCCACGGCATAGACATTGGACAACCCCCCGGGCTGGTGGAACATCGTGAACGCGCCCACCGTTGAGTCCGGCCGACCGGGCCCCACGCCGATGAAGCTCGGGGCGGACAGAGTATCCTGCCGCAATAGCCCGGGCAGTTGGACAGCGGTGATGATTATCGCAGCGGCCGAATGTCCCAAGAGCCGGTTGCCGCTCGACGGCGCCAGACTCACCCGGTCGCTGAGAATGTAGAAGCTGTAGCCCCCACCGCCGATGACGACGTTCGAGTCGAGCTCGATTCGAGCGTCGTTGTTGGCATACACCCCGACGGCGCCAGCCTGCCCGAGCGGCGGGTTGCTGGAAAAGACGACGGTGTCGATCTCGTTGCGATGCACGTGCGTCGTGCCGCCGAAGTGCGCCGTGCCGGCGTGGGCGCATTGGCGGATGTGGAGGCTGTCGAGGTCCAGGGCGGCGCCCGAAGCATTGGCGATCAGCACGCACCCCTGGTACAGTGGATTGGACCGCAAGCCACCCGCCCATTCGATGAGCGTCTTGCGCCAGGGAGCGACCGCCAGGCTGCGCTGCACCTCAAGGCCCCGCCAGAACCCGGGGGCGGGCGTCGCAGTGTTGGCAGTGAGCGTGATCGGGGCACTGGTGCCGTTCAGGACGAGCCCGCCGGCCTGCCCCACCGCCGTGTCGCCGACTTGCAGGCCGGCACCCGCATCGAACTTCACCACGGCGCCCGGCTCGATGGTGAGCGTCGCACCGTTGAGGATGCGCAGGTAGCCGGTCACGACGTGCGGACTCGTCGCCGTCGTCCAGGTCTCGCTTGCCGTCAGGTCGGCGGCGTGGACGCTCAGCGCGGTCTCCGAGAAGAGAACCGCTGGGAAAGCGGCCCCCGGTACGCTCGCCTGGAAGACCTGCAGGCTCGGGACCGGTCCAAGAGCGATGGTCGTTTGTGCGAACCCGGAGTCGTCCGTGGCCACGAGGCTGTCGGTGACGGCCCCGCCGGACGCACCGCGAGAGAACCGGACGACGATCCCCTTCACGCCCAACCCGTCGGCTGCCGTGACGCGCACACGGATCGGCACGGGGAGCGCCGCAAGGACCCCTCCAGTCTGGCCCCCGCCGCTGACCCCCGCGAGCACCGTGGGTGTCGGCGTAAACGTCACCGGCGTCGAGTCCCGCACGCCAGTCAGGGTGCGTGCGATGATCGTCACGGTGTCACGCCGCGTCGGCGCCCGCATCAGACCGAAGGCATTGACCCGGCCCCGCAGCGTGTCGCTGGTGCCCCACGCCACATAGAAGGAGGTGATGGGCACCCCGAGCGCGTCCGCTGCCACGCTGAACCGCAGCGAGTCCCCTTCCCGGATCACCGAGTCCCGCGGGCTCACGACCAGGTGCGTGACGCCGGCCCCCGGTCCCGTGAAGGCGAGGGGCACACTCACCTGCGGGGCGCCACTCGGCGGCACCCCGACGCTTACTGGAACCGAGGTCGATCCCGTAAACAACGGCACGCCGCCCGCCGACAACGTCAGGTGAACGCTGAGCGTCTCCACTGCCGCCTTCAGCTCGAGCGAAACGGCAAGGCGGACTTGAGAGGAGTCGGGATTGAAGTAGACGGTGGTGTCTTTGATCGTGTCGGTGGGCGGCCGGACGATGACCACGTGCAGGCTGTCGATGGTCAGCCCGAAGGCTTGGAGGTCCGCCGGGGCCGCAAGGAGCGGCTGCACGGCCATATACCCGCGGCCGCCACGGGCCGGCGCGTTGAGATTGTCCCGACAAGTAGTGAGCGAGCGCAGGGCTGGCCGGGCGGGTTGGCCCGGCGGCGGCGGGGGGGGGCTCACGGACACGTCGGGCGCCTCATGGCGCGCTTAATGTGCGACGTGTCGGCGTGGACGGCTAGAAGCCATTGCCGCCCGGCGCGTAACCCAGGTCACGCTCTAGAGGAGCTTAGGCTTCATCACGACGCGGAGCCGCAGCACCGTGACCTGGACTTTACCGGTGACTGGAGGAGTCGTGGCGGTCACTCGCGCTTGCACTCCAAACCACAACGTCTGGTTGTTGAAGAGAGAGTCGCCGATCAGGGTCGCCGCTGCCCCGATGGCCGTGGTTCCCGGGCCGTTCACCGCGCCACTCGCCGTGAGGACCGGCGTGCCGGAATAGGTCCCGGCCGAGTCGGCGGCGATAAAGAGTCGGAAAGTGACGTTCCCCGACCCTGTGGTGTTCACGAGGTTCGCGCCCCCCGTGATCGTCACGGTGTCGACCACGGATTTCCCGAACCCTCCAAGCAGACCCACCTTGATGGGGGGGTTCGAATCGCTGGCGGTTCCGACGATCGGAATGGTGTAGTGAACGGTGTCCGCCCCGCTCTTCAGAAACCTGTACACGTCCACGTCGAAGATCGCCCGCCCCTCGCCGCAATCCGTCAGCACCGCGACCGTGACCAGCACCGCCGTCGCCCCCGTCCCGATCCATCGCGCTTTCATACGACCCTCCTCAATAGATCGAGAGCGACGTGCCCATCGTGACGCCGCGGGTGTTCGACAACGAGTTGCTGTGAGTCCAGAAGCCCACATCGAGTCCGAAGGGGCCGAACCGCAGTCCCCCGCCGGTGCCGAACTCCACTTTCTTGCGTGTGTCGCGCGCCACACCGCCGCGCACGGCCAACGGTCCGAACCGCACCTCGGCCCCGACATGCTCCGCAGTGCCCCGCCCGTTGTTCACGATGTCGGCCCCGAGCGTGATGCCCTGACCCATGCGGTACGCCACATTCGCGACATAGCTCACCGGCAACTTGGTCTTGGATTCGACGTGGTTCAGCACGATCGAGTCCTTGATGCTGCTGCTCGTGGTGTCGTAGAAGAGGCGCCGCACTTGGGTGTCCTTCCACGTCAACGTGGCGCCGATGTCGTTCGCTCCCACGCCGAGCTCAAAGGGTCCCGCGACGTAGGCGAAGCCGACGTCGCCGCCCACCCCGTGGCCGAACTGCTTGCCGATCGCGTTCGACGTATAGACCAGCGCGTCCACATTCGGCGTGACCGGATTCGAGCCCGCGAACAGCGTGTCCCCGGTGCGGAATCCGCCGGTGCCCGTCCCCCGCCCGTACCCGACGCCGAAGTAGTAGTGGAGCGCGCCGCCCACGTAGAAGCCGTCGTCGGCGTCGGGAGCGCCGCCGGCGAGCCGCCCGGCGTAGCTGAGCGTCGGCGCGAAGCCACCCTGCCCCTTGCCATCGACGTTCACGAAGTAGCGCGTCCGGACGCGCGCCGAGTCCGCGTTGCGGAGGAAGTTGCGCAGCGTGTCGCCCAGGGTGAAGCCGACGTCCTCCTGCAGGAACGCCAGGACGCCGACGTGCAGCCCGTGGAGGCCGATCCCGAGATCCAGGAAGCGGCTCGAGTTGCCGAAGCCGATCTCGTCGGTCGGGACGAGCTGCTGCGCCTTACCTAGATCGACGACCAACGCGTTGCGGCCGACCGTGAAGGTCACGTCGTTGCTCGGTATGGGGGCCTTCTTCACCTCGAGGTACAGGGGCGGATTGAGGACCTTGTTCACCAGCTCGAACGCGTTGAAGTAGGAGGCGTGCACGTCGAACGCGGCGCTGTCCTTGAGTGCCTGGAGTAGACCGAGGGGGATCGGGATGGTGAGTTTGGCGCGCCCACCCCCACGGTGGTCGGGCACGGCCCGGTAGGCGGGGTTGTAGCGCCGGAGGGTGCCGTCGCGGGTGAGGCTGACCCCCCCCATCCCTGCGCGCCGGGCATCGAAGGAGAACTGGGCCCGGGCCGGCTCGGCGGCGCCCACCAGGAGAACGACGACCCAGCAGCCTACTAGTGTGGAGCGCACGGCGTACCTCGCGCGGCGTGAGGGTTCCGGCCCCTAAGCTACAACAAGTTGGAGCCCCGCGCCCCATCCGGGCGTGACGGCCGTCACGTGGCCGCGTGCCCAAATGCAATGGTGACCGTCGTGCCCCGACCCTGCTCGCTCGTTAGGGTGATGGTGCCCCCCCAGCTTTCCACCAGCCGCTTGGCGATCGCCAGCCCCAGCCCGGACCCACTGGAGGTCGTCGAGAAGGTGGGCTCGAAGACGCGCGGCAGGTTCTCGGGCGGGATGCCACGCCCGTCGTCTTCCACGCTGAGCCGCAGTCCGTCATCGAACACGCGCACCGTCACGGCCCGGGCGGCGGCGTTGCGCGCGTTCTCGAGCAGGTTGACCAGCACCTCCTTTACTTCGTCCTTGCGCGCCAGGGCCGGCGGCCCTTCCCCCCCTCGACCCCCGCCACCCTCCTCCTCGTCCGCCAGGACGACGCGCGTGTCCGTCTCGCTCGCTCCCACCTCCTCCCCCTTGCCTTTGCGACCGAGCGCGTAGAGCTGCACCACTTCCCGGACCGCCGCCCGGAGGTCCACGGGCTCCAGCGGTGCCTGCTCGGCCGTCGGCGCCCCGAAACGGGAAAAGGCCCGGGCGATCGCGTCCAGCCGGTCGATCTCGGCCAGGATGCGCTCGGACGTCTCCTGCAGCGTGGCGTCGAAATCCCCGCCACCTTTGCCGCGGGCTCCCCCTGCCCCGCCGCGCGCCTCACGGGCACGCTGCAGATGCTGGACGCCGAGCCGGATCGGGGTGAGCGGGTTCTTGATCTCGTGGGCGACCTGCCGCGCCATCTCCCCCCAGGCGAGCACGCGCGCCGCCCGCGCCAACGCCGTCGCGTCGTCCAACGCCACGACGCAGCCGTCGGGGCTTGGTCCCAGCGATGCGAGCTGCACTCGGATCTGACGCCCCGCAATCTCGAACTCGCGCTCGACGATGTCCGGCGGCGGCGCTGGCGCGGCCGCGAAGGCATGCACGGCATCCCAGACCGGCGTCCAGACGGCGTTCGTGGCGCGCGTCAGGAAGTCCCCGGGCTCGAGGCTGCTGCCGAGCAGCTCCTCGGCCCGGGGATTGGCCATCGTCACGCGCAGCTCCGGATCGACCGCGATCACCGCGGTCGCCACGTTCGCCAGCACCTGGGCGGTTCGCCTCCGCGATTCCTCGAGCGCTGCCTGGCTGCGGTGCACGTCGGCCACCATCCGCTCGAACGCCGTGAGCACCGGCTCGAACTCCCGTGGCGCGCCGGATGGGAACGCGGGCGGTGCGGCGCCGCGGCCCACCGCGAGCGCCGCCTCCCGCAGCGCCGCCACGGGCCGCGCCAGAGTCCGCGCCGCGAGCCCCGCCAGGGTGACCGCGGCGAACAATCCCGCCACGGTGGCGAGCATGAGCGCAAGCGCCAGGTCCTCCTCCTGCTGCCGCACGCGCTCATCGTCGAGCAGCTGCGGCGCCGCGAGAATCCCCAGCTCGTCGGGCGGGCCCGCCCGCACGACCTTGTAGCCTACTCGGATCGGCCGGCCCGCCGTGCGGTCGTCGGCCGTGGTCTCAAGTTCGTCCTCCAGGGCGAGTCGCTCGAACACCCGCGGCGCGAGGAAAGGGTCTACGAGCCCGAGCTCGCCTAGCACCGGAGCGCTGGTGCCGACCAAGCGGCCCGCGCGGTACAGCCACAGATCCGCGTCGAGCTGTGCCCCGAGGTCCACGATCGCGCTGTCCAGCGTCGCCGGTCGCTCGAAGTCCATCTGCCCCGCGGTCGCGGCCGCGTCGCGCAGCGTCTGCCGGATCAACAGGTCGCCGTCCTGGCGCGCGTCCTCGCGCAGGCGCGCATAGCTCCACGCCGCAAACGCGAGCATGGGAAGCACGAAGAAGGCGGCCAGCGCCGCGGTGAGGCGTACCCGGAAGCTCGAGCGGAAGGCGGCCGCCAGGGACGGAGGGCGGGGCCACTCTCCGGCCGAGAGACAGAGGAGCAGCAGCCAGGCCGACGCGAGCAGCGCCGCGTCGATGAGCACCACCAGCGCGCCCCGGACGAGCAGGGCCACGGGTCCCCGCAGGTCCACGCGCACGTGCACGTGCCGTACGCCGCCGGGGAGCGCCACGCTCCGGTCCCCCCGCGCCGCCCAGCCGACCCGCGTCCACTCCAGATCCTCGGGCGGCAGCGGGCCCGAGGGACTCGGCTGAGAGAGCAAGATCGTGTAGGGGGGCTGGGCAACCCACTCACCCCGCAAGAAGCGCGCGACCCGATCGGGCAGCATCGCCCGCGACCGCGGGCCGACGCCGACCGTCACCCGCTCGCCCGAGGCAAGCCGCGCCACCAGCACGTAGTGCACGCCGGGGATGCGCTCCAACCGCTCGACCCGGAACCCCACGCTGTCCATGGCCGAGCGGGCCAGGGCGACGAGTAGCGAGGTCGGGAGGTCGTCGAGCGCCGCGAGCCGGAGCTCGGCCAGCCGCTGCCCCGTCCGCGACCACAGCCCGAGCACCGCCGGGTACTCGTCCTCAGCCAGCGGCGAGCCCAGCCACAGCGCGTACAGATCGCCAGCGGATCGCAGCGGGGGGAGCTGGGGCGCACTGGCCGCGAGCTCTTGACCGAATCGCTCGAGTTTCGCCACGGCGACCGCGTCGCCTTCGCGGCCCAACCGCTGCGCGTCCCGCATCGCCAGCGAGATCCGGCCCTCCACGGTCGCTCCCCACGTCACGAGCGCCGCCGCGGTGCCGGCGACCGTGGCGATCCCGCCGAGTGCCCAGCGCCGCGGGGCAGGCACGATCACCCCCACGAGCGCCGGCAGCCAGACGAAGGTATACCAACCGGGCCACGCCCCGTATGGCTGCCACAGCCACAGTCCGGCAGCGCCCGCAAGCGCGGCCCACGCGCATGCGGCCGGGACCGGCCACGGCACGCGCTGGGGCTCGGCGGGCCCGCGCACCAGCGCGGCCGCGAGCAACACCAGCGCCATGCTCACCAGGGCGAGGGCCGCCTCCCACGAGAGCCACAGGCCGAAGGCGACACTCCCGGCGGGCGGCGTGATGCCACGACCGAAATACCGGACGAGGTACGGCGCCACGACGAGGAGCAGGGTCGCGACCCCAGCGTGCCACCACCGACGGCGCAGCCCCCGCCGCCACAAGGCGACAGCTAGGAGCAGCAGCACCGCGCTGACGGTGGCCAGGGTGCCGGCCGACACATGGACGACCTCCAGCACGGGGCGGAAGAAAGTGGTCGGCGAAAAATATCCGGAGAGCGGAACCGGAAGGCCCACCGGCGCGCGGACGACGACCCACACGCCGGCCAGCAGGACGCCCCAGCGCCAGGTGCCGGGCGGTGCGGCGAACAGGAGCAACAGCAGCGCCGTCGCGAGCAGCACCGCGGCGACGCCGGCCGTCTTCCGCAGGGTCAGGAGCTTGGCATCCCCCTGCTCGGGTGGCTGCGGGCGCACGCTGAACAGCCGGGCCGTAGTGCTGTCGCACTTTATCGGACAGAACTCGAAGACGTCGGAGTCGCGCGGGGCGACCCCAGGGGCGTAAAAGCGCAGCGCGACACCGTGGGCACGCGCGAACGCGACGGAGAGCGCCTCCTGCGAGTCGGGCGCCACCGGCGCGGCGTAGAGCAGCACCGTCCCGATCGCCGACCCGTCGCCCTGTGTCTGGCGCCGGGCGTGCAGCGACACGTAGAATGGGGTGATGTCAGCGCGTAATTCGGCGGTATCGTTCGCGGGCACCACGCGGTGCCGACCGGCCCAGGCCAGCGGTCCGCCGTCGGGCCCGAGGATCACGACGCCCCGTTCGAGGCCGGCGGGGCCGGCCCCGACCGCCTCTTCCAGCCTCGCGAATCGCTCCTCGCCCGGCAGCAGCGCCGCCGTCGCACCCCGCTCCGCAAGGCGCCGCGCTGCGGTGACGGCTCGCGCCAGCGTCGCGGCGAGCTGCTCGGAGGCCCGGGTCACGAGCCACTCGCGCTCGGCGGGCCAGCAGCACTCGATGCGCCGCACGCGCAGCACGCCCCCTACCAGCACGGCGCCGAGCGCCAGGCTGAGGACGGCGGCCGCCCCGGCCGGGGCGTCGCGTAGCCGACGCTTCCCCCGCCCCCCCAGCGTGTACACCGCGACCGCGACGGCCCCCGCCCCGGCGGCACCCGCCGTCCACGCCCAGACGGCAGCGTCGCCGGCGCTGTGCAGCCACTCCGCGGCCGCCACCACCGCGATGCCGCACGCGATCAGGATATGACCCGGCCGCTGCACCTGAAGTCGCTCCTCCCGGATGCGGTGCGCGACGCCCTCGCCCGCGACCCGCGTCTCCTCGTGCCCGTCGGCACCTGCGAGCAGCATGGCCCGCACCTGCCCCTCGGCTGCGACAGCCTCATCGTCGAGCGGCTCGCCGACGACCTCTCAGCCGAGTTCGGGATCCTGCGGGCCCCAACCGTCGAGTACGGGGTCAACACCGCCACGAAGGTCGCTTACCCCGGAAACGCGGCCGTGCGCCGCAAGACCCTGCACCGCTGGATGAACGACCTGCTCGGCTCCTGGGAGCTAAGCGGCGTAGACACCTTCGTCATCCTCACTGCCCACGGCCACGACCCGCACCAAGAAGCGCTCTCGACGCTGCGGACCCTGCGCGCCCGCGTGTTCACGGTGGATGTCTTCGCCCTCGACTTCGCCGGGCACCTCGAGGACGCAGACGGACCGGTCCACGGCGGAGAGCTCGACACGTCCCTGATGCTCTATCTCGCACCCCACCTGGTGCGCATGGACTTGGCCCGGGACTACCTGCCGTCCCCCCGCCCCCTCGAGCGCTTCCGCCGCTGGGCCACGTCCTCCCTTCCCGCGGTGAGTCCCGGCTCGCTCGGCCGGCCGTCGCTCGCCTCCCGGGACAAGGGCGAGCGCCTCTATAAGATGATCCAAGTGCGCGTCGCCGCGCGAGTTCTCGGCGGCGGCGTGGGAGGAGACGGGGGCGCCGTGTGAGCGCGCTCCTGCTGGTCCTCGCCGCCTTGCAGGGCCCCCCACCCCCGGCGCTCGACGAGGGCACCTTTGTCGTGCGGCGGGACACGATCGAGATCGCGCGGGAGGATTTCCGCTTGTTTGCCGGCCGTCCCGCCGGCGGCTGGAGCCTCGCGGCGACCACACGCTACAATCTCAGCCGGCCCAGCGTCGTGCTTGCACCGATCCTCGAGCTCGCAGCCGACTCCACCCCGCTCGCCCTCCAGTACGACGTCGGCGACCCGCGTGACCCGGTCCGCATTCTCGGTCAGGCGGGTCGCAACCGTTTCACGCTCCGCTACCTCGCCCGCGCCAGCGAGCGCGCCCGCGAGCTCGCCGCCGCTCCCAACACCGTCGTGCTCGACGACTCCGTGTTCGTGTTGTACCTCTTCGCCGCCTGGCGCGCCCGACCATCCCCCGGGACGCTGACCGCAATCCTCCCCCGCGGGGCACGCCGCGAGGTGCTGACCATCCAGGACCTCGGCGTGCAGCCCACGACCCTGAATCGCGACCCCACGATGTTGCGCCACGTCGCGGTCAGCGGCGGAGCGGCCGGCCCGGCCGACCTGTGGCTCGACCCCGAGGGCCGCCTCATGAAGGTCGACCTCCCCATGCGGCACTTGGTGGCGGAGCGTCGGCCTTCGAATTGACCCTCCGCGTACCGGGCGGTTAGCTTTGTCAAGTTTTCAAACAGGCGAACCCGCACGTGTCCGAGGACGAAACCCCAAGCGGCCCTTGCGCGTAGGTGGGTTCGACCTCACGACTCGCTTTTCTCCGCTAGGGAAGAACATGAGACACGTGCTGATGACCGTCGGGCTCGTCGTCTGCCCGTCGCTCGTGGTAGCCCAGCAGTCGGTCCCCGCCACGCTTTCGCTGGCCGATGCAGTCGCCATCGCTCGTGAGCACAACCCGAATTACCGCCAGACCCTCAACAATCGTGGGCCTTCGGCGTGGGCTGTGCGCAACGCGTTTTCGAGCCTGCTGCTGCCGACGGTGACCGCCTCGGGCGGGATCGGCTACAGCGGCCCGGGCCAGCAGCGGTTCTTGACCGCCAATTTCTCGCAGAACGTCGCCACCCTGTCCTCGAGCTACAGCCTCGGCCTCAACTGGGAGCTGTCGGGGTCGACGCTCTCGCAGCCCGGGCTCAAACGCGCGCAGGACAACGCGACCGAAGCGGACATCGCGGGCGCGGCGAGGAACCTGGTGACGACCGTGACGCAGCAGTACTTCACGGTGCTGCAGGCCCGGGAGAACGCCGAGGTCGCGCGCAAGCAGCTGAACCGCAACGAGGAGTTCCTGAAGCTCGCCCAGGCGCGGTACGCCGTCGGGCAGGCAACGCTTATCGACGTGCGCCAGGCGCAGGTGGCCAGAGGGCAAGCGGAGGTCGCGCTGTTGCAGGCCCAGACGGCGGTGAGCGTGGAAAAGCTGCGGTTGTTCGAGCAGCTCGGGGTCATGGCGCCGCTCAACGTCGATTCCATTCAACTGACCGACACATTCCCGGTGGCCGCGCCGCCCTGGAAGCTCGAGGAGCTCCTCACGATGGCGGAGGCGCAGAACCCCGCGCTGCAGGCGCTGCGCGCCCGCGAGCGGGCGGCTAACTGGGGCGTCCGCGCCGCAGCCGCGAGCTACGGCCCGTCGTTGTCCGTGTCGGCGCAGTGGTCGGGCTTCACGCAGAAATACTCGAACATCGACCCCATCATCCGCGGGCAGCAGGCGCAAGGCAGCGCTCAGTTCAACAATTGCATGGACGTGGAGAATCCGATCCGGCTCAAAGCGGGTGTCCCGCTGCTTGACTGCGGTAGCTTCCTGTTCGGCAATCAGCAAGAGCAGGTGTTGCGGAGCCAGAACGCCCTCTACCCGTTCACCTTCACGCAGCAACCGTTCCAGGCGCGTCTGACCGTCACCGTGCCGATCTGGCTCAACTTCTCGCAGCCGATGCAGGTGGCGGAAGCGAAAGCGAATCACCAGGATCTCGAGGAGTCCGTGCGGGCGCGAGGGCTCGGGGTGCAGACCGAGGTGAGCCAGGGGTACCTTACGGTGTCGACGGCGTACCGCACGATCGCAATCCAGGACACCAACCGGTCGGCGGCACGGGAGCAGCTGCAGCTCGCCACGGAGCGCTACCGCATCGGCTCGGGGACCTTCTTCGAGCTGCTGGACGCGCAGGTGGCCTCCCTCCGGGCCGAGTACGACTACGTCGCCGCAGTCTACAGTTACCACAAGGCAGTCGCCGGGCTGGAAGCGGCCGTCGGCCGTCCGTTGCGCTAACGAGAGGAATCGCAAGACATGTCCAAGCGAAACAAGGTGCTGGTGGGAGTCGGCGGGGCGGTGCTGCTCGTCGGCATCATTCTCGTCAGCGCGAGCGCGAAGCGGGAACGGGGCGCCGAGGTCCGGTTCGCGAAGGTGGGCCGCCGCGACCTCGTGGCCGCGGTCACGTCGAGCGGCAAGATCCAGCCCAAGAAGAAGGTCGACATCAGCCCCGACATCCAAGGTCGCATCACCCAGATCGCGGTGCACGAGGGCGACTACGTGACCAAGGGCCAGTTCCTCCTGCAGATCGATCCGACGATCTATCAATCCGAGGTGCAGCGGGCCCAGGCCGCCCTGGCCACCGCCGAGGCCCTCGCCTTGCAGGCCCGGGCCAACCGTGACCAGGCCCAGCGAGCGCTGGGACGCACCAAGGAGCTGCACGCGCAGAACCCGAACCTCGTGTCGCAAGAGCAGCTGGAGCAGGCCCAAACGGCCTTCGACATTGCCGAGGCGAACCTGAACTCCGCCACTCACCAGGTGGACCAGTCGCGTGCAGCTGTGGAGTCGTCGCGCCAGAACCTGGCCAAATCGCACATCGTCGCGCCGATGTCGGGCCGCGTGACCCGGCTCGCTGTGGAAGAGGGCGAAGTGGCGGTCCCGGGCACGTTTTCCAAGGAAGTCGGCCTGCTCATGACGATCGCCGATCTCTCGGTGATCCAAGTCAAGGTGAACGTGGACGAAACGGACGTCGTCCGAGTCCACTTGGCCGACTCGGTCGAGGTCACCATCGACGCCTTCCCGGACACCACGTTTACGGGTCGGGTCACGAAGATCTCCAACAGCGCGATCCTCACCGCGGGGGCGTCGACGGCACCCGGGACGAACACCCAGGCGGTCGACTACGAGGTGGAGATCACCTTGACCAACCCGCCGGGCGACGTGCGGCCGGATCTCTCGGCCACCGCGCGGATCATCACCGACACGCGCAAGCAGGCGTTGTCGATCCCGATCATCGCGCTCACGGTGCGGGAGAATACTCCGGTCAGCACGGAGACGCGCGGGGGCCCGCCCATCGTCCGGCGCGACACCTCGGCCCCGAGTAAGAAGAAGGAGACGGAGGGCGTGTTCGTGGTCCAGAACGGTAAGGCGACGTTCCGACCGGTGAAGGTGGGAATCGCGGGCGACGAGTATTTCGAGGTGCTGGACGGCCTGCGCCAGGACGAGACGATCGTCGCCGGACCCTATCAGGCGATCCGGGACCTGCACGACGGAGCCGCAGTGAAGGCGTCGCGGCAGCCGGCCGACACGGGCCGCGGCAAGAAGCCCTCGTGATCGCCCAGGAGTTCTGATGGGACCGTCGGGCCCGGGGAAGTCGACGCTCATGAACCTGATCGGCTGCCTCGACACGCCGACCGGAGGCGAGTACTGGCTCAACGGCCAGAAGGTCTCCGATCTGGCCGACGATGAACTGGCCCGGATCCGCAACAAGGAGATCGGCTTCGTCTTCCAGACGTTCAACCTGCTCCTGCTCGCCGACGAGCCGACCGGCAACCTCGACTCGACCACGAGTCAGGAGATCATGCAGGTCTTCGCCGACCTGCACGCGCAGGGCCAGACCGTCGTGATGGTCACGCACGAAGCCGACATCGCCGCGCGCGCCGCGCGGGTCGTGACCGTGCGCGACGGCCTGGTCGCCACCGACCAGCAGCGGGCCGCCTGACGTGCCGCTGTTCGAAGCGCTCCGGCTGGCGCTGCAGCAGATCCGGGCCCAGAAGCTGAAGAGCGGGTTCTCCCTCATCGGCGTCTTCATCGGCGTCACGTTCCTGATCGGCGCCTGGTCGATCGTGAACGGCATGAACGTGTACATGACGGACAAGTTCGCGGGCACGTTGGTGGGGGTGAACACCTTCCACCTGCGGCAGCGGCCGAACGTCAACTTCAACGTCGATGACTCCACGTGGCGCTCGTGGCGGCGGCGCCCGCGTATCCGGTTCGCGGACGCCGACGCCGTCACCCGCGGTCTCACGGTGCCGGCGATCACGGCGTGGTACTCCGAGGACCGCGGCACCGTCGAATACAAGGGGAAGCGCGCCCAGGGGATCACGCTCGAGGGCACCACCGAGCGGTACTTCGAGATCATGACCCTCAAGATCGAGCAGGGCCGCCCGTTCACCTCCCAGGAGGCGAAGGCGGGAGCGACGGTGGTGGTGCTGGGACACGATCTGGCCGAAAAACTGTTCGTCAATCTGAGCCCGCTCGGCCGCAGCGTGCGCATTCACGGGATTCCCTACCAGGTGATCGGCATCGTGGAGCGGCAAGGGAACCTGTTCGGCATGTCGCTCGACAAGTTCGTCGTCGCGCCGGCGCTCTCGCCCATCCAGCGCGAGGTGAATCCGCCCGGGGTGGTGGATGCCGTGCTGGTGCGGGCCAGCTCCGAGCCCGAGATGCGGGAGGCCATGGACCAGACCGAGGCCATCATGCGCAGCCGCCGCCACCTGCGCCCGCGCCAGGACGACAACTTCGCCATGATGACGTCGGAGGGCGTGCTGGACTTCTGGAACAAATTGAGCCGGATCCTCTACGCTGTCGGACCGGGACTGGTGGGGATCGCGCTCGTCGTGGGCGGGATCGTCATCATGAACATCATGCTCATGGCGGTGGCGGAGCGGACGCGCGAGATCGGGATCCGCAAGTCGCTGGGGGCGCGGCGCCGCGACATCATGCGACAATTCCTTGCTGAAGCCACCGCGCTCGCCACAGTGGGCGCCACCTTCGGGATCCTCACCGGCATCGCCCTGTCGGTGTTGCTGCAGGTCGCCACCCCGCTGCCGGCCTCCGTCTCGCCGTTCTCGATCGTGCTCGGCGTGGTTGTGGGCGGCGGCGTGGGGATCGTCGCCGGCGTCTACCCCGCCAGCCGCGCCGCGCGGCTCGACCCCATCGCCGCGCTACGCCAGGAGTGACCCGATGACCCCCATGCTCGAAGGCGTCGGCATCGCGCTCGAGTCGCTGCGCGCCCACAAGGGGCGGGCGGCCCTCACCATCCTGGGCGTCGCCATCGGCGTGCTGGTGGTGATGGTGATCGGAGCGATCATCAGCGGCTTCAACAAGGGTGTCGCCGACATTTTGGAGCGGTCCGGACCCAAAACGTTCTGGGTCGGCCGCTTCTTCCAGGGCGGCGTGAACACCTGTGAGGGCGACGACAGCTGCCCCTGGCGCCACAACCCGCCGCTGTCGCTGGGGGATGCCAGGGCGGTCGAGCGGGTGCCGTCGGTGAGCTGGGTGGCCGTGGAGGAGGGCGGGCAGGCCGATGTCACCTTCGGCGCCAAGACGCAGCACAGCGTCAGAATCGACGGCCGCAGCGCCGCCTGGCCCAACGTGGCGGGCGGCGATGTGTCGCCCGGGCGATCATTCACCGAGGTGGAGGATGCCGCCTCGGAGCAGCTGGCGGTGGTCAACCAGAAGCTGTCCGAGCTGCTGTTCGACCGGCAGGACCCAATCGGGCAGCGGGTGCACATCCAGGGTGTGCCCTACACGGTGATCGGGGTTTTCAACCCGCCGCCGCAGCTGTTCGGCGGCCAACCCGCGCCCGAGGCGGTCATCCCGCACGGGGCACTGGTGAAACACGTCCGGTATTGGAAGGGCTGGATGCAGTTCTTGGTGGGCCCCGCCCCGGCCGCCACGACGCCGCAGGCAATGGAAGACGTCACCGAGGCGCTGCGGCTGCGACGGCACGTGCGGCCGGGCCAGGACAACAACTTCGCGGTCGTGAGCCAGGAGAAGTTCCTGGACAACCTCAACAGCATGACCCTCATGATCCGCATCGTGATGCTCGCGCTCTCGGCCGTGGGCCTGATGGTGGGTGGAGTGGGGGTGATCGCGATCATGATGATTTCGGTCACCGAGCGCACACGCGAGATCGGGGTGCGCAAGGCGCTCGGGGCCACACGCCGCGAGATTCTGTGGCAGTTCCTGGTCGAGGCGGCCACGCTGACGCTCGTCGGCGGCGTCGTCGGCATGATCGGCGGGGGTCTCGTCGCACTGCTGCTCGCCGTGGCAACCCCGATCCCGGCCCACGTGCCGCTCGCCTCGGTGGTCGCGGCGCTGATCGTCGCGGCCCTCACGGGAGTCCTGTTCGGACTCTATCCCGCGAACAAGGCCTCCCGGCTGGATCCGGTCGAAGCGCTGCGATACGAATAAGGCCGGGAAACGAGAAACGGGAAACGACCCCACTCTTCCGCCACAATCTCGATTCCCGTTTCTCGTTTCCCGTTAGGTTTATGGTTCCATGCAGCTCACCGAGGCCGTCCGTCTCGCCCTCCAGGCCGCGTGGAGCCATAAGCTCCGCTCCTTCTTCACACTCCTCGGGATCATCGTGTCGGTGGCGTTCCTGATCGCCGTGGTCGCGGTGATCCAGGGCATGAACGCCTATGTGCGAGAGAACCTGACCGGCGCCATCGTCGGCGTGAACGCCTTCCAGGTGCGACGTACGCCGATCCAGATCGGCTTCGTCGACGACGAGGAGTTGCGCGCGATCCAGCGGCGGCCGATCATCGCGCCGGAGGACGTGCCGTACGTCGCGCGGGCCCTGCCGGACGCGCAAGCCGTCGCCCTCCAATCCGGTTGGCCGACCCCGCAAGCCGACGTGGTGTGGCGCAACAAGACCGTAGGCGACGTCCTGGTCTTCGGCGTGACCCCGCCGTTCCAGACGGTCGAGGACTACGAGTTCGCCGCCGGCGAGCCGCTTGCCGACATCGACGTGTTCGAGCGCCGCCCGGTGGCGGAGCTCGGGTGGGACGTGGCCGACAAGCTGTTCGGAAACCCGGCGCAGGCGGTGGGGCAGAAGATCCGCATCCGCGGTCAGCAGTTCGTGGTGAAGGGCGTGATCGCCAAGAAGGGCACGGTGCTCGGCCAATCGTGGGACGGCTTCGTGATGCTGCCGTTCACGATGTTCGAGGCGATGTACGGGCGGCGGCAGACCGCGGTGATCTCCGTCAAGATGGCCACCGCGGAAGCGGTGGCGGACGGGATGGCGCGGGCGGAGGAGGCGATGCGGATCGCGCATCGGCTGCGCCCCAACCAGGGGGATGACTTCAGCGTCGACACCGCCGAAGGCCTGGTCGCTTTCTGGAAGAGCCTGACGCGCGTGCTGTTCACGGTCGTGCCCGCGGTCGTGGCGATCGGGATCGTGGTGGGCGGGATCGTGATCATGAACATCATGCTCATGAGCGTGAACGAGCGGACCCGCGAGATCGGGATCCGCAAGTCGCTCGGCGCCCGGCGCCGCGACATCCGCAACCAGTTCCTGGCGGAATCGGTCACCCTGGCGCTGCTCGGCGGGGTGCTGGGGTTGATGACCGGGATCGCGCTGGCCGGACTGGTGGATCTGCTGTCCCCGCTTCCCGCCCGCGTCACGTTGTGGTCGGTGGCGGTCGCGCTGGGGCTGGGCGCCTCGGTGGGCGTCCTATTCGGGGTGTATCCGGCCATGCGCGCGGCGCGGCTCGATCCGATCACCGCCCTGCGGTATGAATGAGCGATGAGACTCCACTCCGTGACCGAAGGCTGGGCGATCGCGCTCGACCAGCTCGGCGCCAACAAGCTCCGCTCGGGCCTCACGATCCTCGGCGTCGTGATCGGCGTGTCCACGGTGATGGCGATGGCCTCTATCGTGCAGGGGATCCGCCAGCAGATCGTGAACACGCTCGAGGTGGTGGGCCCGACGACGTTCCGGATATTGCGGTTCTTCTCGCAGACGCCGCTCAACCCCGATGCGCTGCCACGGGAGGTGCGGATCCGGCCCGTGCTGAAGCCCGAAGAGGCGACCGCACTGGCGCGCCTGCCGGAGATCCACTACGCCTCGATCTGGACGCAGCTGTTCGAGCGCCTGGAGTACCAAGGCGTCCGCACCCAGCTCCTGGCCGTGTTCGGCGCGGACGAGCGGTTTATGGAGATCCTCGGCGGCGGGATCGTCGTCGGCCGTCCGTTCACCACGACCGAGACGCGGGCGGGCGCCCCGGTCGTCATCCTCGAGCGCGCCGCCGCCGAGCGGGTGTTCGGGCGGCTGGATCCGCTGCACCGGTTCGTGCGGTTGGGTGGCAAGCCGGTCCAGGTCGTCGGCCTCTGGCAGAAGCCCGAGAACATTTTTGAGCCGCCAGGCCAGGACATCGGGGCCATCGTGCCGTTCGAGACGGCGCGCCGCTCCTACCGGTACGACGCGACCAACGCCCTCATCATCCTCGTGAAGCCGGGGCCTGGCGTGCCGCTCAACGGGGCGATGGATGCGGCCATCCTGCAGCTCCGGCGCCTGCGCGGCCTCAAGACCGGCCAGCCGAACAGCTTCGACCTCATCACCTCGGACCAGATCCTGAGCGTGTTCGACCGGCTCACGAGCGCGTTCTTCCTCGTGATGATCGCCCTTTCGAGCGTGGCGCTCATGGTGGGCGGCATCGGGGTGATGGCCATCATGATGGTCTCGGTCACCGACCGCACCCGCGAGATCGGCGTTCGCAAAGCGCTCGGCGCGACGCGACGTGAGATCCTGTGGCAATTCCTGGTGGAAGCGGCGACGCTCACGTTCCTGGGAGGCCTGCTCGGCATCCTCATCGGGCTCACGATGGGCGAGGTCCTCAAGGCCCTGATGAACTTCACCACGAGCGTCCCACTGTGGAGTCCGATCGTCGGGTGCGTGGTGTCGATCCTGATCGGCATTATCTTCGGCGTCGGGCCCGCGGCACGGGCGGCGCGCTTGGATCCCGTTGAGGCGCTCCGCTACGAATGAGAGGGGAATGGGGAAAGGGGAATCGGGAATGGTGATGCAACCGGTCGACCTCCTCGCCATCGCCGCCCACCGCGATGACGCCGAACTGACGTGCGGGGGCACGCTCGCGAAAGCCGCGCGTGCCGGCCACCGCGTGGGCATCCTCGACCTCACGCAGGGCGAGACGGGCACGCACGGCGACGCGGCGACCCGGGCGGTGGAAGCCGAACGGGCAGCCCGGGCGCTGGGCGTGCCGGTGCGCCTCAACGCGGCGCTGCCCGACGCCCACCTCGCCAACGACGAGGCGACCCGCGGCCGGCTGGTGGAGCTCCTACGCACGCTCCGGCCGCGCGTCGCAATCCTGCCCTACCCTGTCGGCCGGCACCCCGACCACCGCATCGCCTCCGAGGCGGCGCGCGACGCCTGCTATCTGGCCGGGCTGGCGAAATACGCCCCCCGCGCCGGCGTGGCGCCCCACCGCCCGTTCAAGCTCCTGTACGCCCTGGCGTACCGGGAGGACCCCGTGAAGCCGTCGTTCGTCGTGGACATCTCGGAGACCTTCGAGGCCAAGATGCAGGCGATCCGCTGCTACACCTCGCAGTTCGACGGAGCGAAGGCGGCCGGGGAAATCCACCCGACCGGCCAGGATCTGTACGAGCTGATCCGCGTGCAAGCGGCGCACTACGGCTCGCTGATCCGCCGACCCTACGGCGAGCCGTTCTTCACGTTTGAGACCATGGATGTGGAGGACGTGCTCACGCTTGGCGTGCAGTCCCTCTAGCCTTTAGATTCCGCCTCCTATGAGCAAGCGCCTGGTGTACCTCGACAACGCAGCCACGACGCCGGTCCGGCCGGAGGTCCTGGAGGCGATGCTGCCGTACCTGGGCAAGGAGGCGTTCGGCAACCCGTCCTCGGCCCACCGGTTCGGGCGTGCGGCGCGGGCCGGGATCGAGGAAGCCAAGCGCACGATCGCGGAGACCCTCGGCGCCGAGCCCAACCAGGTGATCTTCACCTCAGGCGGCACTGAGGCCGACAACTTGGCGATCATCGGGGCGGCGCTGGCGTCACGGGATCGCGGCGGGCCGTTCCGCGTGGCGGTGTCCGCGATCGAGCACAAGGCGGTCCTGGCGGCCGCCCACGCGGTGGGGCGCCTCGGCGGCCTGGAGCTCATCCTCCCCGTCAACGCCTCAGGTGTGGTGGACGAAGGCGCGCTGGAGCAGGCGCTGGCCGGCGGCGTCGCCGTGGTGAGCGTCATGTGGGTGAACAACGAGGTGGGCGTGATCCAGCCGGTCGCCCGCATCGCCGACCGATGTTGCAGCGCGGAAGTCTTGTTCCACACCGACGCCGTCCAGGCGTTCGGGAAGGTCCCCGTTTCCCTTCCGGACGTTCGTTGCACGCTGCTCACCATTTCCGGCCACAAGATCGGCGCGCCCAAGGGCATCGGGGCGCTCATCGTGCGAGATCGTGAGGCGGTGGAGGCGATCATCCACGGCGGCGGGCAGCAGTTCGGCATCCGGCCGGGCACGGAGAACGTCCCCGGCATCGTGGCGTTGGGGAAGGCGGTGGAGTTGGCGGCGGCCGAGCGCGCGGAGACCGAGCGGCGGCTGCGAGCCTTGCGCGACGATCTGGAGCTCCGGGTGCTGCAGGCGGTGCCGGACGCCGTGATCAACGCCTGGCAGGCCGAGCGGGCGCCCCATGTTTCCAATGTGTCGATCCCGGGGACGGACAGCGAGGCGCTGCTCATGCATTTCGACTTGGCGGGTATCGCCTGCTCGTCGGGCTCGGCGTGCAGCACCGGCTCGATCGAGCCCTCCCACGTGCTCACGGCGATGGGCGTGCCGCGAGAGCTCGGCATCGCTGCGCTGCGCTTCTCGTTCGGGAAGGACAATACCGCGGAGGACGTGGACGCGGTGATCGGCGCCCTTCCGAAGATCGTGGAAAAGGTACGGTCCTTGGCTGCGGTGTTGCACCGATGATGCAGACCGGCGGGGCCGAATGAAGGGCCGGGTGCTAGTCGCCATGTCGGGCGGGGTGGATTCGTCGGTCGCCGCCGCGCTCCTCGTGGCTGCTGGGTACGAGGTCATCGGCGCGACCATGAAGCTGTTCTGCTACGGCGACCGCGTCCCCGATCGGCCGTGCTGCTCGCTCGATTCGATCACCGACGCCAAGCTCGTTGCCCACCGGCTGAGCATCCCCCACTACGTGCTCAACCTCGAGACCCGGTTCGGGCGCGACGTGATCGACAACTTCGTCGCGGAATACGCGCGCGGACGCACGCCCATCCCGTGCGTGCGCTGCAACTCGTTCACCAAGTTCCGGGACTTCCTCGCCCACGCCGACGCGCTCGACTGCGGCCACGTCGCGACCGGCCACTACGTGATCGCCGAGGGCGGTGCCCTGTACCGGGGGCGCGACTCGCAGAAGGATCAGTCGTACTTCCTCTGGGGCATCGATCGCGCCGTGGTGCGCCGGATGCTCGCGCCGGTCGGGCGGCTCACCAAGCGGGAGACGCGGGCGGTCGCGAGGCGGCTCGGCCTCGTCACCGCGGACAAACCGGAGTCGGTCGAAATCTGCTTCGTCCCCGACGACGACTACGCGGCGGTGCTCGAGCAGCACTTGCCCGGCGACGCGCCCGCCCTCGCCCCCGGGCCGCTCGTCACGGTGGGCGGAGATGTGGTCGGCGAACACGACGGTTTCGCCCGCTACACGATCGGGCAGCGCCGCGGCCTGCCGGGTGGCTTCCCCGAGCCGATGTACGTGGTGGACATCCGGCCGGAGACACGGGAGGTGGTGATCGGCCGCGGGACCGATCTGTTTGGACACACCGTGTCGCTGGAAGCGGTCAACTGGCTGGCCGACCCCCTGGCACGCGGGGCCGACGTGTGGGTGCAGTGCCGCTACCGCTCAAAGGCGGTCCCCGGCACGATTGCTGCGATCCGCCAAGACAGGGGGGGGGGGAGCGGGCTGGAGCTCCAACTCGCCGAGCCAGTCCGAGCCATCACGCCCGGCCAGTCGGGCGTACTCTACGACGAGACCGGGCGGCTGCTCGGCGGTGGCCTAATTAACTGACCAGTGGCGGGGTGAGGGTGGTCACACCTCCCTCCCCCAACACACACGAATACTTGAAGGCCCGGCGAAGCAGGGGATCGCCCGCCGCGGCATCCAAATCCCTGGAGGCAGCCGTATGACTCACGCCCAGCTGTGGCGGCGGATCGCCGGTGGCACCACGCTCGCCGTCCTCGCGGCCGCGTGCAGCGAGACTACAGCCCCAAAGCTCACCGACCCCGCGGCCACGGCCGCCGCTGTCCGGGCGGCCGACAGCGCCCTTTCCTCCCCCGTCTTCAAGAGCTTTTCGGCCATCGGCGCGAAGCTCACCCCGGTCGCGGCGTCCGCGATTTTTGGCTCGGCCAGCCTCTTCAACGCGACCAGGCCCGACCTCGGCGCGCCGCAGCCGTTCGCCCTAACCGTCGAGCGGGCGACGCTGCTGGAGTCGCTCGTCCCGCAGCTCTCGAGCCCAAATGCGGCAGGGATTCCCAGGATCGACTCGATCGCGGGCGCGGTGTTCCAGTGGGACGCCGCGAACCACCGCTACTACAAGGCGGCGACGACGGGCTGCACCAGCCCCAACGGGCCGTGTATCCGCTTCATCCTGTACGCCATCGACCCGCTGACCGACGAGCCAGCCACTCCGCTCACCCCAGTCGGGACGGCCGACTTCATCGACCGCAGCGCGGGCAACACGACCTCGCTGCAGATCCTCGTCGAGGGCAACGGTGGCGCGCCGACGTATGTCGACTACACGGTAACGGTGACGCCGGGCGTCGACTCGTTCACCGCCTCGGCGACGGGCACCGTGAGCAACGGGCTCGCCGGCGATGCAAACAAGACGCTGACGTTCTCAGTGACGTTCGCCGCCTCGCCCGTTGGGGTGAGCGCCACGGCGACGTTCACGCTCAACAACCCCGCCGTCACGGTGACGCTGAGCGAGTCGCTGCAGGTCAGCGGGCAAGACACGACCATTACCGTGCACTTCGGGTTCACCCGTCCGGGCGAGACGATCACGCTCGACGGCACGGTGACGATCCATCAGGGCGTCACCACCGTAGCGGTGACCGTGAAAGTCAACGGCGGCACGTTCGCCAACATCACTGGCCCGTTCAGCAACCCAACCATCACGCACCCGAACGGGCAACCGCTGACTGCGGACGAGCTCGAGGCGCTGGGCACCTTGTTCGGCGCGGCGGAGGATTTCTCCAATCACTTGGGCGACCTGTTCGACCCGGTCCGAGCGCTGTTTCTCTGAGCCGCATGGGCGGTGACGACCCCCCGCTGGGCCACTGGCCCGGCGGGGGGTTTCGCTTTATTACCAGGGATGCCGTACCGCCTGTTGGCCGATCTCGTGGTGGCCGGTCACGCCCTGTTCGTGCTGTTCGTGGTCGGGGGAGGCTTCCTCGCCTGGCGGTGGCGCCGGGTAGTCTGGCTGCACGTGCCCGCGGCCGCCTGGGGCGTGGCGATTGAGTTCGCAGGCGGGATTTGCCCCCTGACGCCGCTGGAGAACCGGCTGCGGCTGCGCGCCGGCCTGGCGGGCTACCCGGGCGGGTTCCTCGAGCACTACGTGCTCCCCGTGCTCTACCCTGCCAGCCTCACCCGGCGGACGCAGGTGATCCTGGGCGCGCTGGCGCTCGCTGCGAACCTCGTCGCCTACGGTATGCTGCTGCGCCGCCTGCGGCGCGGTGCCTGACTTCAACCTGAGGGGATCCCCCATGACGACCCGTCGTCGCTTCGTGCGCTCTCTGTTCGCCGCCACAGTGACGCTCCCCGCCTTGAAGAACGATGGGGTGACGCACATCCTGCGGACCGCGCGGGCCGTGGACGACCGGGACCCGGCCGCGGTGGCGGAGGACGAAGACTTCTGGCGGGAGATTCAGCGGGCCTTCGACATCGATCGCGGCCTGATCAACCTCAACAACGGCGGGGTGGCGCCCAGTCCGCGAGTCGTGCAGGAGGCGATGCTCCGCTATCTCGCCGTTTCCAACCAGGCGCCGGCGATCACGATGTGGGCGTGGATCGAGCCCGAGATCGAGTCGGTGCGGCGCCGCCTCGCCGCCAGCTTCGGGTGCGACCCCGAGGAGATGGCGATCACGCGGAACGCCAGCGAGGCCCTCGAGATCGTGCAGCTCGGTCTCCCGCTGCAACGGGGCGACGAGGTGCTCACGACCACGCAGGACTACCCCCGCATGATCACGACCTGGAAGCAGCGGGAGCGCCGCGACGGCATCGTGCTCAAGCAGATCCCCTTCCCGGTTCCGCCGCCCTCGCTCGACGACCTTGCCGGCCGGATCGAGCAGGCGATCACACCGAAGACGAAGGTCATCCACGTCTGCCACATCACGAACCTGACGGGCCAGATCTTCCCCGTGCGGAAGATCTGCCAGCTGGGGCGGGTCCGCGGCATCGAGGTGATCGTGGACGGGGCGCACGCCTACGCGCACTTCCCCTTCACGCGTGACGAGCTGGACTGCGACTACTACGGGACGAGCCTGCACAAGTGGCTCACCGCGCCGATCGGCACAGGGTTTCTCTACGTTCGCAAGGAGAAGATCGAGAAGCTATGGCCGCTGATGGCGGCGCCGCCCGAGATGAACGCGAACATCCGCAAGTTCGAGGAAATCGGGACCCACCCGGCGGCGAACCACAACGCGATCGCCGAGGCGCTCGACTTCTACGACGCGATCGGCCCGGACCGGAAGGCGGCGCGGTTGCGGTTCCTGCGCGACCGCTGGGCCAAGCGGCTCGAGAAGCTGCCGGGGGTGAAGATCCTCACCTCCTACGATCCGGCCCAGTCGTGCGGGCTCGCGTCATTCACGCCCGCCGCGCTCGACGTTGGGAAGGTGACCGGGTACCTCTACGACAAGCACAAGATCATCGTGACGCCGATCGCGCATCCCGAGTTCAACTGCCTGCGCATCACGCCGAACGTCTACACGACGATTGCGGAGATCGACCGATTTGCCGGCGTAATGGAGGACCTTGTGCGCAAGGGGCTCCCGGCATGATCGAATGCGGAATGCGGAGTGCGGAATCCCACGGCGAGCATCCATTCCGCATTCCGACTTCCGCATTCCACATTGAGGTCACTCGGGAACCCATGCCGCGATTCGCAGCGGCCCCCCGCTCCCCCCTTTGATTTTCATCGGCAGCGCCGCCAGCACTGCACCCGTTGGCGGCAGCTGCTCCAGGTGCGCCACGTTCTCGAACGCCGGGATGTCGGCCCCTAGCAAGATCTGGTGGGTGTCGAACGTGGCGGACTGGCCGTAATCGATGCTCGGCGTGTCGATCCCCACCGCATGCACGCGTCGCCCGACGAGCCATCGCGCCGCGCTCGAGTCGATGCCGGGAAAGTGGAGCTCCGCAACGGCGGCCTGCCCCGCCTTGAGCGTGCCGAGGTAGCGCGCCCGGTCGGGCCAGCGGGTCCCCCAGCCGGTCCGAAACAGGACGATGGTGCCTTCCGGAATCGACCCGTGGGCGGTTTCCCACTGCGTGAGATCGCCCGAGGTGATGCGGTAATCCCGATCCGCGTCCGACGCGCCGCGCGTGTCGATCACGACCGCCGGGCCGACCAGCTGGGTGAGCGGGATCTGGTCGGTGGTGTGGCGGCCCTCGGCGAAGTGAACCGGGGCATCGAGATGGGTGCCCCCGTGCTCGGCGGCCGCGAAATTGTTGGCGGCGTAGTAATAGCCCTTCGGGGTGCGTTGCGCCGAGACGACCTGGAGCCGGAAGGGCTGCGCCGTGGGCCAGTAGATGGTCGTGGAGTCGAACGCGTAGGAGAGGTCCACCCAACGGCCGCGGGCGAGCAGGACGGCAGCGGAGGGCTGGCGGCAGGCGGCGAGTAGCCCGAGAAACAGCAGCCGCTTCATTTCACGCTCCCATAGCAGTCACCTTCAAGGTGACCGTTGCCAGCGAAGTCGCAAGACGCCAACTTGCAAAGCGGCTCCCAGACGAAAGGCCCACGTGAGACGGACGACCTGGATGATGGTGGGAGTGTTGGCCTGCGCCGCCTGCGGCGGTCGAACGGCCAAGTCGAACGCGGCCGGAGGCCAGGATACGCTCACCGAGCGCCAGCGGGACAGCGTGCTCGCCAAGTCCCGCATTCCCGGAGCCAGCGGCGTGGGACGCGCCATGAGCGCCGCCGATTCGACCAGTGCGCGGGTGCGGGCGAGCGACTCGGTGCGCGATTCGGAGCCGTGAGAGGTCGGTCCCTGGCCGGGCTCGCCCTCGCTGTTTCGCTCCTCGCCTGCGCCCCCGCAGGCCCCTGCCGCACCACCGAGTTTCGCCGCGTCCGGAGCTACTCCCGCCCCTACTCCGGCCATTGGGTCGTGGCGCGCGGCGACACGCTCACGATGCCCGAGATGGGCGACCGCTTCCGGCTGACCGACATCGTCCTCGACACCGACACGGTCGTGGTCGGTAGGGAATGTCACTTCAGCGGCCGCCTGATCTTCATAGTCCCGAAGGCGGAGACGCTCGCGGTCACGTGGTTCGGCGTCCCCGAACACGTGACGATCTTCGGCTGGCCCGCCGAGCTCGGGCCCTTCGGCGGGATCAACGCCTCGTGGTGGGGCCGCGATTCGCTGCGCGGCGCGGTCCTGTTCGACGAGCAGCTGGGTGTCCAGGTGAGGCCCGGCGCCACCGCTCAGTTCGTCGCCGGTCGGCGGTGAGGCGCGGCCCGATTATCTTTGCCGACATGACGGAGGACGGCCGGTCGCGCTGGGGGTTTCTCGGCAGCCTCGGCGGAGCGGTGCTCGGCGGGCTGACGTGGGTGGGGGTCGCCGGCGTCACCCTGCATGATGGGCTGGTGGTCAGCTCCGCCGTCCTCGCGGCCGTCGGGCTCTGGTCGGTGGCAGCGGCCGCGTACGCGCGTTTCCCCACCCGCGCCCTCGGCCTCCTCGGCGCCGTTATCCTGGCGGTGGTGCTCATCGACTGGATCTATCTGCTCCTGCTGCTGCCGCGGCTGGCCGAACTGCCCACGTATCCGTGGTTCGGCACCTCCCAGGCCTCGATCCGTGCCATCCGGCCTGCGCTCGTCGCGGCGTCGGTCGCGGGCGGCGCGTTCGTCACTATCGACGTGCTGCGCCGGAGGTCATAAATGAAGGGCTTCCTGTATCGCCTGGTGATCACCGCGCTCGGCCTCTGGGCGGCTTCCGCCATCGTTCCGGGCGTGGGATTCCGGAGCTGGCCAACGCTGCTCATCGCGGCGCTGCTGCTCGGTATCGTCAACGCGGTCGTGCGCCCCATCCTGCTCTTCCTCACCTTCCCGATCACGATCCTGACGCTCGGGCTGTTCATCTTGGTGGTGAACGGCATCTCGCTCGCGCTGGTCGCGTGGCTGCTCCCGGGATTCACGCTGAACGGCTTGGGCGCGGCGATCCTCGGCTCGATCGTAGTGGGGCTGACCAGCTGGCTCGCCTCGACGTTCGTCGGCGGCTCCGGCCGTATCGAGCGGTTTCGGCGAATCGAGGTGCGCAGTCGCCGGATCGATGAATAGGACCCGTACGGCTTGGGGCAGCCGACGGACCTTCGCCGATGGGGTATGGCGGAGCTGACGCGCCGTCAGCGGACAGCCCTGGTCGTCGTCTGCGTCCTCTACGCCGCCGTCGTCATCCCGGTCGGCATCCACAAGGGCGGCGATTTCGTGGTGGAGCTTGGCCTGAGCGATCGCCTTCTTTCCGGGACGCCGCTCTACACGCAAAGCCCCACCAAGGGCGTCTTCTGGCCGCCGTTCGCGATCGCGGCGCTCGTGCCGTTCGCGCTCGTGGCCCGCGCGAGTCTGGCGCTCTCCCAGGGGCTCTGGGCCGCCACCAATGTCGCCTTGCTCGCCTGGAGCCTGGCGCGCCTCGCCCGCCGCTGGGGCTGGAAGACCGTCGTGCTCGGGGTTGCTGCGGTAGCCAAGCCGCTCCAGGGCAACTTCGAGCATCAGAATCTCCTGGTCGTGCTGCTCGCGCTGATCGTGGCGGGAATCGATGACCTTTACGAGGGCCGCGAGCGCAACGCCGGGGTCTGGTTCGGTGCCGCCACGGCGGCAAAAATGTTCCCCGGATTACTGCTGGCGTACCTCGCCTACCGGCGCCGCTGGCGCGCCTTGGGGGCCGGCGTCGCGGTCGCGGGCGCCCTCACTGTGGGATCCATGCTGCGCTACGGCCCCACCGGCGCCGTGTCCGCCGTGCGGGACTGGGTGGTGATGGCCCGCGGGGGGCAACGGGCAGCCGGGTTCGGTTTCCAGCCGCTAGGGAGCTGGGTGCTGGGGCTCGGAGGCTCGGACACCGGCGTCTGGCTCGCGATGGGGGCCTGCGCCGCGCTGGTGGCCGCCGCCTTGATGGCCCACCGGGCAGGAGAGGAGGGGAATCCGTTGTACGAGGCGGGCCTCGTCACCATCCTCGCCGTGCTGGTGTCCCCGATCGGGTGGTTCTACTACCAGTTGCTCGCGATCCCTGCCTGGGTCGCGGCGCTCACCCTTCCTGCGCCGGCGGAGCGGCGCGCGGCGCTTGCCTGGCGGGCGACGCTGTGGGTCGCCGGAATCATGCTCTCCGGCGTGCTGACGTTCGATCACCTGTACCCGGATGCGCTCGTGCTCCTCAAGCGCTACAACTACGTGTGGGGAGCGCTCCTGCTGCTGGCCGCCCTCGCCGGGCACCGGCTCGTGCACTTCCGACGGAGTCCTCAACCTGCCCTGGTATAGGATGTACGACCTCGAGACCCCCGCCTTGCTACTCCACCTCGACGTTGTCGAGCGCAACCTGACCGTCATGTCTGCGCGCGCCCGGCAGCTCGGCGTGCAGCTGCGCCCGCACGCCAAGACGCACAAGTGTGTGGAGTTGGGGCGCCGCGAGCTGGCGCACGGCGCGGTGGGTTTGACCGTGGCCACGCTCGTCGAGGCGGAAACGTTCGCGCGCGCCGGCTTGCGGGACCTCACCTGGGCGTTTCCCCTCGACCCCACGCACCTGCCGCACGTCAGGCGCATCGTGGACGAGACCGGAGCGACGGTGCGTGTGGTCGTGGACGACCTCGCGACCGCCCAGGCGCTAGCGGGTTCGGGGCTGCATGTATGGCTCAAGGTGGACTGCGGCTATCACCGCGCGGGCGTGGATCCAGCTTCCTCCTACGCGCTGGAGGTCGCGCGCGAGCTTGGCCGGGAGCGCGGGTTGGTGTTCGACGGCATCCTGAGCCACTCGGGCCATGCCTACCGCACGACGAGCAAGGTGGAAGCGGCCACCGTGGCCGAGTCGGAGCGGCGGGTGATGGTCGAGTTCGCCGAGCGGTTGCGCAAGGAGCCGATTCCCGTTCGCGGGATCAGCGTCGGCTCGACGCCGGCGATGACCGCGGTGCGTGATCTGACCGGCGTCACGGAGGCGCGGCCGGGCAACTATGTGTTCTACGACCGGACCATGGTGCTGATCGGGTGCTGCGAGTGGGCCGATGTCGGCGTCACAGTGCTGGCGACGGTCGTGTCGCACCAGCCAGGGGCGTCGCAGTTCATCGTGGATGCGGGCGCGCTGGCGCTGTCAAAGGACGCCGGGCCAAGTCACGGCAACCTGCCGCAGGCGATGGGCGCGGTGAAGGGTCATCCCGACCTGACCCTCGCGTCGGTGTCTCAGGAGCACGGGATCATCCGCGCCGCCTCGCCCGCGATGATGGACGGTCGCTTCGCGGTGGGTGAGCGGATCGAGGTCCTGCCCAACCATTCCTGCCTCACCGTCGCCCAGTTCGACGAGTTTCACGTGGTGCGGGACGGCCAGGTCGTGGACCGGTGGCCGATCGCGCGGGGGCGGTGAAACCACCAGGTCGGCGACTGCAAGGGAGGAGTCATGCGAATCATCCTGCGACATTTCTTGCTGGCGATTCTCCCGCTGGCGTTCGGCCTCGGGGCCGGCTGGGGATTTGCGTTCTCGCAGCCGAGCTGCGGGCACCTGGTCGGCCCGGTGTTCGGACCGAAGTGCCACTGGAAGCAGCTCGAGTACCAGATCCTGTTCCAGACGGCCGGGACCGGCCTCGGCTGCCTCCTCACGGCCATGATCGGGAGCGCGCTGGAACTTCGCCGCCGCCGCGCCGTACAACGGACGACCCAAACAGGAGAGCCATCATGAGTCGGATTCTGGGCACTCTCTTGCTGATCGCGGCGGCACTTCCGCTCGCCGCGCAAGACACAACGAAGGCCGCCGCCCCACCCCCACCCACCCCTGCGCCCGCCCCAGCAGTCGCGGTGGCCGAGGCCGCCGTCGCGCGCGCGATCGTGGATCGCGTGCCCCAGGACACGGGCACGGCATTCCCCGATACCGTGGGGACGCTGGTGTTCTTCACGAAGGTGTCGGGAGCGCCCGCTGGAGCGGCGACCACCATCCACCACGTATGGTTCCATGGCGACACGCAGGTCGCCGACGTGGAGCTCCAGGTCGGCGGCTCGCCGTGGCGGACGTGGAGCAAGAAGACGATCCCGGCCGATTGGAAGGGAGCCTGGCACGTAGAAATACGCGATGCTTCGGGGACTGTTCTGAAGCGGGTCGACTTCACCGTGGGGCAGTAGGAGCAAGACGCGCAGGGAGACGCTACGGCGCCTCCCTGCGCGTCTTCGTAGATAGGAGTCTTTCGCCGAACCTGCTATAGTAGTCGCCACCCTCACCGACACCTCATGGATCTTTTGCAGCAGGTCGCTGCCAACTTAGCAATCGAGGAGGGCAAGGCCGAGAAGGGGATCGGCGCAGTCCTGATGGCGCTGCGCATGGCCATTCCCAAGGATGCCTTCGAGCAGGTGAAGCACGCGATCCCCAATGCCGAGAGCATGATGGGCCACGCCTTGATGAGCAGCGGCCGCACCGGCGAGATGGCCGCGGTGACCGGGCCGGCCGGCCTGCTCGCGGCCCTCGCCGCCGCCGGCATCAACAAGGCCGACATTCCCCGGCTGGGCCGCCTCGTGACCGAGCACGTGCGGCCGATCATCGGTAGTCCCGCAGTAGACAGGTTCCTCGAGGGGATTCCGGTGCTGAGGGGCTGAAGGGCCGGTCAGGCCGCGTACAAGAGCACCGCGATGAAGTGGCAGCTCGTCCCCACCAGCACGAAGAGATGCCAAATGAGGTGGCTGTAGGGGATCCGCTTCGCCGAGAAGAACGCGACGCCCACCGTATAGGCGAGGCCGCCCGCCAGCAGCCAGAGCACACCCGGCAGGGGTAGCCGCAACCACAGCGGCCGAATCGCGATCAGCATCAGCCACCCCATGCCGAGGTAGACGCCGGTGGAGAACCGCCGGTACCGCATTGCGCCAGTCGCGTTCAGGACGATCCCGAGCAGCGCCAGGCCCCAGACGATCCCGAAGAGGCTCCAACCCCACACGCCGCGCAGCACGCCGAGCGTGAAGGGAGTGTAGGTGCCGGCGATGAACAGGAAGATCGCTTCGTGATCGAACATGCGAAACAGCCGCTTGGCCCTGGTGCGGGGCAACGCATGATAGAGCGTGGACGCGAGGTACAGGAGCACGATCGTGCAGGCGAAGACACTCGCACCGACGACGCCCGCGGTGCTCCCGCGGCGCAGGGCGTGGCCGATGAGAAACGGTACGCCGACGAGCGTCGCCACCAGGCCCACGGCGTGACTGATGGTGTTGGCAATCTCCTCACCGGGAGATTGCGGACGTGCAGTGGGCGGCGGAGTCGCAGTCGACATCGAGGCGTGACGGCAGTCCTTGGACGCGTAACTCGAACTGGGGCGGGAGGACTCGAACCTCCAACTTCCCGGTTAACAGCCGGGCGGTCTGCCAGTTGACCTACACCCCAATGCCACCCATCCCACCCACGCCCCGTTGCTAGGCCCTAGCCACTAGACGCCGAGACACCCAGCGGGGCCGAGGCTCTAGGAGCTAGGAGAATCAAGCATTTCTGAAGGGGGCGGGCAAGTTAGGTTTGAGTGCCATGAACGTCGTGATCGCCGCGGCAACCGGCGCCGATCTCCCCATTGTGCTCAACCTGCTGCAGCGTTGCAAGCTGCCGCAGGCGGGCCTCGAGAAGCACCTGGCGACCACGCTCGTCGCCCGGGAGGGCATCCGCATCGTCGGCTCTGCCGCGCTGGAGCTCTACGGCAGGGCGGCGCTGCTCCGCTCGGTGGCCGTCGAGCCGAGCTCCCGGGGCTTGGGGCTCGGGGAACAGCTCACGAACGCGGCGCTCGACCTCGCGCGATCTCGTGGCGTAAGGGCCATATACCTCCTCACAGACAGCGCCAGCGTGTTTTTCCTCCGCTTTGGCTTCCACAGGGTCCTGCGCACTGACGTCGACCCCGCTGTCCAAGGGTCGGTTGAGTTCACCGACGCGTGCCCGCAGAGCGCGCTCGCGATGCGCGCCGACCTGGCGTGAGACAGCTCGTCATCCCGCGCTACGGGCCCCCCGAGGTCCTGGAGGTGCGGGAGGCGCCGGACCCGCGCGTCGAGCCGGGAACAGTGCGAATCCGCGTGCACGCGGCGGGCGTCAACTTCTCCGATCTCCTCGCCCGCCAGGGCCTCTACCCGGATGCCCCGAAGCCCCCCTGCACCATCGGCTACGAGGTGGCAGGGGTGGTGGATGCCGTGGGCGACGGCGTCACCGTCCCGTGGCTTGGCGAGCAAGTCGTGGCGATGACGTGGTTCGGGGGGCAAAGCGAGCTGGTGGTCGTCCCCGCCCCGTCCGTTTTCCCGCTGCCCGATGGCTGGAGCGCCGAGCAGGGGGCCGCCTTCCCGGTTGTGTATCTCACCGCCCACCACATGCTCGTGCGGGTCGCGGCGGTGCGGCAGGGCGAAACGGTGTTGGTCCACGCAGCGGCAGGGGGAGTGGGGCTTGCCATCGCGGAGCTAAGCCGCATCCTCAGATTTCGGGTGCTCGGGCTCGCCTCTACCAGCAAGCACGCGGTCTTGCGCGAGTACGGCGTGGAGCCACTCGACGGCCGGGACCCGCGCTGGTTCGACGCGGTCCGGGCGGCCGCCCCTGGGGGGCGCGTGGATGTCGTGCTGGACGGCGTGGGCGGCGACTCCTGGCGCCACGACTACCGGCTGCTGGCGCCGGGCGGCCGGCTGGTGTGCTATGGGGCGTCCGTGCTGTCGGAAGGAGCGCAGCGCAACCTGCTGAAGACGATCTGGCGGCTGCTCCGCTTCCCACGCTTCGGCCCGCTCGGGCTGATGAACGACAACAAGAGCGTGGCGGGGGTGAGTCTGGGCCACCTCTGGAAAGAACAGGCGCTGCTCCACCCGCAGGTGGAGGCTCTGCTCGGCTACGCGCGGGAGGGGAAGCTCGCGCCGCGCGTGGACCGCGCCTTCCCACTCTCCGAGGCCGCGGCGGCGCACCGCTACATCCACGAGCGGCGTAACGTGGGGAAAGTGGTGTTAGTGATGTGATACCCAATACCCGATACCCGACACCCGGTGACTAGTACTTCAACCCCGTCTTCTCCGCGAACGCCTTGATCGCTGCTTGCTGCTCGGGCGTCAAGTGCTCCGGGATTTCGACCCGCACTTCGACGAACTGATCCCCGCGACGACCGTTCTTCTCGATCCCCTGGCCCGCGATGCGGAACTTCTGCCCGTGCTGCGTGCCGGGCGGCACCTTCAGCACGACCTTGCGACCATCGAGCGTCTTCACCTTGATGCGGGAGCCGAGCAGCGCCTGGGCGAGGTTGACAGGGACGACGCAGATGATATCCAGCCCCTCGCGGCGGAAGAACCGATCCGGCTCGACCCGGAACACCACGACCACGTCGCCCCGGCCCTTGGTCCCCTGCCCCGTCAGCCGCACGCGCGTGCCGTCCTCAGTGCCCGGCTGCACCGTGATCATCAGGCGCTTCTCTACCCGGACGTCACCGCTGCCCTGGCAGGTCGGGCAGCGCTCCGAAGGCACCTTCCCCTTGCCGCGGCACACCGGACACGGCCGATTGACGGCGAAGCTGCCCTGGCCGAACGAGACGATGCCCCGCCCTTTGCACTCTGGGCACGTGGAGATGATCGCGCCGGGCGCAGCTCCGTTGCCGCCGCAGGTCGGGCACACCTCGACCATCGGCAGGGTGACCGGCACCTTGCCGCCGAGCGCGGCGACGCGGAACGGGATGGAGACCGAAGCCTCAATCGCTTCTTCGGCATCGTCGCTCCTGCCGGTGCCGCGCCTGCCGAAGATGGACGAGAACAGGTCGCCCAAGCCGCCGAAGGAGCCGAGGTCGGAGAGGTCGAAGTCAGCGCCGAAATCTCCGCTGGAGGTGCCCCCCCCCCCCCCCCCCCCCCCCCCCAGTTGGTCGTACTTCTTCCGCTTCTCGGGATCGCTCAGCACGTCGTGCGCCTCGTTGATTTCCTTGAAGCGCTCGGCTGCCTGGGCATTGTCGGGGTTGCGGTCCGGGTGATACTGCTTAGCGAGGCGGCGGAACGCCTTTTTGATCTCGTCGACCGTGGCGGTCTCCGATACCCCGAGGATCTGGTAGTAATCGCGCGCCGCGGCCATCAGCTGTTCTGTGCCTCCCCCTGCCAGGTGAGCACGACCACCCTGGCGGGCCGGAGCAGCGCGTTCCCGATTCGGTAGCCGGCCTGCAGCACGGCGCCCACCGTGTGGTCCTTCGTCGGCTCGTCGGCGGGAGCGGTGGTCACCGCTTCGTGGAGATTCGGGTCGAACTGGACGCCCACCTGATCCACACGCTTCACGCCTAGCGGGTCGAGCTCCTTCCAGATCTTGCGCTCCACTAGATCCACGCCGTCGTGGATCGCCTTGGCGTCCGTCTGCGCCGGATCGACGTGCGCGAACCGCGCCAGGTCGTCCAGCGCGTCCACGAGGCGCGACACCACCTCGGCTTGCGCCTTGCCCCACACCTCGGCCCGCTCCCTTACCATCCGCTTGCGGAAGTTGTCGAACTCGGCGGCGAGCCGGAGATGCTTGTCCTTCGCCTCGGCCAGCTCGGTGGTGAGCTGGGCGACCGTCTCCTCGAGCCGCCGCACGGCTGCGGGCGCGGGCTCGACCAGCGCCGGGCTGGTGCCGGCGCCGTCTGCCTCGCCCGGCTGAGCCTGTGGCTCCGTCGTCGCTGCGACCGGCTGCACCTCTTCCCCCGCCTTGTGCTTGTGCTTGGTCATTTCTGGTCTACTCAAGCAACTGACGTGCCGCCGGTAACCGCCGTTTTGGCGGCCGCCCCTCCGCGGGAATCATGGAAATCACTATCCTGCAACAAGATAGCTCCGGCCTCGATCGCTGTCGAGCGGGTGCGAAGCCCGCAGGTGCCAGTGATGCTCGGGCTTAGAGCCCCCGCCCCCTCAAGAACTGAAGCATGTCGTCCATGGCCTCCTCCGCCCGCGGGTCGAGCAGGATCTCATGGTACATCTCGGGATACCACCGCACCTGTACCTCGCTCTTGAGGCTGTCGGCGAAGGCGCGGGCCAGCTGCGCGTCCACGACGCGGTCCTCGCCGGCGAGCAGGAACAGTAAGGGCGACTCGATGCGGTCTGCATCCGCGGAAACCACGCGCTGGGCCCACTGGATCTCCCGCCAGGCGCCCGTGGTCATCACCTGGTGCACGAGGGGATCGGCCTCGTAGGCCGCGCCGACGGTCGGGTCGCGACTCAGGTGATCGGGCTCGATGCCGGTGGACAGCGTGAGGGTCGGCCATACGTCGGGGAGCACGCGGCCGAGCGTCAGCTTCCAGCGTGGCGGCGGGACCGCGAGCCCGAGCCAGGGAGAAGCGAGCACGGCCGCCGCGATCACATCGCTGGGCTGGCTTTCGAGGTAGCGCAGGGCGACGAGGGCGCCGAACGAGTGGCCGAGCAGCACCTGGGGGGCGTTGGTCCGCAGCCGCACCACGCGGCGGAACGCTTGCAGGTCGGCCAGCAGCTGGCTGAAGCGGGACAGGTGACCGCGGCGCCCGCCCGAGCGCCCCTGCCCGCGCACATCCAGCAGGTACGCGGCGACGCCAGCCTGCCGCAGCCGCTCGCCAACGTACGTCCAGCGCCCGGCGTGGTCGGACCACCCAGGCAGGAAGAGCACAGCGGACCTGGGGGTTCTCTCTGGGGGCTCGTAGGCCTCGAAGTGCAGCGAGGTGCCGTCGGGGGCGCGGAGCTGCGGCATCAGGGCTCGAGCAGCAGGCGTCGCAGCAGGTCTAGGCCGGCCTGTGCGCCGCGGGCGCGGATCTCGCCGCGATCGCCCGGGAAAATGCGCTGCACGACCCGAATATTGGCGCCGGCGGCAGCGGCGAGCCAGACGGTCCCTACCGGTTTCTCGGGGGTGCCGCCGTCGGGTCCAGCGATGCCGGTGACCGCGGCGGCGCAATCGGCGAGGAACGCGCGCTGCGCGCCGACGACCATGGCGCGCACCGTCTCCTCCGACACCGCCCCGTGTTGCGCGAGGACGTCCTCGGGGACGCCGAGCAGCTCGCTCTTGATCCGGTCGGCGTAGGCCACGACTCCCCCCACGAACACGTCCGAGGCGCCGGGCACTGCCGTGAGCCGCTCCCCCAGGAGCCCGCCGGTGCACGACTCAGCGACGGCCAGGTGCCCCCGGCGTCGCCGCACCGCCTCGAGCACGACGGCGGCGAGGTCGGTCTGCTCCTCCCCGTAGCAGTGCGCGCCGAGCGAGCCGCGCAGGCGCTCGAGGCCCGCAGCGAGCCGGCGCTCGGCCTCGCCGCGCTCCAGCCCCCACGCGGTGAGTCGCAGGTCCACGCCGGTCTCCGATGGCAGATAAGCGAGCGTGAGCGGGGCGAGCGCCTCCTCCTCAGGCCCGATCCGCTCCGCCAGCGCCGATTCCGGCAGGCCCGTCGTCCGCAGGGTGCGGGAGAGCACCACGCGGGGTTGCGCGCTTTCACCCCCCCCTCCCCCCCCGGCCCGCTGCTGCCGGGCCATGAGGCGCGGCAGCACCTCCTCGACCAGCAGCCCGCGCATCTCCGACGGTACACCCGGGAGCATGATCACGAGCCGGTCCGCCGCTGGGTCCTCTAGCCAGAGCCCCGGGGCTGTGCCGCGCGGATTGGGCAGCACCGTCGCGCCGCGCGGCACCTCGGCCTGCGATCGGTTGACGGCCGGCATGGGCCAACGGCCGAGTCGCTTGAAGCGCGCCTCCAGAGCCTCGAGCGCCACCGGGTCGAGCTCAAGCGGCCGCTGCAACAGTTCCGCCACGACCCTCTTGGTCATGTCGTCACGCGTGGGGCCGAGCCCGCCGGTGGTGAGCACGGCGCCGGTGCGGTCCAGCGCCTCCGCAACGGCATCCCGGATAGCTGCGGCGCGGTCGGGTACGGTGGTGCGGCGGACGATCTGCACCCCGGCTGCCGCCAGGGCGCGGCCCAGCTCGGCCGCGTTGGTATCAATGGTGTGCCCCAGCAGCAATTCGGTGCCGACCGTGAGGACTTCGAGGTTCACCCGCCGCCCTTGAGCAGCGCGCGATAGCGGTAGAGGTAGAGGACGAGGGAATAGACCGTGAGCACGATCGCGCCGGCGAGTGTGACGGCGACTACGTACCCGTGGAACTGGTCCCAGAACTCACGGAACCGCCCTGCCCAGCGGTGCGCCGCCAGCGCGTCCTTCCAGGCGAACCAGGCGATCGTGGCACCGATGAACACGTTTTGCACGACCGCCTTCAGCTTGCCCGCCCCCATGGCGGGGATCACGACGCCGCGCCGCTTGGCGAAGAAGCGGAAGGCGGTCATGAGCAACTCGCGACCGACGAGCAGCAAGCACGCCCAAACGGGGAGGCTGCCCCACCAGGGGATGCGGTAGTTGACGAGGATGGTGGGATGACGCGTCAGCCAGAAGATCGGGACCAACGTGGCGAACAGCAGCCATTTGTCGGCGATCGGGTCGAGCAGCTTGCCCAGGTCACTCACTTGGTTGTACTTGCGCGCGAAGTAGCCGTCCACGACGTCGCTGAAGGCGGCGGCGAGGAAGATCACGAACGCGATGACCTTGGGCCAGTACCCCGAGATAAACGGTAGCAGGGCGATGACGGGCGTGAGGCACATGCGTGCCAGGGTGAGGATGTTCGGCAGGGTCCACCGCATGGGAGCGCCTGTCAGCTGAGGGTCTTGAGGACCAGCTTGCTGACCGCCTTGAGAGTGTCGAACACGCCGTCGCCGCGCACCGCGACCGCTTCGTGATAGGGGGCGCGGCCGATCCATTCGCCTCCGACTCTCTCGACCAGGCTCTCGCCCGGATGCGCAGCGTCCGGGGTCGCCTTCTGCTGCGTCGCGTCCTCGATCGGCCAGCCGGGATTGATGGCGGCCTGGAGATCCTTGATGGGCGCGGCGTTGGGCAGGTCGCGCTTGTTGTACTGGATCACGAACGGGATCTTGGTCAGGTCGTAGCCGTACTCGGCCATGTTGTCGTACAGGTTCTGCATCGATTCCACATTGGCTTCCATGCGCTCGAGCTGGCTGTCGGCCACGAACACGATGCCGTCCACGCCCTTGAGGATCAGCTTGCGGCTGGCGTTGTAGTACACCTGGCCCGGGACCGTGTAGAGGTGGAACCGGGTCTTGAAGCCGCGGATGGTGCCGAGGTCCACTGGGAGAAAATCGAAGAACAGCGTGCGCTCGGTTTCGGTGGCGAGCGAGATCATCTTCCCGCGCGTGTTCGGCGAGACCTTCCCGTAGATGTGCTCGAGGTTGGTCGTTTTCCCGCCCAGGCCAGGGCCGTAGTAGACCAACTTGCAGTTGATCTCGCGGGACGCGTAGTTGATCATCGACATACGGCCGGCGTCCCCTTACCCGAAGAGTTTGTCAATTTCGTCTTCCGCCCCTTCGAGCAGGCCCTTCTGCTGGGCCGGCCCGGTGCCCACCCGATTGAACATCTCCTCGAAGACCTTGTTCAGGTTCTCCACTACCGCTTTGGCCTTCAGCTTGACCAGGCCCAGCGTCGCGCGCTGGTCGAACAGCACGACGAGGATGACCCGCTTGGCGATGTCGGCGAGGTACATCGATTCCTTCTCGCCCTGATGCACCAGGCTCGCGAACTCGGCCTCGCCGATCATCTTGGCGAGCTGATCGTTGGCGCTGAAGTCGGCGGCCGTGAGGGAGGCGAACGCCGTGGGATCGAAGTGGGGCGTCTCGCCGACCGTCGCCACGAGCTGGCCCGTCCGGTCCACGAGCAGCGCGCAGCGGGCGCTCGAGTCGCGGAGGAACCCCTGCAGATGCGCCTGGATCTGTTTGAAATCGTTCTCGCTGAACGACCAGCTCGCCGCACCCGTCATCGGTGTCCCCGGTCAGTCGGCATCGGACATGTCGCGTCGCGCCTCCAGCGCCTGCGCGATGGTCACCCCGTCGGCGTACTCCAGATCGCCGCCCATGGGCAGGCCGCGCGCGATCCGCGTCACCCGCACCCCCGTGGACCGGAGCACCTGCTGGAGGTAGGTCGCCGTGACCTCCCCCTCCATGGACGGATTGGTGGCGACGATCACCTCGCGCACCCCCGACCCGTTGCCGACCCGCGCCAGCAGCCGTTCCAGGTGGAGCGCCTCGGGACCGAGCCCGTCGAGCGGCGAGAGCCGACCGCCCAGTACGTGGTAGCGCCCCCGGAAGCGTGCGGCCCGCTCGATCGCGGCAACGTCCGTGGCTTCCTCCACCACGCACAACAGCGCGGTGTCCCGCCGGGGATCACGGCAAATCGCGCACGGATCTTCGTCGGTCAGGTTGCCGCAGGTCCCGCACGCGATCACCTGCTCGCGCACCCGCCGGATCGCCTGCGCCAGGCGCTCGGCGTTCTCCGCTGGCTGCTTCAACAGATGAAACGTGAGCCGCTGCGCCGTCTTTCGTCCGATCCCGGGGAGCCTGGACAGCTCCGTGACGAGATCTTCGATGGCCGACACGACCGTCTAGAACGGCAGCTGAAACGGAAACGGCAGGCCCGAGGTGAGCTTCCGGACCTCGGTCTGGTATAGCTCGGCGGCGCGCTTCTGCGCCTCCGCCACGGCGGCGAGCACCAGATCCTCGAGCAGTTCCACGTCACCCTGACGGACGGCCTCCGGGTCGATCTTGATCGCCCGGATCTGCCCGCGCCCGTCCGCCGTGGCCTGTACCATCCCGCCACCCGCCTGGACCGTCACGGTCTGCTGGGCGAGCTGGGACTGTATCTCGGACAGCCGCCCCTGGACCTGCTGAGAGAGTTGGAGCAGGCTGGATAAATCCGCCATACGCCGAAAGTTATCCCCCGTCCAAAAAGGCCGCAAGCTACTCGAGTAATTCCAAGTCCAGGGCGTCCACCGCCGCGTTGAGCGTCGGGTCCTTCGTCCGCAGCACCAGCAGTCGGTCCGCCTTGACCCGCTCTTCGGTGAGCCGGCTCGGCCGCGGCGCAGGCGGCACGGCTGCCCCCGCTCCCCGTTCCCCGCTCCCAGCTCCCGAGACTTTGATCCGAGCCTTCCCGCTCACGTACTCGCCAACGAGCTTTGCCACCGCGTCGCGCTTATGGGCAATCCCTTCCGCCTGGCCGGGGGCCTGGTCCGGCGGCCGCAGCGTCACGGTGTCGCCCTCCACCGCGGCCACCTCGGTCCCGGCGAGCAGCGTCCCGAACATAGGGCTCGTCGCCCGCGCGTGCGCGACGATGGTGGGCCACAGCGCGCGAAGCCGGTCGAGCGTCAGCGGGCCCTTTTCGGGGGGGACTGGGGACTGGGGAATCGGGACTGGGGCAGCCCGTGCCGGCCCAGCATCGCGCAATCGCGGCGACGACGACGGGGCTTGAGGCGGCATCGCTGTCCCTTGCCCCATTCCCCTGTCCCCAGTCCCCTGGTCCAACCTCCTGATGACTTCCTGGAGCTCGATCGTGCGATCCATCATCGCCCACCGCAGCAGCAGCACTTCCACCGCCAGACGAGGGTTCCCACTGCGACGGACCTGCTCTTCCATTTCGCCGAGCACCGTCAGCAGCCGCACGACATCCGGCGGCGGCAGCTGGGGCGCGTACCGTCGCACCTGAGTCTGGAGTCCGTCGGTCAGTCCCTCGGGCTCGCCCCCCACCCCGACGAGCAGCACGGCGCGCAGCGTCTCTCCGGCACCGCTCACGAACTCGCCCAGATCAGCCCCGGCTTCGAGCAGCTTCTCTACCAGCGGGAACACCGCCCCGGCGTCCCGTTCGGACACGAGGCGGAGGAGCTCACTATACAGATCATCAGGGATGAGGCCGAGGACTTCCCGCACGCGCTGGGCGGTGACGGGCCCCTCACCGAAGGAGAGCACCTGGTCGAGCAGCGAGAGCCCGTCGCGCATCCCGCCGTCGGCGCTCTGCGCCAGAAGGTGTAGAGCGTCGTCCTCGGCCCGGAGCCCCTCGGCGGCGAGCACCTGGCGCAGGCGCTCCACGATGGCATGCGGCCCGATGCGGCGGAAATCGAACCGCTGCAGTCGAGACAGGATCGGCGCGGCGCTCTGAGCGATCTTCTGCGGCTCGGTCGTGGCGAATACGAAGACGACCCGCGACGGCGGCTCCTCGAGGATCTTGAGGAGGGCGTTCCACGCCTCGCGGGTGAGCATATGCGCTTCGTCCACGATGTACACCTTGTAGCGCCCCTCGGCGCTCGCGGCGTACATCGCGCGCTCCCGCAGGTCGCGCGCGTCGTCCACACCACGGTTGGAGGCGGCGTCCAGCTCCACGACGTCCAGATTCGCCTGGCCGGTCCAGATCCGCGTGCACGACTCGCACACGCCGCACGGCTCGCCTCCCTGACGCTGGGCGCAGTTCAGGGCCATCGCCAAGATGCGCGCGGCCGTGGTCTTCCCTACGCCGCGGGGTCCGGCGAAGAGGTACCCATGCGCCGTGCGACCGCTCGCCACGGCGCCGCGGAGCGCGGTGGCCACGTGATCTTGGACGATCAGCTCGGCGAACTTGCGAGGACGGTATTTGCGAGCGAGCGCGATCATCTCAACGCGGAATGTGAAATGCGGAATGCGGAATCGAACGGGAGGCGTCCACTCCGCACTCCGCATTCCGCATTGCAGTTGAATGCCCCAGGCTCCCCGCAGCGACATCCGACATCGCTTAGCGCTGCTCCCTGCGGGGGCCTGACGCGGTTCGCGAGCGGCTGACCTGCGGACCTGGGGCGACGGAAAGATAGTCGCTCGCCCACGTGAAGCCTAGCGGGCCATCAGGGACGCCTGCGGACCGACGCGCTCACGTCGAGGCGCACCCGTCCCGCCTGCAACACGAGGCTCGTGCTGCCGCCCCCGGGCCGTCCGGGCCTCAGCGTGACGACCGCGTCGAGCGAATCCTGCGTGACGCGTGTCACCTTCAGTATGCCGTCGTCCGCAACCGCCGCTACCACGCCCGGCGACGTCACCCGGTTGCCGAACACATCCTGCACGCGCACGTGCAGGAACGCCGGCGCGTCCGGGTCGAGGACGAGCTGGCGATCAACGCTCTGCCCGTGGTACGTCGCGACCAGCCGAGCGGCCGGCCCCGGCGATGGATACAGGGTCGCCTGCCGTACGATGGCGCCTACTGCGGCCGTCACCACGGTCGGGGCCGCCCGCTCCCCGAACACCAGCTCGGCGCGGATCTGGCCCAGCGAATCCGTGTGCGGGTCCCCGGCGGACAGGAGGCGGCCATTGGCAACCGACAGGGCCACGGCGACGCTGGGGAGCGGAGCGCCGCTCGAGTCGCGCACCTCGAACACCAGCGGCAGCGCCGCCCGCTGGCCCACGACGCCGCGCTGGCCGGGGCCCGACAGGAACCCGGTTCGCTCCGCGGACGGCTGGCGGGGTGGCGGCGGTGCGACCTGTGGGGGGCGGGGCGCGGCGTGCACAACAGGTCCCTCTCTGGTCGGGACGGCCGGGGTGGCAGCCGCGACGGCGGATGGTGCTGACCGCACGGTGACCGGGCGGGCGGGCGGGCGGGAAGGCGCGGCGCGCGCGCAGGCATCGATGCGGCCCATGATCGCAGAGTCGGCGCCGAGCGCTTCCAGGTCTTGCCGGTCGCGCGCCGTGGGCGTGAACGAGAGACAGTCGCGCCGCACGAGGTCCGCAATCTCGCTCTTGGAGAGCGCGCCCCCCGTGAGGAGCCGGATCAGATCGGTCTTGCGGAGGGGCTCGGCGCCCTGCATGGCCGCGAGCCTGAGCGCCGCGACCAGCAGCGACCCCATCATGCTCACGGCCGCGGGCAGCCGGAGCGATCGAAATGCCGCTCCACGCTGTCGGCGCCGGCGGTGAGGGCCTGGTCCCTGACTAGAACCGCCGAGTCGATCATCGGCACCTTCGCCTTGAAACTGCTGTAGGCGCTCAACCGGTCCTCCACGGTCACGAGCCCCGGTGCGAGCGCCCGGCATTCGATCTGCCGATTGTCGAACAGCTTGGCGCGGTCACGGTAGTGGCGCACCGCTTCGGCAAGCGAGTCGCTGACGCGAGCGAACCCCATAAGCATGACGTTCGAGCGCCTTCCGGTGACCGCCGACACCCCCCCGCCCACCCCGAGGTCACTCAAGAGGCGCGCCCGGAGCGCTACGCCCGGCCCGTAGTAGAAGTACCAACCTGCCCCGCCCGCCGACACGAGCAACAACAGGAGGGCGACCAGCCAGCCGCGCCCGCGACGAGAGGGGCGGGGGGTGGGAACCCGCTCCTTCGCCGACAACGTCCCGACGGATCGTGTCGGCCGCGGCGAGGGACGACGCGGTGCGACGACGGACCTGGACGGCGCGAGGGGCGCGTGCGGCGCGTGCGGCGCGTGCGGCACGAGCGGCACGAGCGGCACGAGCGGCACGAGCGGCTCCGGTGGCTCGGGCTTGGTGGCAGCGGGCTTGAATACAGGTTCGGCGGGACGACGTGGCGGCGGCGGTTCCGCAGCCGGCGAGGTGTCAAGGAGAGGCAGGTCCCTGACGGGCGGTGCGACAGGCGCCGACTTGCGCGGGGGCGGCGAGGGTGCCGGGGGCGCTTTCGGCTTCGGAGCAGGCGTCGTTGGCGGTGGCGCGGGTGCCGCCTTCTGTTGCCCGCCCACTACCTCGATCGTGGAGCGGGGGTGCTCCGGCGCTCGCGGGGCCGACGCTTCCTCGCGCGTCATGGCCGGATCGTCCGTGGCGAAGTTCGTCCACGGCAGCACCGACCGTTTGCGCCCGCCGGCAAGCCGCTCGTCCCCGTCGATGAGCTCGTAGAACGGCAGCGACACGGACGACCAGGTCGGACTCGGCCCGGGGCGGAAGATGCCGGCCGCGGGGCCATCGCGGTCCGCGCCGAGCACCAGCGCGGCCTGCCACCGCCGCTGGAAGTACTGCTGATGGGTCTCCACGTCTCCCGGCGCCAGCTCGACGGCGACCGCCTGGTGGCTGTGGTACCAGCCGATCAACTCGCCGCGGATGCGACGCAGCTCTTCTTGGATCCGCTCCCACAGGCGGGACACGACGACGAGCGTCTTGTCACCGTAGATCGCCTGGTTCAGACGGATGGTGGAGTCCACCACCGCGTAGCGGACTTGCGTGGTTGGACACACGTACAGGTCGCCGACGAGAAAGCCGAGGATGGCCTGCGTGCTGGCAGCGACGAAATGCTCATGCAGCGCCCCGATCACTTTCTGCTCCAGGAAGAGCGGGTAGGCGCCGCTCGGCGGGCGATCCCCGCCGGCCAGCAGGGGGTTCCAGAGGATCGCTCGCGTCGTAGGCAGTACCCGCTGCACGTGCGAGACCACGCCGGGGCTCGCCCCGGACGGCCGACCGCCCCCCCCCCCGCCCTCCGCCCCGCCCGTCACGCGAGCACCCGGACGATGCTGTCGGCGGCGCGTTCGATGTCGGCGCGGTGGACATCGAGGCGCGTCACCTGGCGGAGCCGTCGCGGTCCGAACGACACCACGAGCACGCCCTCCGCAGCGAGCCTTGGCATGACCGCGTCGGCGACGTCGCGCTCGCGCACCAGGTCAAGCATCACGATGTTTGTCTCGGGGTCTGACGGTCGGAGCGGTTGCGGATCTCCCAGGCGCGCGGCCGCAACTCCCGCCGGAAGGCGAGGCAGGAGCCGACCGGGCACAGCCCGCGCCGTCCAGGTGCACGGGCATTCCTGCCGTGCGCGCGGCGGTCACGATGCCGGCCGTCACGGCAGGCGGCATCACCTTTCCGCCCGCGGCGTCGCCGACTTCCGCCTCGGCCATGGCGCGCCGCATCGCGGCTGAGGGGCGCGTCACCGTGTCGCTGCGCAGCTCGATCGCGCTCATCCGAGCGCCACGCCCTGGGCGCGCCGCATCCGGACCAGGTCGTAGGTTTCCGCGACCTCGCCTCCCAGGAGAAAGACGTAGGCCGTGTAATAGACCCAGAGCAGGAAGAGGAAGAACGCGACGAAGTTCGCGTCGGAGGCCACGCGGTCGAACGTCACGAACCGGCTCAGATAGAGCGTGTACAACCGCTTGGCGACCTCGAAGGCGAGCGCGCAGAACACCGACGCCACCAGCGCGGTGCGCCAGGGGATCCGGCGGCTCGGCAGCATCTTGAAGATGAGGAAGAACAGCCCGGCGGCGAATGCGAAGGCGGTGGTCTCCAGGCCGAAGCGCCAGATCCAGTCGAGCACGAAGTGCCCGGTCAGCTGGTTCGAGTGACGCAGCTCGAACGCCGGCAGCAGCGCGCTGGCGAGGAGCAGGGCCCACGTCACCAGCACCATCGTCAGGTCGAGCAGCTTCGCGAAGGGCCACGGACGGCGCTCGTCGGTGTCGAACACCTCGTTCAGCGCGGCCCGCAGCCCGCCGAACATCCGGGTCGAGAACCACAGGAACAGCGGCAGACCGTACAGGGTCAGCCGGGTGCGCTGGGCCACCACCTGGCCGAGCGCGCGCTCGACCTGCGCGAAGGCATCGGTCTCCCGTCCGTCCGGTCCCAGGGGGATGAACCGCTGCAACAACTCGTGCAGCTGGATCTGGTGGGTGGTGATCTGATGCTCCACCAAGTACCCCACGAGCGCGAGCAGCAGCGCCAGGAACGGGATGGCCGTGAGCAGCAGATCGAACGACAGCGCGCTCGCGAGAAACGGGATGTTGTCTTCAAACGCCGCCTCGAGGGTGCGCCGGGCAACCCCCCACGGCGAGCGATGCCAGCCGCCCTCGCGGTTCACGCGACCGGTTCGTCCTCCTCCGGTGCCAGCTCCTCAGCCGCCGCTCCCGCGCGCTCGCGGCGGCGACGACGGGCGGCCGCGAGCCGGCGCTCCAGCTCCTCCCGGGCCGAGAGCTCCGGCTGCTCCGTCGCGTCCTCGTCCCCCTCCCCTTCCCCCTCTCCTTCCCCAACCACGAGCGCCCGCAGCTCGTCCGCCTCCTCGCTGGCAAGCTCCTTCAGGTCGTGCAACCGCCGCGACAGCTTGCGGCGCGTCTCGGTGCCCGGCGCCGGCGCGAACAGGTAGCCCAGCGCCGCGCCGATGGCGACCCCCAGCAGAAACGGGCCGACACCGGACCCTCCCGCCCCCCCCCCTGCCCCCCCGGAGCGCTCGTTCATTCGCCCGCCTCGGCGTCGTCGGGCGCCGCCACGGCCACTGCCCGCGGCGCGGCATGCGACTGCAGCGGCGGCTTGACGAACCGGTCGGTCAGCCCCCGTGTGCCCGCCACCCGCAACTGCTCGAGCAGGAAGCTGAACGTCTTCTCCAGGTCGGCGGCGATAGCGGCGCGCGTCTCGGCCGGCAGGTCCCACAGGCGTCGCTTGAAGGGCGCGATCGCCTTCTTGCGACTCTTGTATATGAATTGCTCCTCGGTGTCCCCCTTCTTCCACTCCTCCTTGCACTCGGCCTTGACCCACTCGTTGAGCTCCCTCCGCACGTCGGCCGGCAGCTTCGGATGATCGAAGACGATGTTCTGGAAGTTGGTCGCGAGATGAATCTCGATCGCCTCGCACTTCGGGAAGTGCCCGAAGGCGTCGGGGGGCAGCGTGGAGGCCCCATGCTGCACCGCCCCACCCAGCCGGTAAGTCTTGCGCGCATCGGTGGAGAGCGCCTTCAGCGCGGCGAGGTCGAGCTGCACCTTGGCGATCGAGCCGTCCGGCAGCACCACGCCGCCGTGGCTCGTGCCCGTCTGCACCGAGATCTTGCTGATGCCCACCGCCACACCGAGTCGCTTGAGCGTCCGCGCGTAGCCGTCCATGAAGGCCTTGAGCTCGTGGACGTCGCTGTTCTTGCCGCCCACCTCGCCGATCTCAGCGCCCACCGAGACCGTCACTCCCGGCGGCTCGCGCTCGCGGATGTAGCGGGTAAACTCCGCGGCGCGCTCGTAATTCACGCGCTGCTGCTCGTCGAGGGTCGGCTTGGAGAGATCGACCAGGGTGGACGTGTCGACGTCGATGTTGTAGAAGCCGGCATGCACCTCTTCGTCGATGAGGGTGCGAATCGCACCGAGCTCGGCCTCCGGGGCGGCCGCGTACTTCTTGGCGTTGACCTGGACGTGGTCGCCTTGGATGAACAGCGGTCCTTGGAATCCCTCGCGCAGGGCCGCTGCGGTCATCACGGCGACGTACTCGGCCGGCCGCTGGTCCGTATAGGCGATCTCGCTGCGCGCGATCTCGCAGATCACCGCCCCCACGTCGAGTCGCTTGGCGGCCCGGAAGATCGCCCGCCCGCTGTCGTAGGCGAGCACCCGTACGTTGATGGCGGGCGTCGTGAACGCAGGCGCTTCGCCGCGCCCGCGCGCCATGTACAGCTCATGAATCGAGGCCGGCCGAACCCCGCCCCGCTGCCCGATCTCCCAGATCAGCCAGCGGGCCTGCTCCCGCTCGTCGGCCGCGCCGAACACCGCTCGGCGCACCAAGTCGTCCATGGCGCCGCTTTGGCGCACCGCGGCGCTCTGGAACCGCCGCAGCGTTTCCTGCAACGCCTCCGCCATCGCTCACCCTCCCCCAGCCGAATCTAGGCCTCGTCCACCTCGATCACCAGCCCGTCATGGGCCGGCGCGATGCCGTGCGGCAGGGTCGCCGCCAGCTCGGCATGCGGCGTCTCGTGGGTCAGGTGCGTGAGGAAGGTGCGTCGCGCGCCGATCTGCTGAGCGACCGCGACGGCCTCCGGGATGGACAAATGGAGCGGGTGCGGACCGCGCAGCAGCGCGTTCAGCACCAGCACCTGGAGGCCGCGCAACCGTTCCCGCACGGCGGCTGGGACCTCCTTGGCATCGGTCAGGTAGGCGAGGGGCCCCACGCGGTAGCCGAAGACCGCCCGATCGCCGTGCGGCAGCGGCAGCGCCAACACGCGCGCGCCGGCGATCTCCCGCTCCTCGTCGGGCTGGAGGACGTGGGCCACGAGCTCGGGCTTGCTCGTGCCCGGCTGCGCCATCACCGCCGAGTCGAAAATGTAGGCGAACCGCGCCACGAGCTCCCGCATCGCGGACGCCGGCCCGTACGCGGGGAGCGCGGCGTGCTGCTTGACCGACATCGCCCGCAGGTCGTCGATGCCGTGCACGTGGTCGGCGTGGGCGTGGGTGAACAGCACCGCGTCGACCCGGCTCACGCCCGCGGCCACGAGCTGGAGCCGCAGCTCGGGTGGCGTGTCGATCAGCAGCCGTCCTCCCCCCGGCCCCCCCCCGCCGTGCGAGAGGCGCAAGTGCGGCAAGAACACCCGATCTGAGGGACGCCGAACGAGGTCCCGGTGCCGAGGAAGACGAGCCGCACCTCAGACTTCCTCGACCTTGATCAGGTTGGTGCTGCCCGAGACCTCCCAGGGGACCCCCGCCGTCATCACGATGCGGTCGCCGCGGCGCGCGTACCCCCGCTTCAGGATCAGATCGCGCACCACCTCCAGCATCGCATCGTAGCCGGGCACGCGGTCAACCAGCACCGGCGTCACCCCCCACACCAGCGCCAGCTGGCGGAAGGTCGAGGTCTGGGTCGTGACGGCGAGGATCGGCACCGGGGCACGCAGAGCCGCCACTTTCCGGGCGGTGAAGCCGCCTTGGGTGAGCGTGACCATGAGGGGAGTCTTCAGCATGCGCGCCACCGCGGTGGTGCCGAGGGCGATGGCACCCTCCACCGATACCTCGTCACGCGCAGCGAGGCGGCGCTCCTCGCGCGCGAGCGCTTGGGGCTCCATCGCACGGATGATCCGGTCCATGGCGCGCACCGCCTCGACCGGGTATTCCCCCGTCGCCGTCTCGGCCGACAGCATCACCGCGTCGGTGCCGTCCAGGATGGCGTTGGCCACGTCGGAGGCCTCGGCCCGAGTCGGCCGCGGGGCGTGCACCATCGACTCCAGCATCTGCGTCGCGGTGATCACCGGCTTGCCTTGACGGTTGGCTTCCCGGATCAAGCGCTTCTGCACCAGGGGGACGTCCTCGAACGGGAGCTCCACGCCGAGGTCGCCCCGTGCCACCATCACCACGTCGCTCGCAGCGAGGATCCGGTCGAGGTCTTCGAGGGCGGCGGCTTTCTCGATCTTCGCGACGAGCTTCATCGTGGGGGGAACCAACTTGCGCAGCTCGGCCACGTCCTCGGCCCGGCGCACGAACGAGAGCGCGAGGTAGTCGGCCCCCCACCTGACCGCGTCGATCACATCTTCACGGTCCTTGTCGGTGAGGGCAGGCGCGCTCACCTGCATCCCGGGGAGGTTCATTCCCTTGTGTGCGGTCAGCGTGCCGCCGTCCATGACCCGCCCCCGCACCCGGGGAGGCTCGACGGCGGTCACCTCGACCGAAAGCAACCCGTCGTTCAACAGGATCCGGGCGCCGACCCGGGCATCCTGAGCGAGCAGGTCGTACGTCGTGGGGAGCTCGTCTCCCCGGGCGACGGCTTCCGGCGCGAAGGTGATGATCTGGCCCGGCACCAGCTCGCGGGCGGCACGGAGGTTCCCCACCCGGATCCGGGGACCTTGCAGGTCCACCAGGACCGCGATCGGCAGGTCCTTCGCCTCCGCCGCCCGTCGCACCGCCTCGATCCACCGCCCCCGATCCTCCGCAGTGCCGTGAGAGGCGTTCACCCGGATGACGTTCACTCCTCCGTCCAGGAGGGCCGCGATCTGCGAGTCGGTCCCCGTGGCAGGGCCCAGGGTGGCGACGATCTTGGTCCGACGGGTCACTCAGCCTCCACAGCGTGGTCCGGGGGCGATAAGAGAACGACTGGCCGATCGGTTGTCCACATTTCCTAGCGGACTACCTCGATCTGCTTGGTCTCCAACCGCTGTTTGAGCTCCTGCAGCAGGTGCAGTGCCCGGGCGATCGCAGAGGCCGGCATCCCCTCGATCGTCCGGGCGGCCAGACGGCGCTCGAGCTGCCCCGCCCGCAACAGGACCTCCAGGCCGCGGCGCGTGAGGTTGACGCGCACCCCGCGGTCGTCATCGGGGTCGGGGGTGGTCTCGACCAACGCCTTGGCCTCCAGGCGCTGGATGAACGTGGTCGCGGCCGCGCGGGAAACACCGAGCTGCTCGGCCACCTCGCTGGGGCGCACTCCGTCGGGTCCCCCCTGATCGACGGCGGTCAGGGCCGAATGGGCGCGGTGGGAGAGCCCGTAGGCCCGGAAGGCCCGGTCCCCGGCGCGCTGGATGGCGGCGTAGGCCGCACACACGGCATCGGTCAGCTGCAGGGCCAGCTCGGAGCGGTCGGACACGGGAGCCCTCAGGAGTCAGCCATCAGCCATCAGTGTAAATATTAATTAACATGTTGATAATTAATATACTAAATACATCCCCACCCTGCAAGAGCGCATTCTTTCTGGGTTTTTGGGGGGGGGGGGGCGTGGCACCAGGTCGGACGGCTGATGGCTGACGGCCGACGGCTCCTCAGCAGGACTGCGACCAGTCCACCGCCGATTCCCGGCCGCAGCGTGAGCACTTCAGACGGGCGGGCTTGCCCGCGAACTCCTGGCGCTCATGGCAGTGGGGGCAGACGCCGTAGGTGGTGTCGACTTCGCTTCCCTGCTTTCCCCCGAGCGTCGGGCGGAGGACCCCGGTTCGAGTGACCACGCTCCACTGGTCGGGCGGGTGCTGGCGGACGGTGACGTCGCTCAGACTGAGGCGGACCCGTTCACCCGTGCGCACGTCCACGACCACTTGTCCGTCCGACGTCTCCTCGACGATAGGATACCAAGCGCCGCGGCGGAGGATGTCGGCCACGCTGTCCGTGATCCGGGCCCAGCGCCGGGACGTCATAGCACCTCATGATACCACCTTTGCGTAGATTTCGTTATGCAGCCCGTCGGCACCATCGTCCGCCTTCAGATTCAGCGCTCTTCACTGAAGACCGGGGAGAAGCCCAATCGGGTCTACGATCCTGCCCCGATCCTTGCGGTGGACCGGCTCGCCGTGTCGCCCGACGGCGTCCTTGGCAGCGGCCGGGAGGGCGGCGGGGGCTGGTTCGTCGACATCCATCATCGCGCGCACCCATTCACGAAGAACGAGGACGGCCTGCACGGTGTCTCGGTCGGGTTCACGTCTCACTACGCCCTGATGCGGGACCGGTTTGGGAAGCGGATCGCGCCGGGATGCGCCGGGGAGAACATCCTCGCCCAGGCGGACCGGCGGCTCACGCTTGAGGATCTCCAGGTCGGCCTCGCCATCATCGGTCAGGACGGCCGGGAGCAGGTCCGCCTTCGGGTACTCCAGGTGGCGCACCCTTGCCGCCCGTTCACCGGGTGGGCGCTGGGAGGGCGAGTCGAGGCCGAGGTGCTCAAGTCGCACCTCCAGTTCCTGGACGACGGGATGCGCGGGTTTTACTGCGTCGGTGAAGGGGCCGGTGTCGTTTCGGTAGGGGACAGGTTGGTGGCGCTCTGAGCCATCAGCGGCCAGCCATCAGCCATCAGTAACCTGAAGACAAGCAGCCGTCAGTCGGGTCGCGCCCCACTGACGGCTGGATGGCCGATGGCCGATGGCTTGCGGCTCAGCTCAGCTCATCCCAGGCCAGCCCCGCCGCCTTGTGGCACTTGTCGCAGGTGAGTTGCTGCGCTCCGGCCTCGAACGCCTGGCGGTGGCGGCAGGCCGGGCACACCGCGTACGTCAGGGGAAAGATCCGTCCCAGACGCTCCATCACGCGCGGCTCGCAGCGCACGATGGTCCAGCGCTCGGGGGCATGGTAGCGGATCTCGAGCAGGCGCCGGTCCACGGGGACGTTGTGCCGGTTGACGTCGAGCACGACGATGTTACTCGAGGAAATGCGGACAACCGGGTACCAGGCGCCGCGGCGCAGCGTATGGGCGCCCGCCGGGCCGACCCGAGCCCAACCTTTGGGCTGGAGCCTCGTGGGCGTGATCATGCGTTGGTCCATAGACTGTTCTATAGGTAAGCGCCCGCCTGCGTTTCCGGAGTGATAGGTGTCACAGTCGAGACGGTCAAAACCAGCGGATTGCTTCTCACCCACACTCGCTGAACCCGCACACGTGGCACTTGGCGCAACCCTCGATGAACGCGAGCTGCGAGCCGCAGTCCGGGCAGGCGCCGATGAAGTCCTGGTCGATGTCGCGGGCGCGCAGCACGGCGGCGCCGTCCTGGCTGGCGATCAGCTCGCGCGCCGGTACGCCGGCGGCGGCGCCGCCGGTACCCGCGAGCAGGTCCTGCTGCACCCCCTGCTTCTCCTGCATCCACTTCTCGATCGCGATCCCGATCGCGTCCGGGACGGACATGACCTTGGTCGGTCCGAGCCCGACCACACGGTCCGAGGAGATCCCGCGCAGTTGGCGATGGATCTCCTTCATCGGGATGCCCGAGCGCAGCGCCAGCGAGATCAGGCGGCCCACCGCTTCCACGTCGGCCATGATCGGCGCGCCGGCCTTCCCGAGGGTGATGAACACCTCGAAGGGCTGGCCCTTCTCGTCCTCGGTGATGGTGACGTACATCGTGCCGAGCGGCGTCTCGATGCGCCGGGTCATGCCGCGCAGCAGATCGGGCCGCGAGCGCTTGGCGCGCCGCTGCAGGTTCTCAGCCTCGACCTCGTGAAGCTGGGCGCGGGTGCGCTCGAGCTCGGCCTCAAGCTCGGCGAGCCGCCCGAGCGCCTCGGCGAGCTTGCCCGGGCCAGCCTCGGCCGCCTGCTCCTGGACTTTCTTGGCCGTCGAGCCCGTCGAGAGCACCTGCCCCTCGCGCGCGCCGTCGCGGTACACAGTCACGCCTTTGCAGCCGAGCTGGAAGGCGAGGCGGTAGATCTGCTCGACGTCCTCCTCGGTGGCCTCGTGCGGGAAGTTGCAGGTCTTGGAGATCGCCGAGTCGGTGAACTCCTGGAACGCGCCCTGCATCCGGATGTGCCACTCCGGCGTCACGTCGTGCGCGGTCACGAACACGCGCTGCCACTTGGCCGGCACGGCGTCGAAGCGAATGTGCCCCACCGCGACGATTTGCTGCATGAGGGCGTCGCTGTACCAGCCTTCCTGCTTCGCGATGGCGACGAAGTTCTCGTTGACGTCCGGCATGAGGACGCCGGCCTGGTTGCGCATGAACGCCACGGCGAACAGCGGCTCGATCCCGGAGGAGCAGCCGGCGATGATGGAGATGGTGCCGGTCGGCGCCACGGTGGTCAGGTTGCAGTTGCGCAGCCGCTGCATCGGCCGCAGGCGCTCGCCCGCCGGACCGCGCGCGCAGGTGGCGTCCGGGCCCCAGATGGAGCGCGCCCACTCGGGGAAGACCCCACGCTGCTCGGCGAGCTTCTCGGAAGCCTTCTTGGCCTCCTCGTCCACGAACTGCATCAGCCGGCGACCCAGCGCGACGCCCTCGTCGCAGTTGTAGGGGATGCCGAGCCGCACCAGCAGATCCGCCCAGCCCATGATGCCCAGGCCGATACGCCGAATGCGCTTGGCGAGATCGTCGATCTCGGCGAGCGGGTACCTGTTGGCGTCGATGACGTTGTCCAGGAAGTGCGTGCAGAGGTGCACCGCCGTAGCCAGCCGGTCCCATTCCACCTCGCCGTCCTTGACGAACAGGCCGACATTGATCGAGCCGAGGTTGCAGACGTCGTACGGCAGCAGCGGCTGCTCCCCGCACGGGTTGGTCGCTTCGTAGCTGCCCAGGTGCGGGACCGGGTTGTACCGGTTGGCGCGGTCTACGAAGAAGACGCCCGGCTCGCCCGTTTTCCACGCGCCGTGCACGATCTTGCGGAACACCTCGCGGGCATCGAGCTGCCCCACGACCCCCCCCCCCCCCCGGGTGCGGGGGTGGATGAGGTCGTAGCTGGTGCCCTGCTCCACCGCCTGCATGAAAGCGTCGGTAACGGCCACGGAGATGTTGAAGTTCGTCACCTGCGTCAGGTCGTCCTTGCAGGTGATGAACTCCAGGATGTCCGGGTGATCGACACGCAGGATGCCCATGTTGGCGCCGCGGCGTGTGCCGCCCTGCTTGACGACATCGGTCGAGGCATCGTAGAGCTTCATGAACGAGACGGGACCCGAGGCGACGCCCATGGTGGAGCGCACCACGTCGTTCTTGGGCCGCAGCCGCGAGAAGGCGAAGCCCGTGCCGCCGCCCGACTGGTGCACTAAGGCCATGGCGCGCAGCGTGTCGTAGATGCCGCTCTTGCCGTTGGACAGCGCGTCCTCGACGGGGAGCACGAAGCAGGCCGACAGCTGGCCCAGTGGCCGGCCGGCGTTCATGAGGGTGGGCGAATTCGGCATCCACACCCGCGAGGCCATCAGGTCGAAAAAGGTCTCCCCCAGACCCTTGACGGCCTTGTCCGACGCCCCATAGGCCGCGTCCGGGGCCGCGACTGTGCGCGCCACCCGCCAGAACAAGTCCTCGGGCCGCTCGGCCGGACGGCCGGTCTCGTCCTTGACGAGATAGCGCCGCTCGAGCACGGTGATGGCATTGGGGCTCAGATCGAGCGTCCCGTGGCGGGTGGAAGCAGTCATGCTGGCTCGTCCCTCGCGGAGAGCTGGTGACAACCGTCGGTGCTTGGGTTGAAGGCCTACACTGCCCGCAGACCTGCCAAACGCCAGGCAAAAAACGCGGAGGGGCAAGGTAGGTAACTCAACAACCCCAGGCAAGACTCGGGCGGAAGGCCGTGGTGGTGCGCGCTCTCGCCAATCAACATCACAAACGTTGCCTCGCCTGCTCGTCGCCGCCGGCGGGGTCGACGGCCTGGCCCGCCCGGGGTAAAACACCCTATCTAGGAATATAACACCGGGCCCACCGTTCCTCGGTTCCGGGCAATTCACATCACAAAGTTGGCCGGGCGAGCGGGAAGGCGCCGCCACGGTGCCGCGCCGCCTCCGTCACGTAGTGCTCCCAGGTGCCGCGGATCCGCGCCCGCAGTCCCTCGTCCACCGCACGCGTCACCCGCGCCGGCACGCCCATCACCAGTGAGCCCGGCGGCACCACCATCCCCTCCCGCACTACGGCCCCGGCAGCCACCACGCTGCCTGCCCCGATCACCACGTCGTTGAGCAGGATGCTGCCCATGCCGATGAGGCAGTCGTCGGCGACGGTGCAGCCGTGCAGGATGGCGCGGTGCCCGACCCCGACGCGGGCACCGATGCGGGCCGGCTTGCCCGCGTCCACATGCACGATGGTGCCGTCCTGCAGGTTGGAGGCCTCGCCCACCACGATCGCCGCCATGTCTCCCCGGAGGACCGCCCCGTACCACACGCTGGCGCGCGGGCCGAGGGTCACGTCCCCCAGCACCACGGCGCCGGGGGCGATGAACGCCGTGGGATCGATGTTCGTGTTACTGCCTCACGGGCTGGAACGGCCACTGCACCCACGCGTCCACCGCTTCGCCGTTCTTCTGGGCGGGGTTCCAGCGCAGGATCTTGGCCATGTCGACGGCCTGGTCGTTGAAGGTCTGAACGTTGGACTGGGAGAAGACCCGCGTCTCGAGCGTGCTCCCCGTAGACGACACTTTGATGAGCAGGATCGCCTGCCGCGGGAAGATCGGCGCGTCGGCGGGCACGGGGATGAAGGTTGCGGACAGGGGGGTGGGCGGAGTATCGAAGCAGATGTGGTTCTGGTTGTAGGCGGGCCCGGGCTGGTCGCAGGGACCACCGCCCGAATCCTGCGACGCCTCCATCTCCACCTGGACGGTGCTCGGGTTGCCCGGGGTGATGATGACCTCCTGCTCGAATTGATCGTAGCCCGGCGCCTTCACGACCAGCCGGTAGTTTCCCGGCGGGACGTCCACCTGGCGGCCGGTCACGGGGCGGCCGTCGAGCGTGACCCGCGCCCCGGGAGGGAGGCCCTTCAGGACGAGCTTCCCCGACGCGCCGGAGGGAAGTGAGGGAGGCGCGACATGGGAGGTGTCGCGCGGCTGATGGGACGTCGCCGAAGTGGTGTCGGTGGCGGCGGGCGCGGTGCTGTCGCTGCCGGCGGCGGCCACGTGGGTCGTCGTGTCGGAGCGTGCGCCCGGAACGAGCCCGGCAGCCGCCAGGAGGCCCTTCTTGTAGGCGTAGAATCCGCCGCCGCCGAAGACCACGCCGACGATCGCGAGCCACAGCAGGATGGCCGCCGCGGCCGAGCGCTTGTGATGGACCGGCGGGGCGCCAGGAGGCGGAGCGCCGGTAGCGCGCGGCAGCGGGGTCGTCGGCGCGGTGGCGATCCGCGGCGTCGCGGCGAGCGACGGGATCGCCCGCGTGGCGGCGGTCGAGATCCCCGAGGCCACATAGCCGCCCGCTTCCAGGACTCCGACGAGATCGTCGGCGGTCTGGAAGCGCTCGTCGGGCGCCTTGGCCATCATCTTCTTGACGATCTCGAAGAGTTCTCGCTTCTCCATCGAGTCGAGCCTGGGAGTGGGCAGCTCCTCCATGATGTGCTTGTAGCCGATGGAGAAGGAGTCTTCGCCGTCGAAGGGCACCTGGCCCGTCAGGCACTGGTAGGCGACCACGCCGAGCGAGTAGATGTCGCTGCGCCCGTCGAGGTTCTGGGCGCGCGCCTGCTCGGGGCTCATGTAGTGCGGCGTGCCGATCGCCATGCCGGTGCCGGTGAGCTTGCCGCCGGTGGCCGCCTTGGCGATGCCGAAGTCGGTCACCACCGCCTGCCCATGCTCGTCGAACATGATGTTGTCGGGCTTGACGTCGCGGTGGACGATGCCGCTGCGATGCGCGTAGGCGAGCGCGCGGCCGACGTCGACGAGGATCTTGCGAATCTCCGCCGGGGGGAGCGCCCCACGCCCGGCGAGCACGCTGGAGAGCGGCTTACCGCGCAGGAACTTCATGACGAAGTAGATGACCCGCCCGTTCTTGCCGACGCGGTAGATGGGGATGATGCTCGGATGCTCGAGCTTGGCGGAGGTGCGGGCTTCCCGTTGGAAGCGCTCGACGAACTCCTTGTCGAACGCGAGCGAGAAGGGGAGGACCTTGATGGCGACGTCGCGTTCGAGCTGCCGCTCGCGCGCCTTGAAGACGATCGCCATGCCCCCGCGGCCGAGCTCATCGAGGATGTCGTACTCCTCTTTGAGCTGCTCCCGGACCATGTCGATTTCCGTCAGTTCCTGCTGGCCGGTCTTGACGGCGCCGACGGGAGTCGTTGCGGTCAGATCCAGCCCGCAGGACCGGCAGAACTTACTGCTGTCGTCGTTCGGCGTGCCGCAACGCGAGCAATACATCCGGTCTCCGAGGGAACGCGGAAACTTAGGGATCAGTCCGCGCGGGTGCAACTTACGGGGATGACACCACCTGAAACCGGCGCGCGCGCGCGAGCGTGCGGCCATTGGTGGGATCGGTGACGACGATCGACAGTAGGTAGTCGCCCTTGGCGACGTCGCGCAGCTCGACGCTCCGGTGCACACGGGTCACCGGGCCGTCGGCCGGGACGTCGAACTCGAGGAGCAGCGGCGGACGGCGGCCGCCGAACAGCCGCCGGATGGCGCCGAAGAACGAGCGGCCGCCGAGCGGGTCGAGTCGCACGACGGTGTGGTAGGTCGTCCCGCGCGCGAGCCCGTACACCTCGTAGTAGAGCTCGACCGTGCTGCCCTGCGGGAAGCGGCCCAGGGGATTGAGGACCACGGTGTCGGCCCCCGCGGGCCAGATGAGCCCACCGCCCGTACGGCCGATCACCAGGTCGCTCGCCGCGAAGCGCCGGCCGCTCAAGGCGCCGACCTCGAGCGTATCACGCTCCACCACCTCGCCGGCGAAGTTGTCGCCCGTGGCGACGAGGAGGCGGTAGCGGTAGCGGCCAGGAGGCACCGGCACCTCGAGCAGTCCGGTCAAGTACGCCGCGCCGCGCAGCGGCGCCCGTGCGGCGAACACCCGCACCGTGTCGAGCTGCGTCACCAGGCTGTCCGCGACGTCGGTCACGAAGAGCCGAAACCGCAGCGGGTAGAGTACGCCGGCCGGCCCGGGCTCCGGGGTGATCCGCTCCGCCGGAACGGCGAAGACCACGTGCAGCACTTGCCCACCGGTGGAATCCGCGCGCGCACCGACGACGAAGTCGGAGGTCACGAGGTCGAGCGGCACGTCGAAGCGCTGGCGGTAGCTATCGGTGGTCGTCCCCACCTTGATCGCATGGTCGCCGAGGGCGCGCTCGTCGGTGAGCCGCACGCCGCTCGGCGGCCGCTGGTAGATGGGATCGAGGTTGGCGCGCGAGTCCCACAGCTCGAGCGCCAGGGCGTCGAGCCCGCCCCGTTGCGCTGGCCCAAACCGCGCTTGGAACCCGAGCGCGTCGAGCGCGCTCTCGACCAGCTTGAAGTCCTGCACGTCCCCGCGCGACACGAAGTGGAAGATCAGGTTGCCGTCGGTGCGGCGGTACAGCCAGCTCTCGTTCGGCTCGAGGCCGCTTCCCAGCACCGTGCCCGCGCTGGAGTACTGGGCGCGGCGGTCCGGATCGCCATGACGGATGTAGATGACCCCGCGATCATCGAACTCCGTCTGGGCCGTACGGTAGCGCTCCGTGATGTCGTAGTGTCGATGGCGGCTCACCAGCCGGAAGTTGCGCCGTGCGTAGAACCAGCGCCGGTAGTGCTCGGCGAGCCGCTCCCCGGGCTCGCGCGCTTCGGTGACGTCACGTCGGATCCAGAAACGCTCGAGCCACGCCGCGCGGGCCGCCGGTGCCGCGAGCGAGTCGAACGAGGCGAGCTCCGCCGCGGTCGCCAGGTAGCTCAGCTCCGTGCGGTACAGGCCCAACGCCGCGGCCAACGTCGCCGCCCGCGCGCCGGCGTAATAGGCAGCCGCCCCCTCCCGGGGCCGCCGCGCGAAGTACGCCGTGCGCGCGAGCTCGAGCAGGCCCACGCCCGAGTCCCCGCCCACGGCGAGATAGGCTTGGAATGCCGCGACGGCCGAATCCGCTTCCCCGACCTCGCGCTCCACCCGGCCGCGGGCGAGCTGCACGTCGGGGATTCGCCCCGCCGGCGAGGCCGCGGCCAGGCGCACGGCCTCGAGCGCCACCTGCAGGCGCGGCTGGATCCGCTGTTGCAGCGCCGCGTTGGCGAGGTCGATGCCGGCCTGCGCGAAGCTGGGGTCGGCCTGGGTCGCGCGCGCGAACGCGCGGGCCGCCTTGGAGAGGTAGTCCTTGCCCAGCTGCTGCCGGAGGTTCTCGATCGCGATGATCGCGTGCTCGCCCTGCGCGAGCTCGGCGAGGCCGAGGCCGTACCACGCGTACGGCCAATCCGGCTTCAGCTCCCCCGCCCACTCGAACTCGCCCGCGGCGTCGTCGTAGTGCGCCTTCGAGCCGGCGAGCTCCCCCGACCGATAGGCGATGAACCCCAGGCGCAAGTGGATGAGCGGGTCGTCCCGGTGACGCTTGGCGACCTCGACGGTCGCGGCCTCGAGCCGGCGCAGTGCGGTGGAGTCCGTGACGCCGGCGAGCGAATCGCGCAGCCGCTCCAGGGCCGCGCGGTCGGCGGCGTCCTGCGCGGACAGCGCGAGCGGCACGGCCCAGGTAGCGTGCAGCAGCGCGAACGCAAAGAGGAGACGGCCCAGGCAGGTGGGAAGGATCATAGCCAATGCAATTATACGCGGTCTTGCAGGCAGGGTTCAGCGCTCTGCCATCCCGGTGGCGCTAAAAGTCCGATCCCACCGCGACGTACGCCCGCGGCCGCGGCCGTCCGCCCGCCGGCAGGTCGGCGAGCGGCTGGGCCAGGCCGAGGCGCAGGCCAAGCGGCAGGTCGTAGCTCACCGTGAGGTCGGCCACGAGCTCGACACCGGCCGAGCGCAGGCGGTGCAGCCGGGCCGCCGCGCCGGGCTCCCAGGCATCGCCCACGTCCCCGAAGACGCTGAGCCACAGCCGGTCGACGCCGAACGGCAGATGACCCACCGCCTGCCCGACCAGCGCGAGCGGGAGGCGGTATTCCACGCTCGCGGTAGCAGCCCGCTGGCCGAACAGTACCCCGACCGGGTAGCCGCGCACGGGGAAGTCGCGGGCACCGCCCGCAGTCGCGCCGAATCCCAGGGCGACGACGCCCGCCGACACGCCGCCCACGCCGAACGACGTGGCGATCGGACCGGAAGCGCTCCCGACGGTGAGGCGCAGAGCGACTACGGGATGCGCGTGCCCTTCCGGCCCCGGTGCGCGCTGATAGACGGCGATTCGCGAGCGAACCTCGTCCGACCAACCCGGAGCGCCCTGCTGTTCCCGGCGCCGGTACCGTCCGGTCCAGACGATCCCGCCGACGGGAGAGATCGCGAGCGGCCCGCCGGCGAGATGCGCCAGGCGGAGCGTGACCGACCCACCGACCCGATCCCGGCTACTGCAGCCATTGCACACGCTGGCGAGCGCGGTGTCGGGAATGGCGACGAAGCGCCGGCCCTCGTATTCGGCCGCGACGCGCAAGGTCGCCAATGAGCGCCAGCGCCGCGCGACGAGCGTGGCGCCGAGCGCGGCGGCTCCGGCCCGCTGCGACACCACCGTGCCACCGCGCGTGACCCCGACGAGGCTCCACTCGCTCGCGCTCGAGAGGTCGAGGCTGGGGTTGCCGAGGGCATGGGAGACCAGCGCGAAGTATCCATCGGCCCGCAGAGGCGCGACCGAGATCAGGGCGTCGGCGACGTAGCTATACCGGCCCACGGCGTCGGCGCCGCCGGTCAGTGCGCCGAAGAAACGGCCGGCCGCGCCGGCGTCGAGGCCGAGCGGCAGCCAGAAGTGCGGTCGCAGCGATGGCCACAGAGCGTAACCGGTCTCGCGCATCGGCACGAGCGGCGCGGAGTCGAAGCCCGCCCGCGGCGCCGGCTCGGCCACAGTGTCGGCCGGCGTGGCGGGGGGCGTGAGGCGTGCCAGGGTCCAGCCCTCCGAGCCCAACGTCGTGTAGAGCAGCGCGCCATCGGGCAGCGGCGCCGGGGCCCGCGCACCGAGCGGGACGGCGGTCAGGGGCCGGACGCCTGAGTCGGCCGACCAACGGTACACCTGGGGCAGTCCGGTGCGCTCAGAGACGAACAGGACTGCGTCTCCCTGCCACACCGGATCGGCGACGAGGCCCGTTCCCGCAAACAGCGTCACGACCGAATCCGGGGCCGCATCCGGCCAGCGCACGAGCGCCCAGGCGCCGTTGCGAAGGCGGTTCGCGACCACCCAGCGGCCGTCAGGTGAGGGTACCACGTCCCCCCACATCGCGCCGGCGGTGTCCACTCCGGCGAGCGAGGGGCGGTTGCGCGCTGCGGCGAGGACGATCGCCGCGAGCTTCCCCCCGCCGCTACGGGGCTTCGTCACGCGGGCGGCGTGCGTGAGGCGCCGCCAGCGGTCGTCCGGCAGCCAGGCGTAGCGGTCGCTGCGGATATGCCAGCGATCGGTGAAGTCGAGTTGCGTGACCGCCAGCGTATCACCGAGCCAGTCGTAGCGGGCGAGGCCGTTCACGCGGTGGCGACGCAGCACCTGCCACGCGCGGGCCTCCACGATCCGCAGCTCCGCCGGGCTTTCGCCGTCGTCATGCACGTACGCGACGCGGCGACCGTCGGGCGAGACGCGCGGTACGGGTTCGGTCCACAGGGCCGCGTCGAGGGCGCGCCCGGAATCGCCGGTCGCGACGCCAGTCGCGTGAAGGGCGTCGTCCCACACGCTCCCCAGGTCGCGACCGGTGGCGCGCCGGACCTGGCGCCCCACCCGGTAGGGGATCAGCTGACCCGACGTCCGCTCCACGAAGCGCGGCACCGCGGAATCCCCCGCGACGGCGGCGAGTTGCGCGAAGAACCGGCTGCCGTAGGCGTAGGGCGCGGTGCCGTCGGGCCAGCGGGTGAAGTACACGGCATTCCATGGCGAGCGCGAGTCTCCGGCCGCGGCGTCGGCCGCGAGTACCTGAGTGTGGAAGCCGCCGTGGAGCCGGCCCCCTTCCGTGAGCCGCGATTCGTAGTAGACCGCCAGCCCCTCCACCACCCAGCTCGGCTGATACTCGTTCGGGAAAAAGCCCGGCACCCGGCCGAAAACGGCCTGCACGCCACGCCACCAGCCCGTGGTGCGGTCGAGATGAAAGACGTGCGTCAGCTCGTGCGTGGTCACGAGCCGCAGCCAGTCGTCGAAATCCGTCAGTTCGGGGAGCGGCGCAGCCAGCACCGTGATGCGGCTGGAGGGGAAGACCGTCGTGAAGCCGTTGGAGACGTCGATGTCGTCGCTCAGGGTCACGTCCACCATGCCACGCGGCGGGCGCAGCTCCGCCGCCAGCAGCCCCCAGGCCCGCTCCGCCTCGCGGGCCGTCCGTTGCGCCGGCTCGCGATCGGCCGGCCGGAAGTGAACGAGGAAGTGCGGCGTGTGCAGGGTGCGCCACTGCCCGGACGGGTCCACTTGAGCCTCGACCCGCCCGCCGCACAGCAGTAGCGCGAGCAGGGTCGCACGGTGCCAAGGGCGTGTGGCGGTCATGTGACGGTCGCGCAAGCTAGCATCGCCCCTTTCGACGAGTCAATTTGCCGAATAGATTGGCGAGCCATAACTTAAGCCCCCTGTGGAGATGCGCCCTCGGTGACCACCTGCACCTACTGCGGCCGCGCCAACGAAGCCAGCGCGCAGTTCTGCATGGACTGCGGCAAGCCGCTCACGGCGGCAGGGGCCGTGGCCAAGCGCACGAGCGCCGCGGAAGGGGGTAGAGGGGGGAGCGCCGCCGGCCCCCCGCGCCAGGCATCGAACATCCCCGCCACCCAGGTTGCCGGCCCCGCGCCCTCCTCTCGCGCGGACCCTGGCCCGTGCCCCTTCTGCGGCGGCCCGACAAGCGAACTGCTGCCGTTCTGCCCCAACTGCGGCCGGCGGCTCACCGCACCGGGCTCCGGGCCGGCCTGCGCGCGCTGCGGCTCCGCGGTGCAATCGGGCACCAAGTTTTGCGCCACGTGCGGCGCGCCGCTCGGCGACTGGAGCCCGCTGGTGCGCACCTCGGGCAAGCCCGCTCCCCGCACCGATTTCCGCATCACGCTAACCGTGCTCGATGAAGCCGGCACGGCGGGCCAGCGCTTCGAGCGCAAGACGATGGACACGACGATCGGGCGCCTGGACGGGGACATCCGGTTTCCCGACGATCCATTCCTCTCGCCGCTGCACGCCAAGATCTCCTGGGAGGATGACCTGCTGGTGGTGCGCGACCTGGGCAGCCGCAACGGCACCTGGGTGTTCCTGGAGGAGCCGCACCGGTTGGCGGACGGCGACCTGCTGCTCATCGGCTCGCAGGTGATCCGGTTCCGTCGGCTAGGCTATCCCGGCCCCCATTCGCCCGAGGCAGACGCGACCAGGCGGATGGGCAGCCTGATCCCGAGCGCGGACATCGCCTCGCTCACGCAGCTGCGCTCGGACGGTAGCTCGCGAGACGTGGTGCAGCTCTCGCCCGGCCGCGACATCCACATCGGACGCGAGAACGGCGATTGGGTGTTCCCTTACGATCCATCGATGAGCGCCCAGCACGCCGTGGTCCGCTCCGAAGACGCCGACTTCGTCGTCCTGGACGAAGGCAGCCGGAACGGGATCGCGTTGGCCGCGCGCGGCGACATGCCGCTGCGACACCGGTCGCGCATCCTGGTCGGGGACAAACTGCTGCGCATCGAGCTGCCCACGTGAAGATCTGCCCCGTCTGCTCGACCGAGTATCCGGACGACATCAGGTTCTGCCAGAACGATGGCACGACGCTGCGCGCCGCCGCGCCCGCGACCAGCCTGGTGGGCCAGGTGATCGCCGACCGCTATCACGTGGTGAAGAAGCTGGGCGAGGGCGGCATGGGACAGGTGTACCTCGCCGAGCACGTCAAGATGGGACGGCGCAGCGCCATCAAGGTGATGAACCCGTCGCTGACGCACGACCCCGACGCGGTCGCCCGCTTCAACCGCGAGGCGGCGAACGCGAGCCGCATCACCCATCCGAACGTGTGCGCCGTGTACGACTTCGGCGAGACGCCCGACGGGCTGATCTACCTCGCCATGGAGTTCGTCGAGGGCGAGCCGCTCACCGCCCTGCTGGGGCGCGACGGGGCGCTGCCCTACCCGCGGGCCACCCGCATCTTCCAGCAGGTGGCCGACGCCTTACAGGCCGCGCACGATCTCGGCATCGTGCACCGCGACCTGAAGCCCGACAACATCATGCTCACCAAGGGTCGCGACGGCGCGGACGTAGTGAAGGTGGTGGACTTCGGGATCGCCAAGGCGGTCGGCGGCGACGAGGCTGGGCAGAAAGTCACCAAGACCGGCCTCGTGGTCGGGACACCCGAGTTCATGAGCCCCGAGCAGCTCTCCGGAGACAAGCTCGACGGGCGCAGCGACCTGTACTCACTGGGGCTGGTGTTGTTCCGGATGCTGACGGGCAAGCTGCCCTTCGAGGCGACCAGCGTACAGGAGACGATGATCAAGCGCCTCACCGACGAGCCGATAACGCTGGCGGTGTCGCGCCCCGATCTCGCATTCCCGCCGGGTTTGCAAGAGGTGCTGGACGCCGCGCTGACCCGCAGCCCGCTGGATCGCTACCAGAGCGCGGCCAAGTTCGCGACGGATGTGACGGCGGTGGTGGGCACCACGCCACGAGGGAGGGAAGCGGCGGTGCCGGCGACGCGGGCCGACGCCGATGGCGAGACGGAGCTGTTGGACCCGCCCCAGGCACCCGCCCGGGGGCGGGGCGACTCGGCCACCAAGGGGATGGCGCCCGCGAAGAAGCGCTCGCGCCTGCCCGTCCTGGTCGGGGCCGTAATCGTCCTCGGGAGTGGCGGAGCGGCGGTGGCGGTGCTGGAGGGCGGGCACAAGGCCGCTGGAAGTGCCGTGCGGCCGGACACGGCCCAACGTCTGGCGGCAAGGGATACTGCAACTCCCCGAGCCCCAGGCAACACCAAGGCTCCGAGCACTGCCGAGGCGACTAGTCTCGACCCAGCTACGATCGGAGACTTGCTCATGGGGCTGATTGAGCGGCCACCGCGCGTCATCCTGGACTCCGCGCTGATCGCATTCAACTCGCCGGGGATCAGCACGAAAGACAAGGGATTTGCGGCCTGCCTCATGGCTCAGGCATTCAACAGACAGAACGACACCGCGAACGCGCACAAGTGGGCACAAACGGGCCTCGGCTACGATTCGGGGCTCACCTCATGCAGGGATCTCGCACAGAGCCTGGGCAGGCATTAACGCATGTTCGGACGCTCCTCCAAGCCCATCAAAGTCCAGGTCTTCGGCAAGACCGACCTCGGCAAGACGCGCGACCACAATGAGGACTGCTTCCTCGTCGCGGACCTGACGCGCGGCGAGCGCTCGCTGCCGCCGACCGTGCGCGAGCACGAGATCGGCGAGCGCGGTGCGCTCCTGGTCGTGGCCGACGGCATGGGCGGGGCGGCGGCGGGCGAGCTGGCGAGCCAGATGGCCACCGACACCATCTTCGACCAGATGGAGAAGATGTGGGGCACCGAGAAGGAGCTCACCCCCCAGCGGTTCGCCTACCGGCTGAAGGAAGCGGTCGAGGTCGCCAACGGACAGATCCACGCTCACGCCAAGGCCCATCCCGAGGTCCGGGGCATGGGCACGACCACCACGGCGGCCGGCGTGCTTGTGGACCATGTGTACATCACTCAGGTCGGGGACAGCCGCGCCTACCTGATCCGCAACGGCGTCGCGGTGCAGCTCACGAAGGACCAGTCGCTGATGCAGCGCCTCGTCGAGGCGGGCGAGCTGACGGAAGAGGAGGCGGCCCACAGCGAGCGCCGCAACATCATCCTGCAGGCGCTGGGCCCCGACCCCAAGGTGAAGGTGGACCTCACCCACCAGGAGATCCGCCGCGGCGACGTGCTGGTGCTCTGCTCCGACGGCCTTTCGGGCCAGGTGAAGAAGGAGGAGATCGCCGAGGTCGTCAGCCGGGCGAGCGACCTCGCGCAGGCGTGCGACCGGCTGATCGCGTTGGCCAATGAGCGCGGCGGGCCGGACAACATCACCGTGATCATGGCCCGGTTCGACGGCGACGGTCTCCGCCCGGCCGAGGCGCGGGAGGAGGTGGGCCACCAGATCTACCCGCTCATCGACACGGAGACGAGCACCGAGCCCGTGCCGGTCTACAAGGGCAGTCCGCCGCCGGTCCCGGCGAAGCAGGCGCGCTGGCGCCTGATCCTCGCCGCGCTGCTCGCGGTGGCGATCGTCGCCGGCGTGCTGTACTGGGTGAATCGCGGCCAGTGAAGGCCCAATTCAAGTTTCTCTCGGGGGCGCGGGTCGGACAGACCGAAGCCTTCGTCAAGGCCTACGTCGGCCTCGGGCGCCATCCCCTCTCGGACGTCCGATTCGACGCCGAGCGCGATCTCGACGTGTCGGCCCGCCACGCCGCCGTCGTGCGCCGCGGCGACACGTTCATCATCCAGGATCTGGGCAGCAGGAACGGGACGCTCATCAACGGCACGCGCATCGAGGGGGACACGCCGTTGCACGACGGCGACGTGATCGGCTTCGGTGCCAAGGGGCCGGCCTTGGAGTTCCGGATCCTCTCCACCGAGGACGCCGTCACGCGAAGCACCGTGGCGGAGGCCGCCGCGGCCCACGCGTCGCAGCCCCGGGAGATCCTCGCCGCTGTCCGCGCCGGCTCCGCCCCCCCCTCCCCCCCCCCGGCGCGGCGCACCAGCACCGCCATCCGTATCGCGGTGGAGGTCGCGCGCCAGACCAACCAGCTCCGCCGCACCACCAAGGTGCTCTTCGGCCTGTTGTTCTTCGCGGTCGCGGCGTTCGGGTGGATCCAGTGGAAGAACGCGCGCGCCGCGCACGAGCTGACCAACCTGCAGCATCGCGCCGACAGCCTGACGACGGAGATGAACCATCTCCTGTCCCAGTTCCAAGACCAGATCCAGACGGTGCGGCAGGCCCTGCAGCAGTCACAGACGGAAGTGGCGCGGCTGCGCGGCCAGCTCGATATCGCGGGGAGCTCGGGCGACGCGTCGGCGATGACCCGGCTGCGGGCCGAGCTCGACGACGCCGAGCGACGTCAGCGCGGCATCGCTGGTGCGGCGGCTGTGGACTACCGCGCGATCTCGCAGAAGAACCAAGACGCCGTGGCCATGGTGATCGTCGAATTCCCCGGGGACGAGCGCTTCAGCGGCACGGCATTCGCGGTGGACTCCCAGGGCACGATGGTCACCAACAAGCACGTGCTGGTGGGGGAGGAGGGGGCCCGCACGCCGCAGCGCATTGCGGTGAAATTCTCCGGCTCCCGGCAGTGGTTCCCAGGCCGGTTCATCGGTATCTCCGACACGGCGGATGTCGGCGTGCTCAAGGTGGACATCCGTGGCGGCACCCCGCGCGTGCTCGGCATCGAGCGCAATGCGTTGACCCTGCAGCGCGGCGACCCCGTCGCGATTATCGGGTACCCGCTCGGCTTCGATCTGCCGATGGAAGGGCAGGCGAGAGACGTGCAGAACTTCGTGGCCGAGCCGACGCTCACCGTCGGCACCGCGAGCAAGGTGCTCAGGAGCGTAGTGCAGGTGGACGGCTACGGCGCCCCGGGCTCCTCGGGCAGCCCCATCTTCGACCGCAACGGCCGGGTGGTGGCGGTGCTGTACGGCGGCGAGCGGGAGTCCAACGGCAAGATCATCTACGCCGTGCCGGTGGCGCACGTGCTGAGTTACTTGCGGAGCCAGGGGATTCGGGTGCCTTAAAGAAGAAGAGCGTGGGGAGTGGGGAGTGGTTCGATCAGGTGCGCCGGAAGCTCCGGTCAGCTGGATCGTACCACTCCCCACTCCCCACTCCTCAGTCTCACCTCATGGTTCCCCGCACCCACCGTGCCGCTGCCCGCTGCATCAGCGGTTGGCCGTGCCAGCAACACAATACCGATACCGTCCCGGGGATCTGCCGAACGAGGCGCGGGTGCGCGAACAGGACGACGAGTTGCGCGCCACCGACCAGTCGCCCTAGCGCCGCCAGCGACCGCGAGCCCAGCTCCGCTCTCCCCTTCCACGACCGCGGCTCGGCATAAACGAGCACGATACCATGCCCTATTCTCCTTTTCCCAGTCCCCGCACCGATCCCCGCCTCACGCAGCGTCTTGGCGAACACATCCCGCGGCCCAACCCGATACGGCCCGCCGACGTCGTCGTCCACGATGTCCACCGCGATCGGCGCGCGCAGCGCCGGCGGCTCCCCGCGTACGAGGTGCGTGGCCCGATCGGCAAGCGTGTCCGCGAAGACGGCGTCGGCCGCAAGATCCGGCGGCCCCGCCCCCACGTCCCCTCGCCCCCACGCGCCCAAGGCCGTTTCATACCGCGTGAGCGCCTCGTCGGCCCGCGCGACCGGGATCTCTCCGCCAGTCGCATCATTCAAGGCGCGGACCACCGCCTGCCAGTCGGTGGGATAGAGCAGCGCGTCGCCCCCCGCGGCCACGGCGGCGACCGTCGCTGGCGCCTCCCGCTGCGCCGCCGTCGCGCCGGCCATGATCAGCGCGTCGGTCACGACGAGCCCGCCGAAGTTGAGCCGGTCGCGCAGGTAGCCCAGGATCTCGCGCGAGAACCCCGCCGCCCGCCCGGACGCATCCCACCCCGGGTAGGCGACGAACGCGCTCATCACGCTGCCCACGGCCGCACGGATCGCGGACACGAAGGGGACGAGATCGGTCCGCTCCAACTCGTCGGCGGCCGCCGCCACGCGGGGCAGCGTCGCGTGTGAATCCTGGAGCGTGCGGCCATGGCCGGGATAATGCTTGGCGCAGGCCTGTACCCCATGCTCCTGGCAGCCCAGGATCCACGCGGCCGCATGCTCCCCGACCTGCGCGGGATCGGCGCCGAACGAGCGCGTCTGGACGATGGGATTGCGGGGCTCGAGGTCGAGATCGCACACCGGCGCGAACGCCCAGGTGATCCCGACAGCGCGGGCCTGCGAGGCGGTGACGATGCCGCAGGCGCGGGTGGCTGCGACGTCCGCGAGGAAGCCGAGGGCCGCGGGAGGCGGGAGCTCGGTCAGACCTTCGACTTGCTGGCCGGGCCCGCGCTCCAGGTCGGCGCCGATGAGCAGCGGTCGGCCCGCCTGCTGGCGGAGCTGGTGCGCCAGCGCGCTGACGGCCTCCACCGTGCCCCCGAAGAGAATGAACCCGCCGACACCGGAAGCAAGCGCGGCGTCGATCTTGGGGCGCTCGTGGTCGAAGCTGCCGCGCCGCCATCGCAGGGCCGGGAACACCAAGCGGGCGAGCGGCGCGGTCACGCGGGCGTAATGTGACCGAGCAGCCGGGGACCGCGCGCGCCGGTGGCAGTGGGAAGGTTGCCCGGCCTGCCGGCCAGCGTGAGCGCGCCGAGGAACGCGAACGCGACGGCCTCCTTCGCTTCCCCGTCGAAGAACAGCTGGTCGAACAGCAGGACGGGCCGGGGCCGCACCCGCGCCGCCAACCAGGCCACCAGCGTCGCGTTGCGGGCTCCGCCGCCCGAGATCACGAGCTCGTCTTCCGCCGCCGCCGGGGTCCAGCGCTCGATGGCGCGCCCGATGGTTTCGACCGTCAGCGCCGTCGCGGTCGCTACGGCGTCGTTGTCGGAGCCGCCCTCCTTCGTGCTCAGCTCGATCAGCCGGTCCGCGCAGGCGATGCCGAAGCGCTCCCGCCCCGTGCTCTTGGGCGGCGGCTGACCGAAGTACGGATCGGCGAGGAGCGCGTCGAGCGCTTGGGCCGCCGGCTTACCGCGGCGCGCCCGCTCGCCGTCCCGGTCGAAGGCGGCGTCGGGATCGAGCCGCCGCGTCACCGCGTCGATCACCGCGACGCCCGGCCCCGTATCGAAGGCGAGCGCGCCGTCCGTCACCCCGCGGCGCGGCACCCAGGTCACGTTCGCCATCCCGCCGATGTTGAGCAACAAGCGGCCGCGGGCTTCGTGACCGAACAGCATGACGTCGGCGAGCGGCACCAGCGGCGCGCCTTGCCCGCCCGCCGCCACGTCGCGGGCGCGGAAGTCGCTCACCACCCGCACGCCGAGCCGCTCGGCGAGGACCGCGGGATCGCCGAGCTGCAGCGAGGCGCGGCCCGGCTCGTGCCAGACGGTCTGCCCGTGGGAGGCGATGAACGCGAGGCCCGCGGGCGAGACCTTCGCCTTGGCGAGCAGGTGCAGCACCGCGCCGGCGAACCGCTCGGCCAGCGCGACGTGCAGGAGGGCGAGCTCCTTCGCGCCACCCCGGGCGATCGTCTCGATAATCTGGCCGCGCTCGGCGGCGGTGTAGGGCTCCTGGTGGAAGGCGACCAGCGTCGCGCCGGGCGGCCGCTCGGCCAGCCGAACGAGCGCCGCCGAGACCCCGTCGAGCGACGTGCCCGACATCAGCCCGACGGCGAGCCCGTCGTTCATCCGCGGGGCACGGGCGGCGGATCCCCCACCGCGCGGCGCACGAACCCGCCTGCCTGCTCAAGCTGGCGCCGCGCCTCCTCCTTCCCCACCCCGGCAGCGAGCATCACGATCGCGAGCTTCACGCTGCCTCCCGCCGCCTCGATCGCGGCTCGGGCCCGGTCGCGGTCCACGCCGCAGCATTCCATGACGATGCGCTGGCCGCGGTCGCGCAGCTTGTCACTCGTCGCCATCAGATCGACCATCAGGTTCCCGTACACTTTGCCGAGCCGGATCATGGCGCCCGTGGTAATGGCGTTGAGCACCAGCTTGGTCGCGGTTCCGGCCTTCATCCGGGTCGATCCGGTGAGCACCTCCGGGCCGACCTTCGGGAGAATCACCACGTCGCATGTCGCCGCGAGCTGCGCCGGCGGGTCGGAGCACGACACGAGCGCCGTCTTCGCGCCGAGCGTCTGCGCCCGTGCCAGTGCGCTGCGCACGAAGGGCGTCGTGCCGCTCGCCGCGATGCCGACGACCACGTCGTTGGCGACCACTCGGGCCGCGTCCATCGCTTCCGCGCCGGCGTTGACATCGTCCTCGGCGCCCTCAGCGCTGCGCATCAACGCCTTGGGGCCGCCCGCAATGATCCCCACGACCAGCTCCGGGGGCGTTCCGAACGTGGGCGGGCACTCCGACGCATCCAGCACGCCCAGGCGCCCCGAGGTGCCCGCCCCGACGTAGACCAGACGGCCGCCTGCGCGGAACGCCCCGACGACCAGG
>QHUY01000019.1:75195-93105 GCA_003223415.1 Gemmatimonadota bacterium
GGGGGGGGGGGAGTCGTCATGAGAGAGTTGGTGGCCGCTAAATTAGGCGTTGACCGAGGGTTGGGTCAACGTGCAGAATTGGGGGTGCGCTGCCCACTCGTTCTCGCCCTCGCGTTCCTCGCCGCCTGCGGCGGCGCGAATCCCGCACCCGAAACGACCCCCGCTGCCGCAGCGCCCGCGCGGGCGCCCGGACGGGCTCACGGGGGCGCCGTCCGCGCCGACGCGGTCGTTACCGGGCGTCCCATCGTGCCGGCCGACTGGCAGTTCTCAGACAAAGTGGCTCCGGTCACCGCTGCCCACGCGATGGTCGTGTCGGCCCATCCGCTCGCGAGCCAGGTGGGTCGGGACATCCTCCGAGGCGGCGGCAACGCAATCGACGCCGCGGTGGCCGTCGGTTTCGCCCTCACGGTGGTGCTCCCCGAGGCCGGCAACATCGGCGGCGGCGGGTTCATCGTCTACCGTGACGCGACCGGCCGGGTGCGAGCGCTCGACTACCGCGAGACGGCGCCCGGCCACGCCGCGCACGACATGTACCTCGACTCGAGCGGGCACCTGACGGAGGCGAGCCTCACCGGGCACCTCGCCTCGGGAGTCCCCGGCAGCGTGGCCGGGCTGTACGAGGCGTGGAAGACGTATGGCCGCCTGCCGTGGCCGAAGCTGGTAGCTCCGGCGATCACCCTGGCCGAGGGCCACGTGCTCGACGCCTACCGGAGTCGGTCGATCGAGGCGGAGGCCGAGCGATTGGCGCAGTTCCCGGCGTCGCGCCGTCAGTTCCTGGTGAACGGTCACGCGCCGCCCGCCGGCACGATGTTCCGGCAGCCAGACCTGGCGCGCACGCTGCGGCTGATCGCCGACAGTGGACCCGACGTGTTCTATCGCGGCCAGATCGCCGATTCGATCGTGGCGGAGATGCAGCGCGGCCACGGCTTGATCACGAAGAACGACCTGAAGGGCTACCGCGCCAAGTGGCGCACGCCGATCCAGACCACCTACCGTGGCTACACGATTTACTCGATGCCGCCCTCGAGCTCGGGCGGCGTGACGATGGCCGAGATCCTGAACATCATGGAAGGCTTCGACACGCTTCCGGCGTTCGGGAGCGCGCACTACCTGCACCTCGAGGCGGAGGCGATGCGGCGGGCGTTCATGGACCGCAACCGCTGGTTGGGCGACCCTGACTTCGTGCGTATGCCGCTCGAGCGGCTGCTCTCCAAGAGCTACGCCGCCGAGCTGCGCGCCCAGATCCTCCCCGACCGTGCGACGCCTACGCCGCCGTTTCAAGCGTCGGAGGGGTGGGGGGAGGACGAGGGCACGGAGACGACGCACTACTCGATCGTGGACGCCGACGGCAACGCCGCCTCGATCACGACGACGCTGAACGGGGGGTTCGGCAGCGCCGTGACCGTGCAGGGCGCGGGGTTCCTGCTCAACAACGAGATGGACGACTTCACGGGCGCGCCTGGTCAGCCGAACCAGTACGGCCTGATCCAAGGCGAAGCCAACGCCATCGCGCCGAAGAAGCGCATGCTCTCGGCGATGACGCCGTCGATCGTGCTCGACCGGAACGGCAACCTGTTCATGGTCGTGGGGACGCCCGGCGGGCCGACGATTATCAACAGCGTCTACGAGGTGATCGTCAACGTGATCGACCACAAGATGACGCTGGCCGACGCGGTCGCCGCGCCGCGGATCAACCAGCAGGCGCTGCCGGATGTGATCTTCTTGGAGCGCGGCGGCCTGACGCCGGCGACGTTGGACTCCCTCAAGGCCATGGGCTACAAGCTGCAGGAGCGCGGCCGACAGGGGGATGTCCAGGCCATTCAACAGACCGCCGCCGGCTGGGTCGGTGTGGCCGATCCCCGGCACGGCGGCGGTGCAAGCGGCTACTAGCGCGCCTACCGCGCCGCCACCGTCAACGCCTTCGTCAGCGTGATGTGCACGTGCGCCCCGGCGGGCAGCACGATGTCGGAGTCCTTCGAGTGCGCCGCCACGCCCGCACCCGCCGCCGCCCCCACGATCCCGCCGATGACGGTCCCCTTGGTGTTACCGCCAATCACGCGGCCCAGGATCCCGCCCGCGATCGCGCCGACGCCCACCTTGGCGGCGTCGCCCGTGCTGATGCCGCGGCCCTCCCGCACGGTCTCCAGGGAATCGATCCGCGCCTGGACGTCGTAACTCTTGCCGTTGATGGTGATGCTCGAGACGGTGAGCGTCAGCGTGCCCGGCGTCCGGGGGTTCGGCGCCGACTTCACGTCCACGATGGTGCCGTGCAGCTCCGCGCCCTCGGGGACTCCCGCCACGCGCCCGCCCGGCGCGTCGTAGACGACCCGCGCGGTGAACGCGTCACCAGGGTGGTTCCTGCGCGAGGTGATCGTGTCCGTCACGGCGATGTCGAGCGCCGTGCCCGACGCCACGGTGACCGTCGCGGGCGGCGGCGGCCTGTTCGGTGGCTTGGCGGGCGGCCGTGTGGCAGGCGCCTTGGTCGGTGCGGGCACGTCCTTCATCGTCGCCGAGGTGTCGCTCGGCGCCAACGTGAGATTGCGGGCGGTCGAGTCCGCGGGCTGGTTGCTGGCCCGATCGCCTTTGGCGCAAGCGCCAAGCAGCGCCGCGCAGATCAGGGCGGCGGTCAGCGGATGGAGTTGATTACGGGTCATCAGAAGCCTCCCCAGAAGGATCGCGTGTCGATCAAAGATAATCTCGGCAACAGCCATCGCGCGTGCTACAGCCGGCTCTTCAGGAACGCCGGCGTCAGCCCCTGCAGGTAGCTCGCCAGCAGCGTAAACCGGTCGGTGACGAGAAGAATACCGAGAAGAATCAGCAGGGTTCCAGCGACCCGGTCTACCCACACGATGTAGGGGCGGAACCGCTGGAACCATACCAGGAAGCGGTCGAGGGCGAGCGCGGTGAGGAAGAACGGGATTGCGAGGCCGAGGGCGTACCCGGCGAGCAGCGCCGCGCCCTGGCCGACGCTGCCGCGCGCCGCGGCGAGCGTGAGGATGGCCCCCAGGATCGGCCCGACGCAGGGCGTCCAGGCGGCGCCGAACGTGATGCCCACCACGGCGGAACCGAGGTAGCCCAAGGGCTTGCGGGCGAGCTCGATCTTGCGTTCCCGCCCAAGATACCCGAGCCCCGGCACGCCGAGCAGGTAGAGGCCGAACAGGATCACCAGCACACCGCCCGTCCGGCCGATCCAGACCTGGGAGCGACCGGCGAGGCTCCCCAGTGCCGACGCCGTGGCGCCGAGGATCACGAAGATCAGGGAGAACCCCGCGATGAACCACAGCGCGTGCCACACCGCCGTGCCGCGCTGCCGTTGCATGTCCTCGGCCGACAGGCCGGTGAGGAAACCGACGTAGCTCGGGATCAGCGGGAGGACGCAGGGCGACAGGAAGCTCAGCAGCCCCGCCACGAAGGCGATGGACCCGCTAACGGCGCTTGACGGCTGGGCGAAGCCTCTATCCACAGAACGCCACCGCCGACACGACGGTCGTCCAGCGCCCGTCGTCGCCGCACTCGGCGGTCGAGGTGACGTTCATCGTGCGCACGATGTCCCCGGAGAGCAGCCACTGTTCCCGCCGGGCGTCCCAGGCCTGCTCGGGGTCGAACGGCACGCCCAGCACCGTCGCCAGCATCGATGCCGCCAGGTCCTCGGCGTAGTCCCCGGAGGTCTGCTCGTTCTGACCGTAGCTGTGGTGCTCGGAGATATAGCCGTGGTGGGTGGGGTCCGCCGGCATCGCCAGCCCGATCGACGCCGCTACCAGGCGGCTCGGCTCGTTCGTCGAAGACTCGGCCACCACCGCGAAGAGGACCTGGCCGGGCTGGAGGAAGCTCAACCCTTCTTCGCGGTCCACGAGCTCACAGTGAGGGGGGAAGATGGAGCTTACTCGCACGAGGTTGAAGGCGGCCAGATGGGCGTCCCGCAGGGCCATCTCGAAGCTCGTCAGCTTTTCCCGATGGCGGCCGACGCCCTTGGTCAGGAACGCCTTCGTGGGGATCAACATCTTCGCGTCGAGCAACTCGGTCACCTCGTGCGTGTCAGGGGGTTGGCCTGCTGGCATTCCCGGCAGAGCCCGAAGACCTCCAAGCGGTGGTGGTGGGGCCGGAACGCCACCTCCTCCGCGAGCAGCCCGATCATCCGCTCCAACCGGTCGTTGGAGAACTCGAACACCTTGCCGCATGACGAGCAGACGCAGTGCTCGTGCGTCTGGCCCGGCGGCACGGCTTCATAGCGCTTGAACCCTTCGCCGAAGTCTCGCTCGGCCACGAGGCCGCTCTGCACCAACAGATCGAGCGTGCGGTACACCGTCGCGGTGCCCACCGGCTCCCCGGCGCGCGCCACCCGGTGCGCCACGTCCTCTGCCGACAGATGATCGCCGGCGAAGAACACCGCCTCGGCCACCGCGCGGCGCTGCTGGGTCGCGGGGAGGTTGTGGTCGCTCAGGTAGCGGCGGAACGCCCCTAGCAGCGTGGCGCCGTCAACCTTCATACCACACCGCCGGCCCGTGCGCTACCGGCGGCTCCGCGTCACCCGTGCGCTCCGCTGTGGACTGCATCACCTGCTCCAGCACGTCGGCCGGTGAGCGCCCCACCTCCTCCACCGCCACCTTCGCCTGCCCCCGCTCCTTGCCCCGGACTACCAGCATGTACTTCGCCGTGTAGACCCGCAGCGGCCCTTCCGGGGTGCGGCGCGTCACGACCGCCGTCCCCCACTCCCGCCCCTCGCGCTTGATCGGCCGGAACAGGTAGATCGTTTCGATCTCGGCGGGTGGCACGTCCGCCGCCACCGCCGCCGCGAGCTTCGCCCAGCCGGGCTCCCCCCCCCCCCTCTCGCGCGGCGTTACCTGGCCAGGGAGGCAGGCGTCCGCGCCTGCTCCCATCGCTCCACGTAGAAGCGCAACACATGCATGAAGTCTTGCGCGTTAGTCACGACGCCATACGCCTGGTGCGTGCCGCGGTCCCGTAACTTGTTCACCACGAACTCCGTCTGATCGACGCAGACGGTCGTCAGGGGGCGGACGCCGTCCGGCGTCGCGGCATCGACGAACGCGGGCAGCATGTTGCCCACCGCGATCGCGTGGAGCGCCGTCGCCACGAACACCGCGAAGGTCGCCTGGATGGTGATCTCGCGCATCGCGTCCTGCGCCGTCAGCGAATCACTGAGCACTTCGGGCAGCGGTCCGTCGTCGCGGATCGAGCCCGCCAGCACGTACGGCACCTTGTGCGTCACCAGCGCGTGCATGATGCCGCCCGTGACCAACCCTCGCTCCACCGCGGCGGCGATCGACCCGGCCCGCCGGATCGCGTTGATCGCTCGCATGTGCAGGGAGTGGCCGCCCTCCACTTCCTCGCCGCTGCTCGAGACCCCCAGTGAGGTTCCGAAGATCGCGGCCTCGAGGTCATGCACGGCGACGGCGTTGCCGCCCAGCAGGGCCCCGACGTAACCTTGCTCGATGAACCACACCATGTCCTCGCGGGCGCGGGCATGCACCAGCGCGGGCCCGATCACCCACACGATCTTGCCGCCCTGCTCCTTCTCCTCGCCGAAGAGCTGCGCCAGCACCGCATAGTCCACGGGCCGTTCGCGCGACACCTCGGTCTGCATGAAGCGGAACTCGTTGGCACTGTGCCGGCCCGCGAGGAACCCCTCGGTGTGAACGAGGATGCCTTCGCTCCCGTCCTCCGCCGCGCCGACGGCGACCTTCGTGCCCTTCTCCACCTTGCGGGGCTCGGTCGTCACCAGCTCACCCGTGGGCCGGAACGCCACCACGCAGTCCATGCGCGGCCACCGTGGACGGCGCCATGCTCCGCCCACTTTCAGATATGTCGGCAGGTTGGTGGTCGAAAAAAAGCCGTCGGGAAGGACCCCGTCGGCCGGTGCGGGCTCGAAGCGCGCCTCGGGCGCCTGCGACAGCGGCGGTGCCTCGAAGTTGGGCGGACGATACTGGAATCGTGGTCGACTCACAGAGTGGCAAAATTACGTGCAACGAACAGACTTACGCAACGTCTCACATCGCGGATTGCCGATTGCGGATTTGCGGAATCGAAGCTCGCCCTTCCAATCCGCAATCCGCAATCACAGCAGCGACACCGGGTCCCGATCCACCGTCACGCCCTCGACGCGCCGCCCCAGCGCCCGCCACGCACGCATCACCCGGCCGAGCGCGCGCGGATCCGCCGACTTCACGAGCAGGTGCCAGCGCCAGCGGCCCTGCAGCCGCGTGATCGGGCACGGCGCCGGCCCGAGCACCGTCAGGGCGCCGCTCAAACGTTCCTCGTTCGCCCGGCGCAGCCAGCCCGCAACCCGCTCGGCGGCCGCCTGCGCGTCCGGCTCGGCGGGCGCGGTGGCGAGGAACCGGGCGAGCCCCACGTGAGGCGGGTAGGCGGGGTGCGGGGTCGTGCGCAGGGGCAGCTCCTCGGCCGCGAACGCCTCCACCGAGTGTGCGGCCGCCGCCCGGATGGCGTGGTGCGTGGGTGCCCGGGTCTGCACATAGACGGCCCCGCCCAGCGGCCCCCGCCCAGCGCGACCGGCCACCTGCGCGACGAGCTGGAACGTGCGCTCCCCGGCACGGAAGTCGGGGAAGTGCAGGGCCGTATCGGCGTCCACGACGCCGACCACGGTCACCTGCGGGAAATCGAGCCCTTTGGCGATCATCTGCGTGCCCAGCAGGATGTCAACCTCCCGCCGCGAGACGCGCTCGAGGATGCGGTGGTGCGCCCATTTCGTGCTGGTCGTGTCGAGATCCATCCGGGCGATCCGGGCTTCGGGAAAGCGCAGCCCGAGGAAGTGCTCGAGCTGCTGGGTGCCGAGCCCGCGCATGCGCTGCACCTCATGGCCGCAGGCGCGGCATCGCGCCGGCACGGGCTCCTCGTGGCCGCAATAGTGGCAGCGCAACGCCGCAGGCGTCTGATGCACGGTGAGCGCGATGGCGCAGCGCGGGCACTCCCGGACGACACCGCAGGCAGGGCACTGCAGGTACGTGGCGAAGCCGCGCCGGTTGAGGAGCAGAATCACTTGTTCGTGCCGGCCGAGCGCCGCCTGCACCGCCGCATCGAGCGCCTCCGACCAGGGGATCGCGCCGGCCGAGGGCAGGCGCGGCGCGGTGCGCAGGTCGACCACCTCGACCGGCGGGAGGGGCCGGGCGCCGATCCGCTCCGGCAGCGCGAAGATGCGCGCCCCACCGGTGCGCGCGAGGTGCAGCATTTCGAGCGACGGGGTCGCGCTGCCGAAGATCACCCGCGCGCCCTCGAGCCGCGCGCGCACCTGCGCGACCTCGCGCGCGTGGTAGCGCGGTGACGTACCCTGTTTGTAGCTCGGCTCGTGCTCCTCGTCCACCACGATGGCGCCAAGCCGCTGCACGGGGGCGAACACGGCCGAGCGAGGCCCCACCGCGACGCGCCGCTCGCCGCGCCGCAGCGCCCGCCAGGCATCTGCCCGCTCGCCGTCGGAGAGCCCCGAGTGCAGCACGGCGACCTGGTGACCGAACACACCCCGTACCCGCGCGACGGTCTGCGGGGTGAGGGCGATTTCCGGAACGAGGAGAATCGCACCCTGACCCGACGCTACGACGCTCCGCAGAACGTCGAGATAGACCAGCGTCTTGCCCGACCCAGTAACCCCGTGGATGAGGACGGGCACGTCGGCCGGCGTGGCGGCGATGCCGTCCACGACGCGCCGCTGGTCCGCCGTGAGCTCGGGCGGCGGCGGAGACTCGAGCCCCGCGAACGGGTCGCGCGGCTGCGCGACCTGGGCGTAGCGCGCGAGCTCCTGCGCCACGAGCCCGTCGACCGCCGCGCGCGAGAGCTTGAGCCGTTCCAGGAGGTGCTTTACCGGCGCGGACCCTCCCAGGGCCTCGAGCGCTTCATATGCGGCACGGCGCTTCGGAGCGCGCGCGAACGCCCGCTCCCGCTCGAGCAGCGACGGCAGTGCCGCGCCCACCAGCGTAACCACCCGCTCGGCCCCCTCGGCCGGCCCGGCCGGGCGCGCGACGCCCCACAGCGCTCCCGGCAGCAGCGCGCGCACGGCGAGCCCGAGCGGCGCGCCGTAGTAGCGGCTGATCCAGTCGGCCAGCTCCAGCAGCGTCGGCGACAGCGCGGGGAGAGAGGGGGGGTCCGGCGCTGCGGCGATGGGCTTCACCGCCCGGTCCCGAGGCGGTGGCGCCACATCCACGGCGCGCACCACACCGACCAACGTCCGGCGTTGCACCGGCACCACCACCCGGGCACCGGGCACGACGCCCGCGGCGAGGCGGTCGGGGATCTGATAGCAGTAGGAACGGGAGACGGGCACGGGGAGCACTACCTCCGCGAACCGCCCCGGGCAGACAGGGGGAGCGCCGCTCACCGCCGCCGGACGCCCAGCCCCGGCTCAGTCGGCAGGCGGATCTGGCCGCCGGCGATCGTCGCCCCCACGAAGGGGTCGTCCACAGTGAGCGCCGCCCCGTCCAGGTCGGCGGCGTCCACGAGGGGCGTGATGTGCGCGGCGGGGGTGATGCCAAGGGAGGACTCGATCATGCAGCCGACCATGACCAGCATGCCGTGTGCGCGCGCCGTCGCGATCATCCGCAGTGCCTCGCGCAGCGAACCGCACTTCGCGAGCTTGATGTTGACGCCGTCCGCCGCCCCCGCGAGGCGGGGAATGTCGCTGGCCACGAGGCAGCTTTCGTCCACCACGACCGGCAAGTCATGGGCGTTGGCGTGTCGCCGTACGCGGGCGAGCCCCTCGAGGTCCTGCGGGGGAAGCGGCTGCTCCAGGAACTCCACTCCGTATTCCTTCAGGACGGGGGCCATTTGCATGGCGCGCTCCACGGTCCAGCCGGCGTTCGCGTCCACCCGGATCGTCTTATCGGTGGCATCCCGGATCGTCCGCAGGATCTCCTCGTCCCGGTCGGTGCCGAGCTTGATCTTGAGGATCGGGTACTCGGCCGCCTCCCGCACCTTGAGCTCCAGCTGCTCGGGCGTGTCGATGCCGATGGTGAAGGAGGACGCGGGCGCCTTCCGCGGATCGAGGCCCCAGAGGCGCCACAGCGGCTGGCCCAGGCGCTTGCCGACGAGGTCGTGGAGCGCCGCTGAGAGCGCGGCGCGGGCGGCGCCGTTGCGCGGGACGACCTGCGCGAACCGCGCCTCCGCCGTTTCGAGATCGAAGGGATCGTCGGGCACATGGCGGTCGAGCTTCTGCAACGTCGCGACGACGGAGTCGTAGGTCTCGCCGTAGATCGAGGACGGGTCCGCCTCCCCCCAGCCTTCCAGCCCGTCCTCGTCGATCAGCCGAATCCAGCAGCGCCGGTAGCCCGTGGTGGATCCTCGCGCGATCGCGAACGGGTGGCGAGTCGTGATCGTGCATTCCTCAAGGACGAGCCTCAGCGCCATGGGCGCAACGCGATGGTGGCGGTCACGCCTGAAGTATCCGACCGCCCCGGCACTCAGGCAAGCGCGCGGACCACGGCGCGCACCCCCGCCGCGAGCAGATCGAGCCGATAGCCGCCCTCGAGCACTGCGGCGACCGGCGCGGTGCCGATGCGCTCGCGCAACGCCCTCGTCCAGAAGGCCATGTCTTCGGGCTCCAGCGTGAACCCGCCGAGCGGATCCCCGGCGAGCGAGTCGAACCCGGCAGAGATGAGCAGCAGGTCAGGCCGCCAGCCGCCGGTCGCCGCGTCGACTGCGGCGAGGAGGTCGCGCACGTAGACGGCGCGCGGCAGCCCCGGCGGCCGTGGCACATTGAAGACGTTCCCCACGCCGCGCTCGTCCTCCGCCCCGGTCCCGGGATACCACGGGTACTGGTGCATCGAGACGTAGCGCACCGACGGATCCGCCGCGACGATGGCCTGGGTCCCGTTGCCGTGGTGCACGTCCCAGTCGACGATCAACACGCGGGCACAGCCGCAATGCTGGGCGTGCCGCGCGGCCACCGCCACATTGTTGAGGAAGCAGAACCCCATCGCGCGGGCACCCAGGGCATGGTGCCCAGGCGGGCGCGTTGCCCCGAACGCCGTTCCTCCCCCGCTCCCTCTCCGCCCCTCCCCGGTCCCCTGGCGGGCGAGTGCCGCGTCCACCGCGCCGATCGCGACGCCGGCCGACGCGAGGGCGGCCTCCCAGCTGCGTGCGCCGAGGTAGGTGTCGGGATCGAGGGCGCCGCCGCCCCGGCCAGCGAGGGCCGTGAGGGCGTCCAGGTAGGGGGCGGGATGCACGCGCTCGAGTGCCGCCCGGTCGGCGGGCACGGCTTCTGTCCATGCGAGGTACGGCGCCAGCTCGGGGGCGCGCAGGGCTTCAAGGACCGTGGCAATTCGCTCCGGACGCTCGGGATGGCCCGCCCCCGCCTGGTGCAGCCGGCAGGCGGGGTGCCAGACGATGCGCGTGGTCACTGCCGAGGGCTGGGGGGGGGTTCAGTTATGCAGATGGTGCTGCTGGAGCAGATCCCGGATCGACTGAACTTCGTCGCGCATCGCTCGCCGGGCCGCCTCGATGTCCACCAGCGCCCGCCGGTAACGCCGCCACACCAGCACGACGACGACGGCCAGCGCCGCGCACGCCCCGGCACCCGCGAGCAGCCCCGGCCGATGCCAGGCCACGCCCCCGTACGCCAGGAGGAGCGCGTCGAGGAGGAGAAACCCGACCGCCAGGATGGTGAGCGCGCGGCTGGCAGGGCGCCGCGTCATCGCACCGGCTGGCGTCGCCGGGGCAGAATGATGAACGGAGCGTTCGGTCCGGCACCCAGGGCCTCGAGCGTCGTGGCTTCGTCGAGCACCGCGCCGCCGCGGAATTTCACGACGTACTCCTCGGCCGGCGCCGTGCGCTTCAACGCCTGCTCCAGCGCCCGCCGCTTCAGCTCGGCCACCGTGGTGCCCGGCTCAACGGTGAGAAACACCTGGTCCCAAACGTCGGTCACCATCACCCGGACGGCGAAGCGCTCGGCCACCGCGGTCACACGACCTCCACGCCCGCCTCGAGCGGCAGCGTCGAGAGGAACCGATCCACCGCCTGGTCGAACATCAGGGTGGACACGCGTACCCGCGTCTTTTCCTCTCCTTCCACGGCGGCCGTCGCGTTGAACACGACTTCCTCACCCCCCTGTCCCCGCAGCACCAGGAATCGCGGTCCCTCCTGCTCCACGAAGGCGGCGGCGTGAGGTACCCGCTCGGCGAAGAAGCTCTTGGCACGCGCCAGCACTTCGGCAGACGGCAGAGCGACGAGGGCGGTATGGATCACGGTAACCGCAAGATTGTAATCCCTGTCGGCTGCAGCGGCACCGCCGCGTGCGCGACGTCGGTCTTGGTGGTGAGATCGATCACATCCACCGCTCCAGGGTCCACGCCTTTGCTCTCCTGAGAGATGAAGGCGTAGCGGTTGTCGGGCGAGTAGGCCACCCCATGCGGGAAGGGCTTGCTCGTAGGGATCCGGGCCTCCTCGGTGAGCGTCACCGCGTCGATCAGCGAGATGCTCTGATCCTTCTTATTCGTGACGATGACCCACCGGCCATCGGGCGAGGGCTCCACATTGTAGGCGCCGTGGCCCGTCTCGATCTCCTGGACGAGGTCGAGGGTCGCCGCGTCCAAGACCTGCAGCGTGTTGGTGTGGTTACAGGCGACATACAGCCGCCTATCGTCGGGCGAGACCGACACGAACGTGGGCGAGCAGGCCTCGTGCATCAGCTCGGGGGCGCCACCGCCCGGCGGCGCCGCGTGACCGGGGATCATGGAGTGCTGCATCAGCATCCCCACCCCGGTCTTGTGCCGTCGCGTGATCGCCAGCGTCTGCCGGTTCAGCTCCAGAATCTCGTCCGAGTTCATGCAGCTCACGTAGACCTTCGTGCCCGCGTGGTTCACCTTCACCCCGTGCGGCATGTCGCAAGCCGGGATCGTCGTGAGCGGCGCCATCTGCGGCGTGTAGATGACGGAGACGACGTTGGTGCGGGGATGGTCGCCGTAGAAGTCGGAGTTGGCCACGAACGCCAGCTCGCCGTCCGGCGTCAGGCTGATGGTGGTCGGGAACATCTCCACCGGCGCCCGGCCCAGCAGGCTGTCGCCGTCCACGGCCATCTTCCAGAGGGTGCCATAGGGCGTGCCGTGCGCGATCGTCACGTAGTAGTACTTGCCGTCGGACGACACGGTTACGTTGTGCGGCCCGTCGATGTCGGCCGGCATGATACCGACGGGGACTGTCTTGACGGTCTTGAGGGCGGTGCCGTCCCAGGTAAGCTGGGTGACGATGTCCCCCGACTCACTGGTGACGTAGATGCGGTAATTCGGCGCCGGCGCGGCCGCCAGTCCACCGAGCGCCACGGTCAGCAGGGAGAAGATGCGCATAGGATCTGTAAGTATAGATACGGCCGCGCAGCCTTGACAGGGCGCTTGCCAGCTCGGCCATCCCACCACTTCCCGCTTTTGTCAGGATGGCAGACGCGTGGGGCGGGCCAGCGGCACATCAGTTGCCCGGGAGTCCGGCGGCAGTCGGAAGGTACCGGACCTCAAATAGGGAGGTGGGCACGTATGTTTGCCATTACTCGCAATCACAGAGATCCAGCGGGGGAGGCCTTGAACCTCGAGCGTCGGATCAGCCGCCTCTTCAACGAGGCGCTGAGCGGTTTCGACTGGCAGTACCGGGATAGCGCCGGCGCGGCGTGGGTGCCGCCCGTGGACATCTTCGAGGAGGCGGACTCGATCCGCATCCAAGCGGAGGTGCCCGGCGTGAAGCCCGTAGATGTCAAGATCTCGGTCGAAGGCAACGTCCTGACGATCAGCGGCACGAAGCAGCAGACCGCCGAAGAGCGGACGGAGCGGGTGCACCGCTACGAGCGCACCTATGGGGCCTTCGAGCGCACGTTCACCCTGCCGGCCACGGTGGACGCGGACAAGATCCGCGCGAGCTACGACCACGGCGTGCTGACGGTGACGTTGCCGAAGGTCGAGAAGGCCAAGCCGCGACAGATTCAGGTCGAGCTGCAGAAGAGCTGAGCGCGCGGCGGCTCAGCAGGAGATAGATGCGGACACCGAGCGGTTCCGGCGACGGAGCCGCTTAGTGTTTTCTGATCCGGGAGGAGGGAGCGCGCTTCACCGAGCGACGGGGGGCGGGCACAGGCCCGCGCAGTGCCGGGTCGACCAGCTGCGCGAGCGATCTGACATCGATGATCTCCAAGTCAAAGTAGGGTTTTCCATTCCAGGTGATCGTGATCCGCCGTGGCCACCGCACCCCGGCAACCTGGAGCTGCCCCGACAAAGTGACCTCCTGGCGCACTCGCGCGTGCGACAGTGGATCCGTGACCGAATCGGCGAGACCGGCCAGGTTGCCCGCGGCGTCGAAGGATAGGTCCACGTCCGGGCGGCCGGTGCGGGAGACGCGAAGCCTCGGGTGGCCGAGGGAGTCGTCCTCCAGGCGCGAGAGCCGAAACCCCTTCCCCTGCGCCGGCACCAGGCGCATCAGATGATACAGATAGAATTGGTCGCGCTCGTGCGCGAGCAGCTCCGGCGCGAGCGGCGTGACCGCCCCGTTGACCTTGCTCCACCCCCGCTTGCCGGCGATGATGAGACTGCGAGCGCTCGCCGGCGGCTGGCCCTCGAGCGTCGTCGTGACGATCACGCTGTCGGGGAGCTGCAGCCGCCACGACCCGGTCAGGTGCAGGGTCCGCTCCCCGATGGCCGCATCGGCCCGCCCGTTCCACATGAACGCCCGCAGGGCGTCCAACCGCCCGGCGCCGCCGGCCGCGGCGATCGCCCGGTCGAGCACGGCCTGCGGGGTGTCGCGGCGTGGACCGAGGTGGAATCGCATCCCCGTCACCCGGGCGTCCACGTAGCTGAGCGGCCGATAGCCATACCAGGTGAGGCGCGAGCCGAGAATGACGTACGCCTTGCCATCGCCGGCCCATACTTGGACGTGCCGCGCACGGTACACGATGTAGACCGTGAGATACAGCGCGACCGCGACGGCGCAAAGAGTCACGGCGCGCTTCATAGCATCCCCCGCAAACGGTCCTCGATCCCGGAATTCGGCACCGCCACGGCGCCCGCTTCGCGGGCGGCGCGCAGCACGTCGGCGTGAACGTGTGAGCCGAAGGCGAGCACCGCAACGCCGCGCGCCACCGCCTTGCGGATGCGGTCCTGCGCGCCCGGCAGGTCGAGCTCCACGACGGCCAGATCGCACGCCGCCTCGTCCCGCGTCACCTCGGCGCCGCCGGCATGCACCACGGCGTCGAGCTTCGAGCGGAACAAGAGATCGGTCGTGGCCAGATAGACGCGCTTAGGCATCCCGAGGCTCCATCACCACCGTCACCTGCGTGACCCGAGGCCGCCTCCACACGTCGAAGAGCGACGCGGCGCGCGACAGCACCAGCACCGCATCCCCGGGCGGCGGGTCCGCCAGTCCTTGAAGCGTCACGAACGCGGGCGAGCGAAGGTCCTTCGGCAACGGCACGCGGTAACGTCGCCCATGCCAGGTGATCTCGTACCCCACCCCTTTCCCCATTCCCCTTTCCCCTTCGATAAACACATCGTCATCCACCTTGTAGACGCCGTCCGTAATCTTCTCGCCCGACCGGTAGAAGGCCGGATCGAACGCCTGGCCGTCATGCCGGGCGAAGTTCTGCTCGGCGGCCCAGTCGAAGGCTTCGAGGGCCGCCTGGTTGGCCCGCCACTCCAAGTGGTGGCGGAGCTCGTGGGTGAGCGTCTCCCAGGCTTCTTCCCGCCAATCGAAGTCGCCGAGTCGTGCCAGCGCCGCGAACGAGCCGTGATACAGGATGACCCGGGATTGCAGGTCGGCGCCGCTGCCGCTCCACTGGAGGGGAATGCACTCTCCCAGGGTGTACACGTCGCCCCGCACCGGGTGGGGGATCGTCTTGGGACTGACCTCCACCGCTACGACGCCGTCCAGATACGCGGGGGGCACGCGCTGCAGCAGACCCTCCACGAGGGCGCGGAAATCATCCAGCCGCACAACCGCCCCACCCGATTGCGGATTGTGGATTGCGGAATGCGGATTGGAAACGCGAGCGTCGAATCCGCAATCCGCAATCCGCAATCCGCAATATCTCAGTCGTCGATCTTCTCCTTGAGGTACGTCACCAGGCGGTCCGCCGCGACACGATCCTGCTTCAGGGTATCCCGATCCCGCACCGTGACCGTCTGGTCCTGCGTCGATTGGCCGTCGACGGTGATCCCGAACGGCGTGCCGGCTTCGTCCTGCCGGCGGTAGCGCCGCCCGATAGAGCCGCCGTCGTCGTAAAAGACGTTGAAGTGTCGGCGCAGGCCATCATACAGCCGTCGAGCCAGCTCCGGCATGCCGTCCTTGTTGACGAGCGGGAAAACCGCCGCTTTGAGCGGCGCGAGCGAGGGCTGAAAGCGCAGCACGACCCGCTTTTCCCCCTCCACCTCTTCTTCGGCGTAGGCGTCGCACAGCACCACCAGCGCGGTCCGGTCCGCACCGGCCGAGGTCTCGATGACGTACGGGATGTAGCGCTCGCTGGTCGCGGCATCCAGATACTCGAGCTTCTTGCCGGAGAATTGCTGGTGGCGCGAGAGGTCGAAATCGGTGCGGTTATGGATCCCCTCGAACTCGTGCCAGCCGAAGGGGAACTCGTACTCGATGTCGTAGGCCTCTTTGGCGTAGTGCGCGAGCTCCTGCGGCGTATGCTGGTGGAAGCGCAGCTTTTCGGGTCGGATGCCCAGCTCCACCAGCCACTTCATGCGCTCGGCGCGCCAGAGCTCGAACCACTCGCCGTCGGTGCCGGGCTTTACGAAGAACTGCATCTCCATCTGCTCGAACTCGCGCGTCCGAAACGTGAAGTTGCCGGGGGTGATCTCGTTGCGGAACGCCTTGCCGATCTGCGCGATGCCGAACGGGAGCTTCTGTCGGGAGGACTGGAGCACGTTGAGGTAGTTGACGTAGATCCCTTGCGCCGTCTCGGGCCGCAGGAAGATCACGGCCGCCTGCTCCTCGACCGGCCCCATGAAGGTCTTGAACATCAGGTTGAACTGGCGGGGCGCCGTGAGCGAGCCTTTGGTACCGCACACCGGGCACTGCGCGTCCGGCTGGCCGGGCGTGCCTTTGATGCGCGGGTCGTCGGCGCGGAAGCGGTTCTTGCATTGCTTGCAGTCGACCAGCGGATCGGCAAAACCGGCGACGTGCCCCGAGGCCTCCCACACCTTGGGATGCATCAAGATGGCCGCGTCGAGGCCCTCGATGTCCTCGCGCGCGTGTACCATCGAGCGCCACCAGCGCTCCTTGATGTTCTTCTTCAGCTCGACCCCGAGCGGCCCATAGTCCCACACCGACCCGAGGCCCCCGTAGATCTCCGAGGATTGAAACACGAAGCCGCGCCGCTTGGCGAGCGACACGAGCTTGTCCATCACGTTGTCGGCCGAAGGCATAGGAAGGCGGAAGTTAGAGACGCGCTAACCGACCGGCAACCCGAGCGCCTCCCGCGCGGCCTGCTCGCCGAGCCGCGCCACGCCGGCCAGATCGAGCGTTTCGCCCTGACCGCTGACGGTGTGCGCGCCGATCAAATCGATGGCGCGTCCCGCGACGACGGCGACCTTCTTCTTGGCGGCTTGGGCCCGGCGCAGCACCTCGCCGGCCGCCTTGCCGGCGAGCGAGGTGCGGTCGAACGTCCCCTCCCCGGTGATCACCAGGTCCGCCTTGGCCAGCGCGGCGTCGAAGCCGACGCGCTCGAGCACCCACTCGGCACCGGGCAGGAGGCTCGCTTTGGCGAAGAACACGAGCCCGGCACCCAGGCCGCCCGCCGCTCCGCCTCCTGGCAGAGTGGCGAGATCCGGCCGGCCCTGCTGCCCCCACAGCATCCCCAGTCGCTCCAGCCCGGCCGCCAGCAGGCGCACTTGCTCCGCCGTGGCCCCCTTCTGGGGCCCGAAGACCGGCGCGGCACCGTCCAAGCCCAACAGCGGCGTCGTGACGTCGGTCAAGGCAATGAGCTTCGCCTCGAGCCCCCAGCCACCACGCATCGTGGTCAGGTTGAACAGCGCACCACCGCCCTCCGGCAGCGGCGCGCCCTCCCAGTCCTGGAAGGTCCATCCCAGGCCCCGCGCGGCGCCGGTGCCGCCATCGACGGTCGCCGAGCCGCCGAGTCCGACAATCACGGTGCGAGCCCCGCGGTCCACCGCTTCGAAGATGAGCTCGCCGACGCCGCGCGTGGTGGCGCGCAACGGGTCGCGCTCCTCAGGCTTGAGAAGCGCCAGCCCGCAGGCGCTGGCGCTCTCAAGGATCGCCGTCTCCGCGTCGAGCCAGCCCAGCTCGGCACTCACCGGCACGCCGAGCGGGCCGGTGACCCGGACGTGCTCTCGGAAGGAGCCCGGCGGCAGCACGGCGTCGAGCAAGCCGTCTCCGCCATCGGCCGCTGGGCAGGAGAGCACCACCGCCCCAGGCAGTGCCCGGCGAACGCCGCTCACGATCGCGTCGGCGACTTGGCGGGGGCTGAAGCTACCCTTGAAGGCGGCGGGAGAGACGAGAATGGTCGGGGGCACCAGCTAACTTGTCTTAGGAAGGGAAACTATACTAGCCTCTTCCAAACACCGCCGCATTATGCCTGAAAACGTGCGTTATGCAATGCAGGAATAGGCATTCGCCACCGCTATTCCCTATGATTTAGCTGATGTTAGCGGTAGGCATTGTTTTTGCTGACCAAGCGCTCAGAGCATCTCTGTAAGGGCAAACCGTCGGCGACGGCGGGGCGCAAAGCCAAAGGGTCTCAGCACACGCGAGACGGCCAGGCTGCCAGAGGTCACGGCGCGCCCCAACCCGAGAGAGCATTTCGCTCCGTTCACATCGGGTTCTAGGGCGCACGATGTCGGACGGGCGATCACCCCCCAGGGGAAACTCTGGGGGGTTCTCTTTTGCTAGGCTGGAAGTGATCAGGCACCAGTGCTAAGGGAAGACGCCAAGACGCCAAGACGCTAAGCATGCGCGCCGGTTAGC
>QHUY01000230.1 GCA_003223415.1 Gemmatimonadota bacterium
CGATGGCTTCGAGCGGCACCTCTCCGCGCAGATAGTCGGTCAGGCCGGGTCGGCGGCGCGCGCTCAGGCGGCGGTGGAGCACGCCGCGCCGAATGTCCGCATCAACGAGCAGCGTGCGGTGGCCGCCTTCCGCAAACGTGTGCGCTAGGTTAGCAGCGAGGAAGGACTTGCCGTCTCCGGGCCCCGGGCTCGTGATCGTGACGATGAGGGGGCCTGCGGCCCCATAGGCGTAGGCCAAGTTCAGGCACACGCCCCGCAACGCTTCTACGACCTGGGCGATGTCCTCAGGCGTCCGTCCCGCTCCATTGCCCCCTCCCCGTCCTGCGAAGTGTGGCAGCGCGCCGAGAAGAGCGAGGCCCATCTCGCGCGACACCTGATCCGGATAGCGCACGCGGGCGTCCGCGCGATCGACCAGAACCGCGCCCACGAGGGCCAGCCCCAGGCTTCCGAGGCATGCGAGCGCAATGAGGCGCGGGGCCGTGTTCTTGACGGGCCGCTGCGGGACCACCGCGCGGTCGAGGATGCGCACGTCGGGGATGGTGCTCGCCTCCGTGACGCGCGCTTCCTCATAGCGCTGCTGCAGCGTCGTGTACAGGTTCTCCGCTAGGGCCACGCCGCGGCGGAGGCGTGCCTCCTCAAGCACGCGGGGCGGGATCTGGCGCAGGTTGCGTGAGTCGGTGTCGACCCGCTGGGTAAGCTCCCCCTCCCGCGTGGCGAGCTCGCTCGCGAGCGCGCGTGCCAGGGTCGGGATCGTCTGCCGCTCCAGAGTCGCAATCTCCCCGGTGAGCCGCTGCACGGGCGGATAGGCGTCAGAGTAGCGGTACTTCAGCATCCGGAGGTCGCCTTGCTTCGCACTGAGCTCCTTCAGCGCCTGCGAGAGCTCCGCGCTGCGCTGGACCGAACCGATGGCCCCCAGGGCATCGGCTGAGATCCCGGAGTCCCTCGCCTGTGCGAGCAGTTGCTCCAGCACCTCGCGGTCGCGCCGCGCCTGCTCCCGCTCAATCTGGGCGTCGAAGAAGCTCGTGAACACCGGGTCGCGCGCCGCGTCCGCCGACGCGCCACGGTCGGACGGCAGGGTGATTGTGCGCACCCGAAAACTCTCCATCGCGGCTTCCGCATCCCGGAGGGTTTGGCGCGCGTAGCTCAGCTGCTCCTCGAGAATCTTCGTGAGCTCGGTGAGTCGTTCGCGCTTGAGCTGTGCCGCGACCGACACATAGCGCTCGACAACGGCGTTGACGATCTCAGTGATCGTCACGGCAGAGGAACCCCGCAGCTCGAGGCGCAGGAAGTTCCCATTCAGGTCCAGTTGGACGTCGAGGCTCTCCATCAACCGCCGCGCCGCATCGCGCAGCGTGGCCAAGGTAAACTCGACGCGTTGACCCGGCGTCAGCATCCCCCGCGCCGGCGCCCACATCAACCCGACCCGAGTACCGATCGAGTCGCCCGGCGTACCCCGCTCAAGCTCGAGGCCATCGCTCGTCGTGAGCGTCCAGGCCCGCCCCGCCTCGTCCATTGTCAGCTGGTAGGTGCCGGGCCGGTACTGGTCGGTCACGCGAAGCGCGGCGAGCGCCGCGGCGTCCGCGGGCGATCGTGGCTCGAGAAACAGTCGCTGGTCGCGGACCACCTGATCGAGCACGACGTATGACTTGAGGAGATCGAACCACGCCTGGGGGTCGAGCAGTTGGCCCTGGCGGATGGGCCCGCGATCGGGGCCGCGCCGCTCCGCCGCATCGATCCAGACAGTGGCCTGCGCCGAGTAGATCGGCCTGACGACGCGCGTGGCCGCGACGCCTGCCGCAGTCCCAAGCAAGGTCACCAACAGAATCGGCCACTTGAAGCGGAGGACGGCGCTGAGTGCACGCCGCCAATCGAGTTCGCTTTCGTACTCAGGAAGGCCAGCTCGTCGGAATGCCTGCGTCTCCGCCGCGCGCTCGGGGGCCGGTACAGAGGCGAGCGGCGCCGGCAAGTTGTTGGTCGTCATCGGATGGGCTCGTTCCTCCATCGCACGCGTGAACGGCGGTGTCCGTCCCCCCGTCGCAATTCCGATACCCGTGTGATCCTCCCTATGCGCCACCGTCCCGCGTGGCGCCGCTGATCTGCGATGCCGCAAATCAGTGCACCGCGTGGGGAGTGGCGGATGCAGCTTGGTGCGCCCGCGGCACGCGACACCCTGCTGCGAGGTCGCGACACCGTGGCCCGAACCCTGCGTACGGGGCGGGTCAAAAGCACTCGGGGACGAGCAAGATGTCGACGCCCGTTGCACGCGACAGAGCCGCACCGTCGGAGGACTCCAGCGAAACGCAGGGTCTCGCGGCGCTGCTCCCCATTGGCTCGGATCTGAAGGCACGCATCCGCGTCCTCATTGTCGATGACGAGCACACGCTGCGTGAGAGTTGCGCCACGGTGCTCCGCCAAGACGGCTACGATGTGACCGTCTGCGGCCGCGGCCAGGAAGCGCTGGAGCTGCTCAAGCGCCGCGGCTTCGACATCGTGCTCGTGGACCTGTACATGTCGCAGGTCGACGGGCTCATGCTGCTGCGCACCGCCCTGGCGACGAACCGCGACACGGTCGCGATCGTGATGACGGGAAACCCGAGCGTGGAATCGAGCGTCGAGGCACTGCGGCAGGGCGCGTTCGACTACCTTCCCAAGCCGTTCACGGCCACACACCTGCAGATTCTGATCGGCCGCGCGGTCCACGCGCTGCTGGTGGCCCGCGAGAGCCGCGAGCAGCGGACCGC
>QHUY01000235.1 GCA_003223415.1 Gemmatimonadota bacterium
CTCGAGCACCGCCGCCATCGCGAGCGCCGCCGCGAGTCCGTGCCCGTCCGCGACCTTGAGCGCGACCCCCAGCCCCTCTTGCGGCAGCACCGCGCAGTACACTCCCTCGGCGCCGACCTTGGCGATCACGCGCCCGGGGTGCGCGCGCATCAGCTCGGTGCAGGGGCGGCCCTGGCCGGCGATCAGGTCGGGGTTGCGCAGCATTGATTCCACGATTGCGGATTGCGGATTGCGGATTGGACTTCCCCCCTTCGAATCCGCAATCCGCAATTCGACATCCGCAATCGCCAGCCTCGCATACGCCAGTGCCATATTGCGCAGCCGCAGCCCAAAGCACACCACCCCGCAGCCATCCACCGCCGTCTTGATCGCTCCGGCGGGCACGTCCGTCCAGCGGCTCACCTCCGCCAGGCAGCGCTGCTGCACGGGATGCTCGAGCCGCGTGTAGAACTGCGTGGGCCAATCGTGATGGCGGGCCAGCGCGAGCATCCCCGCGTGCTTCCCGGAGCAATTCGAGTACACCGCCGTGAGCCGTACGCCGTGCGTCGCATACTCCTGGGCGACCGGCTCCGAGAGCGGCGGGTGCGGACCGCACAGCAGATCCCGCTCCGCGCAGCCGATCTTCGCGAGCAGGTCGCGCACCCGCGCCACCTGCCCCGGCTCGCTCGAGTGCGACGCGCAGACGAGCGCCAGATCCTCGGTCGTGAGTCCGAACCGCTCGACGACACCGTCCTCCACGAGCGGCAGCGCCTGGAACGGCTTGGCGGCGGAGCGCCAGAACGTGACCAGCTCCGGGTCGCCGGTGCCCGCGACGAGCGCCCCCGCCCCGTCGACGACTGCGACATGGACGGCGTGGACCGCCTCTACCACCCCACCCCTCACCTGCTCAACTCTCATTCCCGTCACTCCGTTTCGCCCTCCCCGGGGAGAGGGGAGAAGGGAGAGGTACGTTTCGGCGCGCCGCTGGCCCGTCGGCCACCGCAGCGAACCTCTCCCCTCTCCCATCTCCCCGGAGCGACAACGCGATCCCCAGGAGCACCAGTACTCCCCCGATGACGACTGTCAGCGGGGGAACCTCATGGATGGAAGGCACCAGCCACGCGATCACGCTCGCCCCCACCGGCTCGCCCAGCGCCGCCACGTTCACCGTGGTCGCGCGGAAATGGCGCAGCGCGTAGTTCATGCCGGTGTGACCCACCAGCATCGGGCCCGCCGCCATCGCGCCGAACACCGCCCAGTCCCGGCGCGCGAATCCCACGAGCGGTGTGGTGCCGGCCAGGGCGAAGAGTGCCAGCGCCGCCGCGGCCACCGCGTACACCACCGTGGCGTAGCGCCAGATCCCGACCGTCTGCCGCACGCGGCGGCCGATCACGTAATAGCCCGCGCCCGTCAGGGCGCCGCACAGCGCGAGCGCGTCGCCCGAGAGCGCGCCGAGCGACAGCCGCGCGTCGCCCAAGCCGATCAGGCTCGCGCCCAGCACCGCGACCACGATGCCCCACCGCTCGGCGCGGCCCGGATGCTCGCGCAGCCACAGCGCCGCGATGCCCCACGCGAACACCGGCTTGAGCGACACCAGCACCACCGAGCTCGCGACCGTCGTGAACCGGAGCGACGCGATCCAGGACCAGAAATGCAGCGCGAGCAGTAGCCCGGAGAGAACCATGAGCAACGGGGAGAGGGGAGAAGGGAGAGGTACGTTCGGGTGCACCGCCAGTCCGCGGCGCGCCGGATCGAACCTCTCTCCTCTCCCTTCTCCCCACGCCAGCGCGCCGGTGATGGGCAAGACGAGCGCCAGTCGCCAGAACGCAATCGCCACCGCCGGCGCCGTCGCGAATCGCACGATCGGACCCGCGTACGTCGTGGCCAGCACGGCCACGATGAGCACCAGCAGGGGAGGCATGGGCGGGGAACTTAATGAAAGGAAACCAGGTCCGGGGGGACCGCCCGAGCGAGTTCGCGGCTGAAGCCGCGACTCGGCACTGCCGCTGAAGCGGCAACGCCCGTTTACGGGCGGGGCCGAGCCGCGGGTTTACCCGCGGAAGGCCCGGGGTTGGTCTACCCAAGCGCGCCACCCGCCCCCAAATTGCGCGCTCCATGCGCGCCCGCCGTGCCGTCAGCCACGCCGTGTTGCTCGTCGCGACGGGCCTGCTGGTGAGCTCCGCCCTGACGGGCGGGGCCATGGCCCAGGACGCATCCCCCTACGTGTCCCTGCAACACTGGGCCATGCCGTACGTCGAGCACCTGATCGCGCGCGGGGTGATTCCCGATCCGACGCCGCTCACCCGACCGCTCAGGCGCGCCGACGTGGTGCGGGTGCTCCGCGAGGTGGACACGCTCACGGTGGGAGAGCCGGTGGCGCGGACGGTGCGGCGGTTGCTGGAGGGGCTCGACAGCGACCAAACAGGACCGCGCTATCGCATCGCGGGCGACGTGGGCGTCGCCCTCGCGACCTACGCGCGACGCGAACCGCTGGCCGCGATCGACACCGTCGGACCGCGCCAGGCGGCCCCCGGCCACGCCACCGCGAGCGGCGGGCTCGACCTCGAGCTGTTGC
>QHUY01000234.1 GCA_003223415.1 Gemmatimonadota bacterium
GCTCGCGTCTCCGTGCCCAAGCGCCCGGCCACAAGATCCGCGACCGTGAGCTCGTCCAGGCAATCGTCGGTCTCGGACAACCGCTCGAGCGACACCGGCGCCCGCAGTGACTCGGCCGCCTCCCTGAGCCGCGCGACCTCGGCGCGACAGGTAGGGCAGCCCTCGACGTGCCGCGCGGTGGCCGGGTCACCTTCGCCGAAGGCGTGGGGAACCAGGGACTCGGGGACGGGGTGAGTCACGCGGCCTCTCCGAAGCATGGCCCTTCGCATCGACCACGTGATACGGACGGTCGGCTCGGGACTGCTCGCGTACGCCTCACAGGTCTCCCCCTTTGATCCCTGCTTGCTCGAGGCGAGCGCGGACGACCGCGAGGGCGCGATACACGCGGTTATAGACCGTCTTGGCGTTAGGGTATCCGAGGGCGCGGGCCACCTGTTCGGCGGGCATCTCGTCGACCACATAGAGCCGCACGGCGAGCCGGTCGCCGGGGGGAAGAGACTCCAAGGCGGCGGCCAGCACCTGCTGCTGCTCAGCGAGTTCCGCTGGATCGGCGGCAGGCGGATTCAGGGAACCCTCCGGTCGCGGGCCGGCGAGCCCCGCCATAAGCGGTTCCCCGCGACTGGGCGCCGCGGCGCGGCAGGTCTCGCTCAGCTCCCGTAGGAACTCACCGAACGAGAGGTCGGGGCCGCCGAGGGAGCGGAGCAGCTCGTACGCCTCCACGTGCGGCCGCTGCTCGAGGAAGACGTACTCGAAAATGCGTTTGCGTACTGGGGGGAGCGCTGCCGCGAACGCATTCAGGCGTGAACGGCCGTCGCGATGGCGGAACCAATCGACCGTCAGGTTGTGCACCACCACGACGAGCCAGGTGGAGAACGGACGGTTGGGGTCGACGCGGTCCGCGCAGCGACGGAGGCGGGCGAAGTCGTCGCCGCGCAGGGCCTCGCACACTCGTGCGAAGACGTCCATGACTTCGTCGGGCTCGGTGGTGTAGTGGCGGATCGCGCCGAAGATGAGACGGCGGTAGCGCTCGATGAAGAGATCCCACGAGGCTTCGGGATCACCCGCCTCGAGCGGAGCGATCCAGGATTCCACCATGGGCCCTCCGGTCCAAGGGAATTCATATAGCGGCGGAACTATCGACGGTCAACCGTCGGCCGCATAGGTCCCTTGGGCCCCCCCGGCGTAGAGGTCGCTTGACGCGCTGGTGGCAAAACTGGTGGCAGACAGAGCGGGAATGGAGGTATTTCGGCGGACTCCGACGGAAAGGGCCTCGTCGGACAAGCTGACGCAGCGGTTGTCGTTAGGACGAGGAAGGATCAGGAGGGAAGGCGATCGAGCCCCTTAGCAAACCGCCGCCTTCAGCCACTCGGCCACCTCTCCCCACCAGCGGCAGAAGTATCCTCAGAGCCCACCTCGCCAGCAAGGGCGGTCGAGCACAAATCTGCCTCACTTACGCCGCACACCTGTCACGGCGGGGCCACACAAATGTCGTCCCGCGATACGCCCCCAGGCGTGGCGGAATGCCCGTGATGCTTGTCACGCTGCGCCTTGGCGCTTCGCCCTTCACACCTGGCACCGGCCTTGCCCCTGCGCGCAGGCATGACGCGAACGGCGATCGTACTGGCTGCGGCGGCACTCGCTGGGTTGTCCACACCGGCGAACGCCCAAGAGGCTGCCCTGAAGAGCTTCAACTTCGGGGGGACGTCGCACGTCGACCGCCTGCCCAACCCGCTTCTGACGTCGTTTTCGACCGACGTCGGAAGTGTGACCGGGCTTCGTGTGGATAGGCAAGCCCTGCATGTGGTCGCAGTCACCCAGCCGACGCGTCTGGCGTTGAGCACCTCGGCCATCACCGGGCTCCCGGCGCGTGTCTCCTGGAGCCAGACGCACACCGCGCTCGCGGGCGCGTTCGTCGTGACCCTGCTGATGGATGCGGCGCAGACCCGCGACCTGGCCCGGCGTGGCTGGCCTGGTTTCCGCGAGGCGAACCCGCTCCTCGGCGACCGGCCGAGCGTGGGTCAGGTGAACACGTACACGGCCATCGCCGGCTTGAGCGTGCTGGGCGCCGCGGCCGCGCTTCCGCCCAAGGTCCGGCCCTGGCTGCTCGGCGCCGCGATCGCGGTGCAAGCGTTCACCGTGGCCGGCAGCGTGCAGAACGGCCTCCCGATCCGGTTCTTCTAACCAGCGACCCTCAGTCGTACCCTGCGAGCCCAGGCTAAAGCCGGGGCCCGGTGAAGCATTACCCTTAAAGGGTGACGTTCCACTCGCTCTCCGGGGTCAACCGCTCCATCGTCTCCTGCCCTCGCTGCGCATGGCTCCGCTCCTTTCACCTGACGCGGATCAGCGCTCGCCCGTCGTGAGCGCCGTCGCGACGCTCGTCGTCCCGAGCGTTCACACCACGGCGTGAATCGGTGCGTCCAGGTGCAAGTCTCCCGGGGAGCTCCACCCCGCGATCTGACCCTGGCGGTTGACGGCCAGCGCAACGCTGGGGCCACTCC
>QHUY01000076.1 GCA_003223415.1 Gemmatimonadota bacterium
CACCGGCGTGCTCACGCATCGCATCAAAGTCGGGCGCGAGCCGCACGGCCTCACGGTCTGGCCACAGCCCGGCCGCTACTCGCTCGGCCATACGGGGAACATGCGATAAAACGAAAGGCGTCGACGCTGTTTCTCGACGCCTCTCGTATGCAAGGTGCAAGGGGAGCGGCGAAAACCGCTGGGGCCCGGCGCTCGCGTGGCCTTGGGACGAGGCGGACACAATCCACAGCAGCTCAGCTCACCGCCCGCTCCCCCTGGTATGTCGCTGTGCTGCTCTCATCGACTGGCAAGCCGCGTGCCAGGCGCCGGCGCCGCTGATCGACTGCGGTGACGGGGAGCAGTGTTGCGGGTGCTCGGCGGCTTGTGGAATCCGGGCGCGGCACTCCACCTACTGAGCATGGCGTCGGCGCAGCAAGCCGGGCCTTCCGGTCCCGGGCGCGGAGGAGATATCATCGTCCGGGGAGTACCGCCATGACGGCGACCAGGGAGCCGAAGGTCTTCGGAACGCACGAGCCGCAGACGCTGGCGCAGCTGCGAGACGTCGCGTCGCGCGCGGAGCGGGCCGCCCTGATGGCGGACGGCCACGTGGGGTATGTGATGCCGATCGGGGGCGTGGCGGCCTACCACGATCGTATCTCGGTCGTGGGAGTGGGGTTCGACATCGCCTGCGGCAACGCGGCGATCCGAACCGACAAAGCGCTGGCCGATCTGGGCGACGACGCCGCGGCGCAGCGCCGCACGTTGACCACTCTCGGCGACGAGATCGCCCAGACGGTGAGCTTCGGCATCGGACGCAAGAACCGCGCGGACGACGCTCCGGTGGACCATCCGCTGTTCGAGGACCCGGCGTGGGAGGCGACTCCGCCGCAGCACCGCCAGGCGCTGCGCGACAAGGCCCGCCGCCAACTCGGGACCGTCGGCAGCGGCAATCATTACGTGGATATCTTCGCCGACGAGGCAGGGACCCTGTGGGTCGGCGTGCACTTCGGGAGCCGCGGCTTCGGCCACACCGTGGCCTCCGCGTTCCTCGCGCTGAGCCAGGGGCGGGCCTGGGGCGAGCGGGTGCCCGAGCGCGAGGTGTTGCTCGACCTCGCCGCCCCCCTCGGCCACGACTACTGGCACCTCATGACATTGGCCGGCCGCTACGCCTACGCGGGGCGGGAGTGGGTCGCGCGCAAGGTCGTCTCGCTGCTCGGTGCCCGGGAGGCGGAGCTGGTGCACAACCATCACAACTTCGCCTGGAAGGAAGTGCACGCCGGCGCGGAGCTGGTGGTCGTGCGCAAGGGTGCCACGCCGGCGTTTCCCGGGCAGCGGGGGTTCGTGGGGGGGTCGATGGGGGACGACGCGGTGATCGTCCAAGGGGTGGCCGTGGATCCGGCGGCCGATCCGGCGCGCGCCCGAGCCCAGCGCGAGGGGCTGTTCTCGACCATCCACGGGGCCGGGCGCATCATGTCCCGGACTCAGGCCGCCGGGAAGCGGAACCGTCGCTCCGGTAAGGTGCTGGCCCCGGGCCGCGTCACGGCTGAGATGATGCAGGAGTGGGTGCGCGCCAAAGGCGTCATCCTGAGGGGCGGGGGGCTGGACGAGAGCCCGCATGTGTACCGGCGGTTGCCCGAAGTGCTGGCAGCGCAGGAGGGAACCGTCGAGGTTCTGCATACGCTGCGCCCCCTGGTCGTGGTCATGGCGGGGGCGGAGGAATTCGACCCCTATAGAGACTGAGCCGGGTCCGGAACCGCCGGGCCCTGCGGTGCGTTTTGCCCGCGGGGTCGCTAGTTTCCCCCGCCGGCTGTCCGGACCGCCGATTCGACGCCGCACCACCGACCACCGATCTACAGGAGTAGACATGAAGGGACTTCGATCGCTCGTCGTCGTTTGCCTGGGACTCGCGCCCGCGTGGTTGCAGGCCCAGCACGTGGGTGCCGACTCGGCGGCACCCCCCTCCCCCCCGCCCCTCGAGGTCCGGGTTGACTCGTCCCAGCACGAGCTGGTCCTCACGGCGGGGCCGTTTCACCTACCGGTCGAGCCCGCGGAGGGCGAGCAGACAGCCATGCAGATGACCATGGACATGGCGAGTATGGAAGGCATCGTGCTGCAGCGCTTCATGTGGCCCATGGAGTGCTGGGTCCGCGGCCTCCGGGTCGAGCTGGTGGACCGCCAGGGCCACGTGCTGCCGCGGCGGCTGTTGCATCACCTGATCATGGTCAACTTCGCGCGCCGCCAGCTCATCTACCCGGCGGCCGAGCGGGTGATGGGAGTCGCGTCCGAGACCGATGGGGGAGAGATCACGGTCCCCAAGACGATCGGGATCCCCATGCACGTGGGCCACGGGCTGGGCGTGTACGTGATGTGGCACAACCCGACGGGCCGGGACATCGACGGGGTCTACTGGCGAATGACGGTGAAGTGGAGCCCGACGAACCTGCAGCCGCGGCCGATTTCGGTGCTGCCGATCTACATGGATACCAACATGCAGGAGGATGGGAACAATGAGTTCTCCGCCCCTCCTGGGCGCACCACCAAGAGCTTTGAGTTCACGCTCCCCGTCGGCGGCCACCTGCTGGGCGTGGGCGGGCATCTGCACGACTACGGGTCGTCCGTGCGGCTCGAGGATGCGGAGACGGGCAAGGTGCTGGTGACGCTGCGCGCGCGGCGGGACTCGACGGGCAAACTGCTGGGACTCGAGCGCAAGCTGTTCGCGACCCGGGGGGAGGGCCTGCGGATTCGGGCCAATCATCGCTACCGCGTGGTCGGCGAATACGACAACCCCACCCGCGACACGCTCCCCGGGGCGATGGCGCACATGGTGGGCATCTTCGCCCCGGACGACATGACCAAGTGGCCGAAGATCGACCCCACCAACCGCTGGTACCAGAAAGACCTGGCCGACCTCCTCGGGACCGGCAAATCGCTGTGAGCCGGATCGCCGGCCGGCTCGCGCTGGTGACGGGCGCGAGCTCGGGGATCGGGACGGCGTGCGCGCGGCGCTTCGCCGCTGAGGGGGCGCACCTCGCGTTGTGGGCGCGGCGCGGGGAGCGGCTGTCGGCGCTGGCCGCCCAGCTCGCCGGCGCGCACGGGGTCACGGCGCGGTCCGCCGTGGTGGACGTGCGGGACCGCGCGGCGGTGAACCGGGCCGCCACGGCGCTGGTGGACGCCCGGGCCGTCCCCGACATCCTGGTGAACAGCGCCGGCTTGGCCAGCGGTCTGAGCAAGGTTCAGGAGGGCGACCCGGAAGACTGGGATCGGATGATCGACACGAACGTGAAAGGGCTGCTCAACGTGACGCGCGCGATCCTGCCCCACATGATCGCGCGCGGCAGCGGGCACGTCGTGAATCTCGGCAGCACCGCGGGTCATATGACCTACCCGATGGGCAACGTGTACAACGCGACCAAGTTCGCTGTGCGGGCGCTGACCGAAGGGATGAACCTCGACGTGGCGGGCACGCCGATCCGCGTGTCCAGCGTGGATCCCGGCTTCGTCGAGACGGAATTCTCGGAGGTGCGCTTCCACGGCGACCGGGCCCGGGCCAAGGGAGTCTACCAGGGATTCCGCCCGCTGTCGGCCGAAGACGTGGCCGACGTGATCGCCTACGTGGTCAACCTCCCCGAGCACGTCAACATCCTCGACTGCATCGTCGTCCCCACCGCGCAGCGCAACATCTACGTGGTGGACCGCCGGGGATCCTAGTGCAACGGCACTAACGCCGCTGGATCATCCGCGCCCGCATGATGGAGTCGCCGGTGGCCTGCGCGCGGTCGGAATCCCACTGGTAGCTCAGCATCAGGCAGGACGCCGGGTTGCCGCGCGAGCGCCGGGCGCAATCGGCCAGCTCGCGGGCGTGCCGGTCTTTGTTCCGGTCCCACACCGAGTCCGTCACATGCTTGGCGTGCTCGTCGGACCATCCGGCGAGCGTCAGGCATTCCGCCATTTCATGGCCCTTGCACCGCTCCACGTCGCGCCGGTGGGCGGCGGCATCGATCGTCCACAGCGAATCCTCCTGTTGGGCCCGCGTGCTGTCCATCTCGCGCTGGCGCAGGCGCGCCGCCAGCCTGGCCTCGGCGGGCTTCCAATTGTGCAGCCGCACCAAGCATTCCACCGTGCCCAGGGTGTCGACGCTCATGGCGCTGCAGGTCTTCACCTCCTGTCGCCGGATCAGCGACGACGGTCCGCGATGGCAGGCCGCGCCTCCTGCGACGGCGAGGACGACGACCCGGCAGGCGACGAATCCGCGCATGACAACCTCCGATCGGGCGCGTGAGGGTTCAGACGACCAACAGGAACGTGTCGTACAAGGCATGCGTCCACGCCGTGATCCCGAAGCCGCGCAGCAGGTAGAGCGCGCTGAAGAAGATCCCGGCGACCATTCGGAACATGAACGAATACAACGTCCACCGGTCCCCGTAGCGGCCGATATAATGGAATGCGGAGAAAATAGCGGCGCCGACCAGCGTGGCGAAGACGCCGGCGGGCCACGGGCGCCAGCCCAGCAGGGCCTTCGCCCCCCACGCCAGCAACGCCACGAGCACCACCCGAAACAGCAGTTCCTCGTACAAGCCGGCGCCGAGCGACAACATCAGCCGCGACCACCAGCCGACGCCCTCGACCCGGGCGAGCGTGAGCGGCGGCGGCCCCCCTCCCAGCAGGGCGCTCGTGACACGCGCCACTACTCCGCCGAACAGTAGCGCGAGCAGCGCCGCTTCCCCCAGCATGCCGGCGAACACGCCCGGACGCAGCCCCGGGTGGCGCCGCAGATCGCGCGCCACCAGCCACAGTCCGAACCCGGTGAGGCACACGAGAAACAGGAGCGGGCCCCACCGCCCGACCATCCAGATGAACAGGCTCTCCAGGATGACGTCGGCCCCGTTGCGCAGCTGGCCGATCCCCTCCGGTCCCGGCTGCGGGAGGGCAGCCAGCACCTGGTAGAACACCAGCAGCGGCAGGGCGAAGAGCAGGCCGTAGCGCGGAGCCCTGCTCGCCTGCCAGTACGAGCGCGGCAGGGCCATCAGGTCGAGGGAAGGGGAGGGGAGGGCCATTGGTCGCTCGGGTAACGAAACCTGGTCGGGGTCGTTGCGGAAGTCCCGCCGGTCCTCCGCGGAGACCGCATTCTGTAAGCTGGCGGGTGCGGCCGTCGGGCCGTTACTTAGCGTCCATGCCTGACCGCTCCGCTTGATGGCCGACCTCAAGCGCCAGCTCGGCCTGCTCGACGCCACGATGATCAACGTGGGCACGATCATCGCATCGGCGATCTTCATCGTCCCCAGCACCATCGCCCTGCAGCTGCATGCGACGCTCCCGGCGATCCTCGTGTGGGTCGTCGGTGGGGTCGTGTCGATGCTGGGGGCGTTGTCCCTGGCGGAGCTCGGTGCGGCCCTCCCGGAAACGGGTGGCGGCTTCGTCTATCTCGCGCGGGCCTATGGCCCGACCTGGGGCTTCCTGTACGGCTGGGCCAACGGGGCCGTGATCAACCCGGCCTCGATCGCGGCGATCGCGGTCGGATTCGCCGGCTACCTGACCGTGTTCGTGCCCCTTTCGCCCGCGGGGATCAAGGCGGTGGCGATCGGCGCGATCCTCCTGCTGACGGTCCTGAACAGCCTCGGGGTGCGGGCGGGCGCCCGCACGCAGAATGTCCTCACGCTCCTGAAAATCGGGATCCTGGTCGCCCTGATCGTGGTTGGGTTCGGGCTGCCGGGCGGGAGCCCGGCGAACTTCCGGCCGCTGTGGCCGGCACAGTCGGTCTCCGGGCTGATCGGGCCGTTCGGCGTGGCGATGGTGGCGGCGCTGTGGGCCTACGACGGCTGGGTCGAGGCGACGTATGTGGCCGGCGAGGTGCGCGATCCGGGGCGGATTCTGCCTCGAGCCATCATGCTCTCAACCCTCATCGCGATCGTGCTGTACACGCTGGTCACCGTGGCCTACGCCTACGTGCTGTCGCCGGGGAAGATGGCGGCGTCGCCGCTCGTGGCCTCCGACGCGGCGAGCGTGACGCTCGGCGCCGCCGGTGCGCAGCTCGTGGCCGTGGCGATCATGATCTCCACCCTCGGCGCCGACAACGGCATCGTGCTCACGTCGGCGCGCATCCCGTATGCGATGGCGCGGGACGGGAGGCTCCCCCGGTGGCTCGGCGGCGTGCACCCGCGATTCCTCACCCCTGTGCCGTCGCTGGCGGTCCAGGCCCTGATCTCCTGCCTCCTGACGCTGAGCGGGACGTACGACCAGCTGTTCACCTACGTGATCTTCACGGAGTTCCTGTTCTACGCTCTGATTTGCGGCGCCGTGATCCGGTTGCGCGTCGTGGAGCCGGAGCTGCCCCGGCCCTACCGCACCTGGGGTTATCCGGTGACCCCAGTCGTGTTCATCGCGTTCGCCGCGTGGCTGGTGAGAAACACGGTGCTGGAGCGGCCGCGCGATGCACTGGTGGGGACCGCGATCCTCCTGCTTGGGCTGCCGGTCTACTGGATCTGGCGGCGCCGCGAGGACTAAGGACGCCGGCCCGGCCCCGACCCTCCCAACAGGTCCGCGAGGCCCGGGGGAACCCGCGTGCCGAACACATCGCGCGCCGAGACCGTGATGACCTGGGGGCGCCAACCGTCGCTGCCCGGCTGCCCAGGGTCGCCGCTCGCGCCTTTGGCGCCGGCCGGGCCGGCCTTGCCCGCCGGGCACGTTCCGTCTCGCGGAGCCTGGCCGGCGGCGCCTCCGGATCCGCCGTCCCCGCCCGCCCCGGCGTCACCGCCGGGGCCGCCGGGCGTGCGGGCGTCCACGAGGCCGGCGAGGAAGGGCACTTCGGTCGGCACGATGATCGTAACGCGGCCGCCGCGGCCGCCCTGCCCGCCGCTGCCGCCGCGCCCGCCCGGCGCGCCGGGCCCGCCGTCGGCACTGGGACAGCCGGGCTGGCCGTCCGCGCCCTTGGTGCCCCTGGCGCCGGGGGCACCCCGGCCGCCCCGGCCCCCACGCGACTCGATGATCAGCCAATCGCGGGGCGGGACGAGGTTCGCGTCCGCGACGGTGTAAAACGGCAGGGCGTTGCCGATTTCGATCCCCGCCACCAGCAGTCGTTCGACGTACGGCGATCGGACGATGGCAAGTCGCACCGTCACGTCGGGTCCATCGCCGCCCGTCGAGCTGCGCTCGCCGGGCGCACCCTGAAACCCGAAGGCGTGGGGCAGGCAAGAATACTCAGGCTCGATGGTGGTGGTGGCTTGGAGCGACGACTTCTGCCGCAGCACGACCGAGAGACGGAATCCGGTGGTGACGGTCGCGAGGGGATCGCGCTCGGCCGTCCAGGCGCCGTTCTCGAGCGGGGTCGCCGTGGCGCTGGTGCGCTCGAGGAACATGACGTGCAGCCGCGGCGGGTGCTTCTTGTCGTAGCGGTTCTCGAACGGCACCAGGGCGCCGTCGTTGAGCACCGCGGTATAGGAGACGGGGAACGACTGGCCGGGACAGGCCACGCTGGGTGCGTCCATGCGGATTTGGGTGATGCGCGCGACGAGCCCGGGATCGGGGGCGAAATCGGGCGGTGGGCGGTGGGAGCAACCCAACGCCAACAGCAACGGCGTCATGAAAAGACGTCGAGGGAATGCGTCAAGGAGAAACGTAGTCCCTCGACGGTGTCCCTCGACGTCGTTCCTCGACGGTGTTTGGTAGTTCACGGTTTCCCCTCAAGCGCCAGTCAACATGTGAAATCGGCGTCGTTCTGGCAACACAATCCCACCGCCGGTACTATACGGCCATATGCGTAGTCCGGGGGTGGGGGTGTTCGAGACGATGCGCGTGCGCCGGGGCGCCATCCCGTTGCTCTCGCGGCACCTCGCGCGACTGGGGCGGTCGCTGTCCGCCCTGGGCCTCCCGGCTGCGGACCGTGACCTGGATACCTTCGTCGTGCCGTTCACGGAGATGGACGAAGCCGTCCTGCGGCTCGAAGTGCGGGAGGGTCGGGCGGCGGTCACGGTGGGCGGCGTGCCCGGCGGTGGTTCGCCGGTCGTGATCACGGCGGTGGCGCGGCACGTGCCCTACTCCCACAAGACCACGGAGCGCGACTGCTTTGAGGAGGCGGCGGCCGAAGCCGACGGTGCCGAGGCCGACGATGCGTTGCTGCTCACCGCCGAAGGCTGGGTGGCCGAGGGGACGGAGTGGAGTCTGTTCTGGTGGGAAGCGGAGCGACTGCGAACGCCCGGACTGGAGCTCGGCATCCTGCCCGGAGTCGGGCGGGCGCGGATCGGCGAGCTGGTGCGGGTGGAGGAGGGGCGCTGGCGGCGGGAGACGCTGGAGGGTCGCAGTCTGTTCCTGGCGAGCGCGGTGCGGGGGGTGGTGCCGTTGGCGCGGCTCGACGGCGCGCCGGTGCCGCTGGACCCGCGGACAGCCGAGATTGCTCGAGCCTTTTGGCCTGATTAGGTTTCCGCGGCACTAGGCGCCTGTGCGTCTGTGCGTCTAGTACTACGGTGGCTGTAGCTCAATCGGTTAGAGCGCCGGACTGTGGCTCCGGAGGTTGCGGGTTCGATTCCCGTCAGCCACCCCTCTAACAGCCAGACGCCTAGACGCACAGACGCGCAGACGCATAGGCGTGCACGAATCTAGCCCTTAGGATTTTCCTGTGCGTCTAGGCGTCTACGCGTCTAGGCATCTAGTTTGTAGGTCCGTAGCTCAATTGGTAGAGCACCGGTCTCCAAAGTCGGCCCCGCTATGCGGGGCCGATGTTTTTTTGGCAATTCTGAGCACGAGAGGATGGCATTGGAACACACTGGCAACTTTGGACCGGCAAAGTAACGGCAAAGTCGGAACGAGAAACGTTTTTCGGCGGGTTTGATGCAACATCTGAAGACGGTGAGATTTGAACCCGCGATCCCTGAACCCATTGCGATGACTACAGGATCAACGAACTCGTTGACCCGCAATGAAGTCGTTGCTGCTCCATTAATCTATCCCGCTTTCGCTGCCTGTAACTCCCTGGACTTTCGCCCTGCACGGCCTGGACTTTCCGGCGCTCTCACGGGCTCTCGTATTGATCATCCATTTTGCTGCCGTGCGGTTCGTTGGGGCTCGACTCTTCCCGCGCTAGCCGTTCGCGTTCTGCGAACTTCTCCGCGCTGTGCTCTGCATCCAGCAATTCCCACAATCTGTTGAGTAGACCCGCGCTAACGCCCACCAAACCTTCGCGGTAGGCGGGGTCACTCAAACGCATCTTCTCCCCAGCGGTGAGCCTTTGTAGCTGTGCGGCCTCTTTCGGAATCGGATAACGGCCGGTCCACCGGATCGCTTCGGTGAGAAACCGGAGTGCGCGCAACTCGGTGTCGTTGAGATCGACTTCACACATCTTGATGAGTCCAACCAGGTCATGGCCCGTCATCTTCTTGGCGAGCTCCCCACTCTTCACGTGGGACGGAGTTCGGCCTACCAAGATGCCTTTGGCCATGTTCTCGACGGCCATCCCGAGAAGCATGACTGCCACCCGCTCTAGCTCGGTGTCCTTTAGGAGTTCCTCCTCATCGGCGCTTAAGGGGCGCGGGTCCGGGACAAGGCGCCCTGGTTGAACCGCGAACACTTCGGCCTGAAAGCGACGCGCGGCTTCACTTCGTGAGTACAGTAGGTCAGCCGCGCGGGATAGCGTAATGGCCGTGATGCCCCAGTTGAGTGGGACGCGTCCTTGAAGGTTGAACGCCCAGTTCACGGCGTCGTCTGGGCTGTCGTCTGACTGCATTCTTGGCCTTCTTCCCTACGTCGTAACAGTCACGGCAAACACCCTTCCCACTGATCACCATCCTCGGCATCTGGAAGGACCGGCATTATGTCAAGAAGGAACTCACTCATTTCAAGCCTCGCCCATT
>QHUY01000237.1 GCA_003223415.1 Gemmatimonadota bacterium
CGGCCAGGATCGTGGAGGAGCTCGTCGGTCGGTGAGGGGCGCCGCCTCAAGCCTCACGGCTGGCCCCGCGCGGCGCGCAGGGCGGAGGCGATGCCCGACGCCACTCCAGCAGTCTGTCAGTTCGGATGAAGCAACTTCACTCGCGCTTCGAGATCGGCCGGCTGGGTTTCGACCACCTGGCCGAGCGGCGTGACGTAGATGCGCACGGTGGGAGCTCCGGGGATGCGGGTGGGTCCGAATGCGAAGCGCCACACGCGCGGGTGCCCCGACAGCTCGGGTGCGCCCTGCCACAGCAACGCCGTGGATTGCGTGCCCATCTCGGGTGGGGGAGAGCCGAGCACGTTGGCCACCGCGGTATAGGCGGCAACCCAGGAGACTCCGAGGACTAGGGCGGCACCGCAGGCAGCCATGACCGTCAGCCAGAACAGACGGGCCATTGTGGATTCCGGGTCATGAGCCGCCAAGAGTTAAGGCAAGAGTTAGGGCAGCGAAAAGCCAACTTCAGTCGGGGCGGGCGGATTCGAACCGCCGACCTTCTGGTCCCAAACCAGACGCGCTACCGGACTGCGCTACGCCCCGTCGTTGCACCACAACCTACTGGACCACCTCCAAAAAACCACTTCGAGTCATCGCCCCGTAGCGACGCCGCGTTTTGGTGCACGCGACCCGCCGTCCCTTGATGCAGTCCTGCCACACCCGCTCACTTCCAAGCACAGCACCGCGTTTCCCCGGGGCGGGTATGCAACACTACCTCGGGAACGGAGTTTGCTCAATCCACAGACCGAGGCCCTCGCATGGGCCCAGAGGAGTGCTGCCGTGAAGGTAGGACGGGCTGTCGCCGGAGTTGCCGGTCTGACACTGTTGCTGATGCCGCTGCCGGGCCATGGGCAGAGCGTGGCGTCGGCCGCGGGTCAGGAGCCCGTACGTGCGCCGGCGACCCGTGTCCTCGTGCTGTCGGATCAAGCCCGCCGCTTCCTCATGCTGCAGTACCGCGCGTTTCCCACGGAGTTCATGGGCTGCATGATCGGGGAGCTCCAGGGGCAGACGATCGTGGTGCGGCGGATCGCGCCGGCGGACGTGGATCCCACGCAGTCCACCGCGACGTGGGTCGTGCCGCAGCAGACGTGTGAGAGCGCCGGGTGGACGGGCACGGTGGGGACGATCCACAGCCACCCGACGGCCGAGCGCTGCTGGTATTTCTTCCCGGGGACCCAGGTGCCGACCTCCGACGGGCGATCGTTCCTGACCACGCCGTACCCGGTGGACGCGATCCTCTGCGGGACGCAGGTCGTCTGGATCAGCCGCGACCTCACGCAGCGCGAGATGCCGTTGATCGCCGATCGCAACGCCACACTGGCGAGCTCGACTGGGCCATGAGACCGCGTCAGGGCATGAGCTGAGACGCAGAGCGCCACCTCATGGGTACTCGCATGGCCGAGCTCCGCTGCGACTTCTACGACTGGACGACGCGCAGTCGCTGCGACCAGCGAGCGCACTGGGTGACTCACCAGAGCTCGGGACACGTCATGCGGCTGGCGCAGTACTACTGCGACAGGCATCGGCCACCCCGCGCGCAGCCGCTCGTCAAGCCATCGCCCACCCAGCGCGACCACTCCGCATAGACTTCTAGAAGCAGGCTCGGGCGCTCACCACGCCACCGTGGAGACGTCCTGCTTCGGCTCGAGCGACTGCAGGTAGGTCACGAGCTTCCAGATGGCGTCGGGTGGTAGGATGCCCCCGAACGCCGGCATCCCCCGCGGCCGGCCGTAATAGATCGAGTGGAACACCTCTCCGTCAGCGCCGCCGTAGCGCCACCGCCCGTCCGCGAGGCTCGGGCCCACGAACCCCACCGCCCCGCCCCCGTGACAGCCGTCGCAGTTGAACAGACCGAAGAGCTTCTCACCATCCGCTGCGGCTTTCTTGTCCCCTGTGAACGGGTTCTGCAGGGTTCCGGCGGGCGGCGGATTTCCGCCCGCGAAAACGTGCTGCTCGTAGCGCACCGCGGGCGGGACGGGCTCCTGGGCCGAGGTCACGAGCAAGGCGAGCAGCGGCGCAGCTGCTAGAGGGCGAAGAGCCATACGATGCCTCCCTGGCTCGTGTAGCGCGCGATGTCCGGCATGAAGTCGGCGGGCGGCCGCACGTCCGCGGGATCGTCGGACCGGACGTCGCCCGAGAGCAGGAACCAGTCGCCACCGATGCCGGCGTAGACGGCCACGTACTGTCTGTGGTCCGCACCGCGGAAGGTGATCGGGTTCCCGACCACGCCCGACCCCACCTTCATCTTCCAGAGCGGAGCGCCACTCTTCGCGTCGACCGCCTTGAACCACCCGTCCAGCGTGCCGTAGAACACCACGTCGCCGGCGGTGGCGAGGGCGCCGCTCCACACGGG